>DATAIU010000084.1:0-13150 GCA_036262495.1 Allosphingosinicella sp.
CGAGGCGGCGGTGGAGCTGTTCGATGCGATCCATTCGGTCGATCGGCCCTCCCTGGTGGGCGCTCTCGGCCGCGCCATGGCCAGGAGCGGTCGCCGGCCGGACTGCTTCCTGCAGGTCAATATCGGCGACGAGCCGCAGAAGGGCGGCTGCGCAGTGGCCGACCTGCCTTGTCTTCTCGAGTCCGCGCGGGATGCGGGCCTGCCGGTCGCCGGCCTGATGTGCGTTCCCCCGGCCGAGGTCGAAGCCGCGCCCTATTTCGCCCTCCTCGCAAAGCTCGGCCGCCGGCACGGGCTTGACGGCCTGAGCATGGGGATGTCCGCCGACTTCGAGGCAGCCGTGATGATCGGCGCGACCCATGTGCGCGTCGGCACGGCCCTGTTCGGGGAGCGGGAATGAAGTACCGAGCCATAATCTTCGATTTCGACGGCGTGATCGTCGACAGCGAATGGCTGGCCAATACGGTCCTCGGCGAGGCGTTGACCGAGCGAGGCTATCCAGTGACGCGGGACGAAGCTCTCGACCGCTATTCGGGGCTTCGCTGGGACGATTGCTACCGGCGGATCGAGGAGGAGAGCGGCCTCAGGTTCGGCCGCAGCAACCTCGGCGACCCCGTCGACGCGGCGGTGGCGGCGAGGGCCGCGGAGATGCTCGCCGTGGAGGGCGTCGAGAGCTTCGTCGCAAGCCAGACGGACCGGATGCTCGCCATCGCCTCGTCGAGCGAGACCTGGTGGCTGGAGCAGACGCTCCGCCGGCTCGGCCTCAGCCACGCCTTCGGCGACAGGCTCTACAGTGCCGCCGGCTTCGCGCGGGGCAAGCCTCATCCGGACATCTATCTGCATGCCGCCGATCGGCTCGGCGTTCCGCCCGAGGCCTGCCTCGTCATCGAAGACCATCCGGTCGGAGTCGCGGCCGGCGCCGCGGCGGGAATGACGGTGATCGCGTTGCTCGCGGGGCGGCATATCCGCCACGGGCACGAGGAGCGCGTACGCGCCGCAGGGGCAAGCCTGATTGCTCATGACTATGCGCAAGTCTTTGAGATCATGGAGGAATTAGAGCGGACCTGACGGCTTGGCGTCAGAGGTGGTGGCCGCTCCGGTCGCGTTTGGCGGCGAGATAGGCGCGGTTGTGAGGATTGATCTCGGTCCGCAGCGGGACCAGTTCCGTGACTCGGATTCCCGCCGCCTCGAGAGCGCCAACCTTTCGCGGATTATTGGTCAGAAGCCGAACCTCGCCCCGCCCGAGCGCCTCCAGCATGCGCGCGGCGACGGTGAAATCGCGCTCGTCGTCGCCGAAGCCCAGGCGCAGGTTCGAATCCACGGTGTCGAAGCCCTGGTCCTGCAAGGCATAGGCCCTGAGCTTGTTGACCAGACCGATGCCCCGGCCCTCCTGGCGCAGATAGAGAAGCATGCCCCAGCCCGAGGCCGCGATGGCGGCGAGCGCGTCGGCGAGCTGCGGCCCGCAATCGCATTTGAGCGATCCGAGCACGTCCCCGGTCAGGCACTCGCTGTGGAGCCTGACCAGCGGCGGCTGCCCGCCCGGCGCGCCGATGACGAGCGCGACATGCTCGCTGCCGTCCTCCTCAGAGCGAAAGGCGACGATCTCGCCCTGCTCGGCGTGACGGGTGGGCAGCTTCGCCCGCGAGGCGATCCGGAGCGAAAGCGCGCGATCGGCCGCCGTCAGCTCGGAAGCGGAAAGGGAAGCCGGGTCCGGACCCAGTTCGCCGCCGACAAATAGGGCAGGCAGCAGGCCCGCGCGGCGGGCGAGGAGGATTGCCGCTTCCGCGCTGGTCGTTTCCACCGCCAAAGCCCGGAAGGGCCCCTTCAGGGGATGGGCGAGATCGAGCGCCGGATCGGCGACCGCCAGGGCCTCGGCAAGGCCGTCGCCGGCCGCGCGGGCGAGGCGCACGGGGCGGGTCGGTACCGCCTCGCGCTGGTTGGCGAGCTTCAGGGTCACCGCTCGGGGGCCCGAGATGAGGAGGTCGGCCGTTCCGCCGCCGTCAAAGAGGGCTAGGCTCGCCTCGTCGGCCGTCTCGACCGCCAGGAAGGCCACACCGTCGATGATCACCGGCCAGCCGCGGCGGAGCGCGTCGATGGCGCGGGCGACGGCGCGCCCTTCGGTCAAACCGAGAATTCCGTGACGAGTGGCACGTGGTCGGACGGCCGCTCCCAGTTTCGGCAGGGTTCGTGCACCTCGTGGGCGACGGCGAGCGCCGCGACGTCGCGGGTCGCCCACATATGGTCGAGCCGGCGGCCGCGGTCGTTCTTCGTCCAGTCGGGAGAGCGATAGCTCCACCAGGTGTGGAGGCGCTGGGGCGCCGGGTAGAAGTGGCGGCCGAGATCGACCCAGTCGTTGCTGTGCTGGAGGCGAGTAAGGGCCTCGACCTCGATCGGCGTGTGGCTGACGACGGTGAGGAGCTGCTTGTGGCTCCAGACGTCGCATTCGAGCGGAGCGACGTTGAAGTCGCCGACCATGATGGTCGGGCAGCGGCAGCTCTCGGACCAGGCGGTCATCCGGGCGATGAAATCGAGCTTCTGGCCGAACTTGCGGTTGATCTCGCGGTCGGGGACGTCGCCGCCCGCCGGCACATAGACGTTCTCGAGCCTGATCCCGCACTCGAGGCGGACGCCGACGTGCCTCGCCTCGCCGTTCGCCTGCCAGTCGTGCCTTTCCTCCTCGCGCATCGGCAGGCGGCTGAGGATGGCGACGCCGTGGTGCATGCGCTGGCCGCAGAAGATGTTGTGGACGTAGCCGAGCTCGTGGAAGATCGCGGCGGGGAAGGAGCAATCCTCCACCTTGGTCTCCTGGAGGCAGAGGATATCGGGTGCGACCGCGCGCAGGAACTGCTCGACGATCGGCAGGCGCGCCCGCACCGAATTGATGTTCCAGGACGCTATTTTCAGCCTTTGCTCCATGCGTCAGGCTCTAGCCGGGGCGCCCGGACAAGCAAAGGCCCCCGCTCCGGGGGCGTGGAGCGAGGGCCAACCAAGCGTGGTCTACGCGAGGCTCGATCGGGGCGAAAGGCCCGGGCAACAGGGGGGAAAACCCGGACGGCGACCACCCGCAATCGCAAGGTTTCGATTAGCGACCTTTTCCTGTCAGCACGATGAATGGGCCTCAGCCGCGCGGCCCGCGGCGCCTCGGATCCTGGAAGGAAAACGCACTGTCCGCGACCGCGACGTTGAAGCGCTGGCCGGACAGCTTGACCGTCGTGCGGTTGTTCTGCGCGTCGAGCACGGTCCAGCCCTGGAGGAGAAGCCCGGCCGGCGCGCTCGCGACCTTGGCGAAGCCGAGGGTGATCGTGCCGAATTCGGGCTTCTTCGGGTCGCGGGCCTGGACGAGGAGCACCTGCGCGTCGTCCCGCGTCACCTTCGCGATGCGGCTGAGATCGGGGTTCGCGTTGAGAAGCACGCCGAGCGGCGAATTGCCGATCGGCCAGCTGTCGACGCGCTTGGTGTCGTAATTGACCATGTTCAGCCGCCGGCCGTCGGCGACGATCAGCACCGGATAGCCCTTCTGATACTGGAAGCGGACCTTGCCGGGGCGCTTCAGGCTGAGCGTGCCCGTCAGCGAGCGGCCCTTCTTGTCGGTCTGCGTGAAGTTCGCGACCATCGTATTGACCGCCTTGAGGTGGGCGGTGACGCGAGTGAGCGCGCTCGCGGACTGCGCGAGCGCCGGCGCCTGCGGAATCATCATGCCGGCGGCGGCCAGCGGCGCGGCGGCGAGGGCGAGCGTCTTCAAACGCGACATGGACAGTCTCCGTAACCTGGATTTGGATGGGCCCTTGGCTCCCGCCGCTTGAATGCCCTCTGAACCCCGCGGGTTCCCGCCTCCTCAGATCGGGCGGCCCTCGGGATCGACCAGCACCTCGCGCCGGCCGACATGATCGGGCGCGCTGACGAAGCCGTCTTTCTCCATCCGCTCGATCAGGCGGGCGGCATTGTTGTAGCCGATCCTTAGCTGGCGCTGGAGGTAGGAGGTCGACGCCTTCTGGCTCTCGGCGACCGTCTGGATCGCCTTGCGATAGAGCTGCGCCTCGGGATCGTCCTCGCCGGTCGGCTGGCCTTCGAACATGTAGCCGCCGTCCTCCGGCTCCTCGGTGACGGCCTGGACATATTCGGGCTTGCCCTGGCCGCGCCAATGCTCGGCGACGGCGCGGACCTCCTCGTCGGAGACGAACGGTCCGTGCACCCGCGCAATCTGCTTGCCGCCGGGCATGTAGAGCATGTCGCCCTTGCCGAGCAGCTGCTCGGCGCCCTGCTCACCGAGAATGGTGCGCGAGTCGATCTTCGAGGTGACCGCGAACGAGATGCGCGTCGGAAGGTTCGCCTTGATGACGCCGGTGATCACGTCGACCGAGGGGCGCTGGGTTGCCATGATCAGGTGGATACCGGCCGCGCGCGCCTTCTGGGCGAGGCGCTGGATGAGGAACTCGACCTCCTTGCCCGCGGTCATCATCAGGTCCGCCAGCTCGTCGACGACGACGACGATCTGCGGCAGGACCTCATATTCGAGCTCTTCCATCTCATATTTGGGCTGGCCGGTCTCCGGGTCGTAGCCGGTCTGGACCCGGCGGCCGAGCGTCTGGCCCTTGGCCTTGGATTCGCGCACCTTGGCGTTGAAGCTGGAGAGCTGACGCACGCCCACGGACGCCATCATCCGGTAGCGCTCCTCCATCTGCTCGACCGTCCATTTGAGCGCCCGAATCGCCTTGGCGGGCTCGGTGACCACGGGGGCGAGCAAATGGGGGATGTCGTCGTAGGTGCTGAGCTCGAGCATCTTCGGGTCAATCAGGATCATTTTGCACTGCTCAGGGGTCAGCCGGTAGAGCAAGGAGAGGATCATGCAGTTGAGGCCGACCGACTTGCCCGATCCGGTCGTGCCGGCGACGAGCAGATGCGGCATCGGCGCGAGATCGGCGACGACGGGATCGCCGGCGATGTTCTTGCCGAGAACGATCGGCAGCTGCGCGACCTGGTCTTCGAATGCATGGCTTGCGATCAGCTCGGAGAGAACGACCATTTCGCGCTTCGGATTGGGCAGCTCGATGCCGATCACGCTTCGGCCAGGGATCGTCGCGACGCGGGCCGACAAAGCCGACATGTTGCGGGCGATATCGTCGGCGAGCTGGATGACCCGGCTCGCCTTGATGCCGCTGGCGGGCTCCAGCTCGTACATGGTGACGACCGGGCCCGGCCGCACCTCGACGATGTCGCCCTTCACCGAGAAATCGTCGAGCACGGATTCGAGCAGCCGTGCGTTGCGCTCGAGGCTCGCTTTGTCGAGCGCGCCGCTGACGGGGGGCGGAGCGGGCGCGAGCAGGTCGAGGCTCGGGAGCTGGTAGCTGTCGCCGAGGGCCAGGGAGGCCTGCCGTTCGCGTGCCGGCCGCTTCGCCTTGTCGGGCGACCGGGCGCGGTCAGCGATCAGGGTCCGCGGTGGCTCGGCGGGAGTGACGACGGGCGAGCGTGCCGGCCGCTGCTCGGGCTCGGGCAGATCCTCATGATATTCATCGGCGCCGCCGCGCCGCAGCCGGGGCAGGCGCCGCGCTGCGATCCACGCGCGCTCCTCTCGCCTGAGGCCGAGCCCGAACCAGAAGAGCACCAGACCGCCGACGCTGAACAGAACGACGGCGACGAGGCGGAAGGGCTCGACGATGCCCGGCTCGCCGATCGCGCCAAGCCCCGCCTCAACGCCCTTGGCGAGCGTCAGGCCGATCACGCCGCCCCAGCTCGCCGGAAGCCCGTTCACCGCTTCGCCGGAAAGAAGCGATGCGCCCGTGCCGATCAGCGCGAGGGCGAGGATCGCGATGGCGAGCGAGCGCAGCCAGCGGGTCGGCTCCGTCCCGGCGGCGACGCGCGCACCGACGAGGAGCATGAGGACGAGGATCAGCCCGGCGGGCGGTCCGAACAGACTGAGCAGCACGTCGGCGATCCAGGCCCCGGGCACCCCGATCCAGTTGCGTACGGGGCCGGCCGCCGCCGTGTTGGGCGAGGGGTCGGTGGTTCGGTAGCTGACCAGCGCCAGGAAGATGAGCAAGGCTAAAGCGCCGATCGCGCCGCCGATCAGCAGCGCCCAGGTGCGGCGCACCCCTTTCTTCATTCCGGAGCGCCATTGCGCCAGCTTCACCTGGCGCGCGCTCTGCGCTGCCGTCGCGGCCATCCCCGTGCCCCAAATGTTCCTGAGAGGGTTAATGCGCCCGGCGGGACTCGCCGGTCAAGCGCTTGGCGTTGCTCCCGTGCATCGGTAGGGCCGGAAAATCGTTGGAGACCGGCATGGAGCGCGCAGACGTCATCATTCTCGGCGGCGGCCTGATCGGCCTGACGCTCGCCGTCGCGCTCGATCGGCACGGCCTGTCCTCGCTCGTCATCGACCCGGCCGATCCGGAAAAGACTGCGCCCGCCTTCGACGGGCGGGCGACGGCGATTTCGAGCTCGTCCTGGCGGATGCTGGAAACGATCGGGGTTGCCGACCGGCTGGAAGGCGAAGGCTGCCCGATCCTCTCGATCCGGGTCAGCGACGGCCTCGCCCCGGGCGGGATCGTCTTCACCGCCGACGATGAGGAGGATCCCCTAGGCATCATGGTGGAGAATCGCCGCCTGCGGCAGGTCTTGCGGGAGGCCGCGGCGGAGGCCGGGCGCGTTACCTTGCTGATGCCGGCGCAGGCGGCCGACATTGTCCGCGACGGGGCGGGCGTTCGCGCCGCCTTGGAGGACGGCCGCGCCGTGACCGCGCCGCTCCTCGTCGGGGCGGAGGGGCGCTCCTCGCCGACCCGGGAGGCGGCGGGCATCGCCATGGCCTCCTGGCGCTACGACCACGCCGCGATCGTCCTCACGATCGACCATGAGCGCGACCACGAGAACGCGGCCTACGAGATTTTCTACCCGAGCGGGCCCTTCGCGATCCTCCCGCTCCTGCCGGGGACGCGCTCGGCGATCGTCTGGTCGGTGCCGGCCGCGGACGCGCCCGCCGTGCTCGACCTTCCCGACCGGGCCATGGCGCACGAGATCGAGAAGAAGATGGGCGGATTCCTCGGCGAGGTGCGCCTCGCCGGGCCGCGCTGGAACTATCCGCTCGGCTTCCACCACGCCGCGACGCTCACCGCCGAGCGTCTCGTCCTCGCCGGCGACGCGGCGCACGGCATCCACCCCATCGCCGGGCAGGGCCTCAACCTCGGCTTTCGCGACGTCGCCGCGCTGACCCAGGTTCTGACCGAGGGCGCACGCCTCGGGATGGACCTCGGCGATGCCCAGCTTCTCACCCGTTACGAGCGCTGGCGCGGCCTCGACACGATGATGGTCGCCGCCGCGACCGATTCGCTGACGCGGATCTACGCGGTGCCGGGCAAGGCGGCTGCGGCGTTGCGCCGGGCAGGGATGGGGATCGTCCAGAAGCTCGGGCCGCTGAAGAGCCAGCTGATGGCAGAGGCGCGCGGGGAGAGCGGCGAGCTTCCGTTGCTCCTGCGCGGTCTGCCGATCTAGCCTATTGCAGCGTCTCGGGCCCCTCGACGCCGCCCGGGACCATCCGCTGGAACTGCATGAACTGGACGATCAGCTCGCAGCGCGCGGCGATGTCCTGCGCCTCGAGCAAAGCCTGCTTGGATCCGACGTCGAAGGGTGCGACCTGGGCGATGGCGTTGACCAGCATCTCGTCGTCGAGCCGAGTGACCGCGTCCCAGTCGACCGCATAGCCGAGCGCGTCGGCGTAGCGCCGCGCCTCCCGCTCGAGCTCGGCGCGCTGGGCGAGGCCGAGCGGGTCGGGCTCTTCCTCGTCGCGCTCGAAACCGCTGCGGTCCGCGTCGGCCTGGCGGTACGGGGTCGCCGCCGCGGCCTCGGCCGCGATCCGGAAGCGGCCAAGGCCCTCGAGGACGATGTTGAAGGGGCCGTCGTCCAGCTCCTCGGCGCTGGCGATCCGCCCGAGGCAGCCTATTTCGAACAAGGCGGGTGGCTCGTTCCCCGTTCGCGGCTGGACCATGCCGATCAGCTGGTGGGTCGCGAGCGCGTCGCGGACCATCGCGACGTAGCGCGGCTCGAAGATGTGGAGCGGCAGCTGCGCGCGGGGGAAGAGGAGGGCGCCGGCGAGCGGAAAGATCGGGATGCGGAGCGGGGCTCCCGCCATCAGGTGAAGAGGATCGCGGAAAGCCGGCGCCGCTGTGCCCCGGCCCACGGATCCTCGATCCCGGCCACGTCCATGAGCTGGAGGAGGCGCTTGCGCGCGGCCCCTTCGTTCCATTCCCGGTCGCGCGCGATGCTTTCGAGCAGATGGTCGGCCGCCGCGTCGCGCTCGCCGCGCGCGGCGAGGATGCCGGCCAGCTCGTAGCGCGCTTCATGGTCGTCGGCGTCGGTGGCGATCCGACGCTCGAACTCGGCGCCGTCCGCACCGGCGGGCGCAGTCTCGGCGAGGGCCAGGGCCGAGCGCGCGCGGGCGATCGCAGCATCCTTCGCCGCGGCTTCCGGGGCGGCATCCAGCACGGCTTTGGCTTCGTCGGTTCTGCCGGCCGCGATCAGGGCACGGGCGAGGCCCGATATGACTTCGGGATGCTCGGGCGCCATTTCGAGCACTTGGCGGAAGATATTCTCGGCCCGCTCGGCATCGCCCCCGGCGAGCACTTCCTCGCCCATCGCGATCAACGGCTCGATCTCGGCCTCGATCTGCTGCGCTTCGCCCTCGACCGGAAGCTGCGCGAGGATCTGGTCGAGATAACGGGTGAGCTGGCCTTCGGTGCGCGCCGGGGTCAGGTCGGCCACCAGCTGGCCCTGGAAGATGGCGTAGACGGTGGGGATCGACTGGACGCGGAATTGGGCGGCGACGATCTTGTTCTCGTCGACGTTGATCTTGGCCAGCCTGACGCCCTTGGCCGCATAATCGGCGGCGACCTTCTCGAGGATCGGGGTCAGCTGCTTGCAGGGCCCGCACCATTCAGCCCAGAAGTCGAGGATGACGAGCGCATCCATCGACGGATCGACGACGTCGCGCTTGAACGCCTCGAGCGCTTCCTTCTCCGCCGGGCTCATTCCCAAAGTCGCCACAAGCCGCCTTTCCGCACGATATCGACGCGCCGCCTATGTGGTATCGCCGCCGTCCCTGCCAAGCCCATCTAGACCCTTGCCGGGTGCCGGACCCCATGCTAGCAGCCGCCGCCACCCGGGCCTTCGTCCGACGCGCCTTGCGCGTTGCGGCCGAGCGGCTCAGCTCGAGAGCGGGCGTAGCTCAGGGGTAGAGCACAACCTTGCCAAGGTTGGGGTCGAGGGTTCGAATCCCTTCGCCCGCTCCAATTCTTCCTCAGCGGACGGCCTTCCAGGCGGAATAGCCTTGGGCGCGGAGGCGGCAGGCGGGGCATTCGCCGCAGCCGCGGCCCCATTCGTGCGTGGGCGACCGGTCGCCCTCGTAGCAGCTGTGCGTCTCGTCGCGGACGATCTCGACGAGCGCGTCGCCGCCGAGATCTTCGGCGAGGGCCCAGGTTTCGGCCTTGTCGAGGTGCATCAGCGGCGCTTCGATGACGAGGTCGGTTTCCATGCCGAGGTTGAGAGCCTTTTCGAGCGCGCGCATCGTCGCCTCGCGGCAGTCCGGATAGCCGGAATAATCGGTCTCGCAGACGCCCGCGACGAGGCGGGTCGCGCCGCGGCGGTAGGCGAGCGCCGCGGCCAGCGTTACGAAGAGGAGGTTGCGGCCGGGGACGAAGGTGTTGGGAAGCGCGCCTTCCTCCGCTTCGATCGGTAGGTCGCGAGTGAGGGCGGTGTCGCTGATTTCGCCGAGCACGGGCAGGTGCAGGAGATGGTCAGCACCCAGGCGCTCCCCCCACGAAGGGAAACGCGCCCGCAATTCCCCGATTATGCGGGGTCGGACGTCGAGCTCCACGCGATGGCGCTGGCCATAGTCGAAGCCGACCGTCTCCACCGATGCGAACCGCTCCAGCGCCCAAGCCAGACAGACGGTCGAATCCTGGCCGCCGGAGAAGAGCACCAAAGCTTTTTCATTGGCCACGTCAGCGTCCGAAATAGCTGCAGGAATCGCCGCTCGCGTCGCGATGTACCGTGACGCGGGCGAGAGCGGGACAGGCCGGCTCCACCTTCTCCCAGATCCAGCGCGACAGATTCTCGAGCGTCGGCGGGCCTAGACCCGTCACGTCGTCGAGGAAATGATGGTCGAGCTCCTCGCGCGCTCGGGCCAGGGCCTGCTCGAAAAGGCCGAGGTCGATGATCATTCCGCTCTCGGGGTCGGGCTCGCCGCGTATCGCCACCTCGGCGCGGTAGGAATGGCCGTGAATGCGGCGGCTCGATTCGGCCTCGATCTCGCGGCGGAGCGTGTGGGCGGCCTCGAAGCGGAATTGCCTGGCCAGCTCGAACATCAGCGCAGGCCGAGCTGCTTGTGGGTCTGGAGCGTCAGCCGCCATTCGGGGTGCGTCAGGCAATATTCGACCGCGGCTGCGGTGTTCTCCGCAAGCGCGGGTCCGTCCATCGGCTGGAGCAGGAAATGGTCGAAGCGGAGGGCGCGGAAGCGCTCGGGCTCGGCTCCGGGTTGGGGATAGACCAGCTTCAGCTCGTCGCCCGCCACGATTGCGAGCTCGGTGCCGGCCTTGGGGCTGACGCAGATCCAGTCGACGCCGGGCGGCGGCTCCAAGGTTCCGTTCGTCTCGAGCGCCACCTCGAATGCGCGCCGATGCAGGGCTTCGGTCAGCGCCTCGTCGGCCTGCAGGCAGGGCTCGCCGCCGGTCAGGACGGCCAGACGTCCTGCCGCCGGTCCCGGCCACGCTGCGGCCACAGCGTCGGCCAGCGTCTCGGCGTCCGCGAAGCGCCCGCCCCCGGAGCCGTCCGTGCCGACGAAGTCGGTGTCGCAGAATTTGCAGACGGCACGCTCCCGGTCCGCTTCGCGGCCCGACCACAGGTTGCAACCGGCGAATCGGCAGAAGACCGCGGCGCGGCCCGCGTTTCGGCCCTCGCCCTGCAGCGTGTAGAATATTTCCTTGACCGCATAGGGCATTGAAGAAGGGTCCTCGCGCTCGGCTGAGGCGCGCGCGGCGGGCTAACGGAGCGGCGCGACAAGGTCAAACGCATGTCGGTGACGCCAGAGCAAGTCCTTGAAAAGCCTCTATTCCCCTGCGCCGCCTTGGCCTAAGGCACGGCGCATGCTCCTCGTTGCGTTCCTTCTCGCTGCCGCCGCGCCGTCCGCGCCGGCGCTCAAGCCCAGCCGATCGGGCGTCGTCACGACCGCGAGCGGCCTCCGGTTCAAGACGTTGAAGCGGGGATCGGGCCCTCGTCCGACCGTCGAGGACGCCGTGCTCGTCGACTATGTCGGCCGCCTCGCCAACGGCAAGGTCTTCGACCGCAGCGGCGACAAGCCCGTGGGATTCCCGGTCGGCGGCGTCGTCCCGGGTTTCGCCGAGGCGCTGATGATGATGAACGTCGGCGGGAAATACCGATTCTGGATACCGCCGCAGCTCGCCTATGGCAATCACGCGGCGGGAACGATTCCGCCCAATTCGACCCTGGAGTTCACGGTGACGCTGCGGCGCATCGGACGCGCCATCCCGGCACCGGTCGAGGCGAGGCCCGGAACGCATTAGCGCTCCTGCCGTTGGTCAGCCGCCGGTCCGCCGGCGCCGACCGGCGCCGCGCGCCGGCCCTTTTTCGCGGGGCCCGGTGAACAGACAATTGGACAAGTTCGACCCCGCCTCATTCGAGCCGCCGGCCGACGCGGTCGATTTCTATGCGGAAGGCCTCAGGCGGCTCAAGGAATCGGACATCCCGTTTCTGCTTTCGGGCACCTACGCTCTGTCCTGCTTCACCGGCATCACGCGGCCGACCAAGGACCTCGACGTCTTCTGCAAGCCGAGTGACGCGCCGCGCATCCTCGCGCACTTCAAGGGCCTCGGCTACGAGATCGAGATGGAGGACGAGCGCTGGATCGGGAAGGTCTGGCGAGACGAGAACTTCTTCGACGTGATCTTCAACATCTCGTCGGCCTCGATCCCGATCACCGACGACTGGTTTCGCGACGCCTACGAGGCCGAGGTCTACGGCACGACGGTACGGGTCACTCCGCCGACGCAGTTCATCTTGTCGAAGCTCTTTCTGCAGACCCGCTACCGCTACGACGGCGCCGACATCGTCCACGTAATCCTGATCAAGCATGACGAGATCGACTGGAAGTGGCTGCTCTCGAACATGGAGCTCTATTGGGAGGTGCTGCTGATCAACGTGCTCAATTTCCGCTTCGTATACCCGACCGAGCGCGATTTGATCCCGCGCTGGCTCTACGACGAGCTGCTTGCCCGGCTGAAGGCGCAGGACGAGATGCCGCCGGCCAGCATCAAGATCTGTCGCGGGCGGCTGATCAGCCCGACCGACTATGTCATCGATGTCAGCGAGTGGGGTTTCGCCGACGTCGTGGGCAAGGGCGTGGACGAGAAGCATGAGCCGCACTGAGGCGCTGACGCTCGCCGCGATCGGCGACCTCCACGTCACCGAGAATTGCCACGACCGCTATCGAGCGATGTTCGAGGAGATATCGGACGCCGCCGACGTGCTCGCTCTCGCCGGGGACCTCACCAATTTCGGCAAGGTCGCCGAGGCAGAGGTCCTCGCCCGCGACCTCGAGGCGTGCACGATCCCGGTGCTGGCGGTGCTCGGCAATCACGATCTCGAATCGGGCGCCGCCGAGGAAGTGACCCACATCCTGCAGCAGGCCGGCGTCACCATGCTCGGCGAGCAGGCGACCGTCGTCCAAGGCGTCGGCTTCGCCGGTACGAAGGGGTTCATCGGCGGCTTCGGGCGCGGCGAGCTCGCCGCCTTCGGCGAGCAGGCGATCAAGACCTTCGTCGACGAAAGCCGCAACGAGGCGAGGATCCTCGAGAATGCGCTGCGCTCGCTGAGGACGGACCGCGTCGTAGCCGTCCTCCATTACGCCCCGATCCCCGAAACGGTCGAGGGCGAGCCGCTCGAAATCTATCCGTTCCTGGGGTCGTCGCGCCTCGCCAATGCGATCGACCGGTTCGACAATGTGAAGGCGGTCGTACACGGCCACGCCCATCGCGGCGCCTATTCAGGGCACACCGCCGGCGGAGTCCCCGTCTTCAACGTCGCCCAGTTCGTCGTCGAGCCCGCCTTCGGCCGGCCCTACGCGCTGCTGGAGGTCTAGCGGGGCGGAGCCGCGGCC
>DATAIU010000085.1:0-10219 GCA_036262495.1 Allosphingosinicella sp.
GGCGAGACAGTTCGAATAGGCGTTCCGAGCGGCCGGAAGATTGCCCGGCGCAGCGAGCGCGAGGGCCCCGAGAAGCACTTGTGAAATCATCCCGAATTCCAGTGCAACGAGTTGAACCTAGAGGAGAATATCGATGGGAGCGGAAAAGGGAAGTGCCTTTCTGCTGAAGGTCGGGAACGGTGCCGAGCCGCCCGCTTTCACGACCGTGGCGGGCATGCGCACGACGCAGATGTCGGTGAACGGCGAGGCGGTGAACGTCACCAGCAAGGATTCGGGAGGATGGCGGGAATTGCTGTCCGGGGCGGGCGTGCGCTCGGTGTCGGTCTCGGCGAGCGGGATCTTCCTGGCGTCGGACCAGGAGCTGCGGGTCAAGAGCAATGCGCTCGCCGGCGCGCTCGACGATTACGAATTGAGCTTCGAGAGCGGCGAGCGGCTGCGCGGCCGCTTCCTGGTGACCCGGCTGGATTATTCCGGGGACCATAATGGGGAGCGCAATTACGCGCTGAATCTCGAGAGCTCCGGCCCGGTGGTGCCGTTGTGAGCGCGAATGCGGCGCGCGGCGAGGCCGGCATTTCGTTGGGCGGTGAGCGGCTCGTGCTGCGCCCGAGCTTCACGGCCCTGGTGGCCGCGGAGGAGGAGCTGGGGCCGCTATTCGCGCTCGTCGAGCGGGCCGCGTCCGGCGGACTGAAGCTGAGCGAAATGGCGGCTCTGTTCTGGCACTGCGTCGATGCGCGACCCGAGGGGCTGACCCGGGAGCGCGTCGGCGCGGCGATCGCCGAGCAGGGCTTGGCCGGCGCGACGCCGGCGCTCAGGACATTGCTCGGGCAGATCCTGCAGGGCCGTGGAGCGGTTTAGCGACGGCGCCGCGCGGCTGGCGGGCGTCGCGGGCGCGCTGCTCGGCTGGCGTCCCGACGAATTCTGGCGCGCGACCCCGGCAGAGCTCGGCGCCGTGCTCGACGCCCTAGCGGGTGCCGACCCGGACCCTCCAAGCCTGTCCCGGGACGATCTCGAGAGACTGAGGGAAACGTACCCAGATGAGTCCGCCGACGAGCGCGAAGCTCAGCCCATTGAGCCGGGGGGAGGGCCACTCGTTGATCGCGGGCCACGGCGCGGTTAACGCCACGGCAATATGTGGGGAACTGACCGTGTTGACAAACGTAAACACCCGCGCGCATATCGAGTCGAGGGGTGGCTAGGGCGCGCCATCCCAATAAGGAGATCGAGGATGCTGTCTCCTACGCCGAAGAGCTTAACTGGACAGTCAAGCCGATCAAAGGCCATGCCTGGGGAAGTCTTTATTGCGCACACCACGACCGGGATGGGTGCAAGGTTTCGGTCTGGGGAACGCCGAGGAATGCGCAGAGGCATGCAAAAGCAATTATCCAGGCGGTAAATCGGTGCCCGCACGAGGATCGGAAGGAGGTGAATGGTGAAGACGCATGAATTCACCGTCATCGCCTCCGGGCTGGACCCTGAGGCCGACGGCTTCGAGGATCGCTTTTTCGAAGCCGGTTGCGACGACGCCACCCTTTCGTTCCAGAAGGGCGTGATCATCGTCGAGTTCAGCCGGGAGGCCGTTTCCTTCTCCAAGGCCGTCGCGTCCGCTTATGAGGACGTGCTGCGCGCGGGCGCCCACGTCGGGCGGATAGAGCCTGACCATCTCGTCAGCCTAAGCGAGATTGCGGACCGCGCGGGAATGTCACGCCAGGCGATTTCGTTGTACACGCGGGCGGAGCGAGGATCGGAATTCCCGAATCCGGTTGCCAAGGTGACCTCAAAGCACCCCTTGTGGGATTGGCAAGAGGTGTCGGAGTGGCTCTACAGGAATGACAAGATCGGCATCGATGAGGTCGTTCGTGCCCGGGTCGTAAAGGAGGTCAATCTGCACGTGGAATCCTCCGCAGCCTCGAACGACAATTTTGTAAAGCGTCTCGAAGCCCTCGAACTGGCATAACGCTCCCGCGCGACTGCTTCGCAGGCGACCAACGTCCGGGATCAGTCGACCTTGGGTTGAGCGCGGGTGCCGATGCGCCGCGTTCAGCGCGCGCGATGCGACCCACGATCATCTTCATACCTAGCGGGCCGGGGCTTGAACCGAACCTCGGCGCGGCAGCGTCGCAGGCGGGGGCGCCCAAGTGCCTTCATGAGGCCCAGCCAGGACAGCCAATCAAGGAAAAAGCGATGGATGAGGAGATCGAGCGGCTGGTCGTCAGCGTGCGCGCCGATACCGGCGGGTTCGCGCGCGACGTGGCCGAGATGAAGGCGCAGCTCGAAGGGCCGCTGGCGGACGGGCTGGAGCGCGCCGGGCGGGTGATGGAGAACGCGCTGCTGAGGGCGGTGAGGACGGGCAAGCTCGGCTTCGACGATCTGAAGCGCACGGCGCTCTCGGCGATGGCGGAGATCGCGGCCGCCGCGATACGCAGCGGCATCCAGGCGGCGCTGGGCGGCGGCGAGAGCGGCGGCGGCAAAGGCGGCCTGCTCGCCGGTCTCGGCCAGGCGCTTTCGGGACTCTTCGGCGCGCCGGGGCGGGCGACCGGCGGCCCGGTTGTCGCGGGGCGCCCCTATCGGGTCGGCGAGCGCGGACCCGAGCTCTTCGTCCCCACGGCGAGCGGACGGATCGAGCCGGCGCGGGCCGCCGCCGCGCGCGACGTCAGGATGAGCATAACGATCAACGCGCCGCCGGAAGCGGCGCCGCGGGCGCTGGCCCGCTCGAGCCGGCAGGTGGCGCGCGCGGTGCGCGAGGCGCTGCTGCGGGTGGAGGATTGAGCCATGGGCTATTGGCTGGCGCCCCCGGGCGCGGCGAAGCAGACGGGATTCGTCAAGCGCTTCGATCCGCGCTTCTGGACCGTCAACTTCCCGCGGCCGATGATGGCGAGCGCGGTGACGACGGCGCCGGACGCGCTGCGCGTCGAGTGCGTCTTCTATCGGGAGGGCGACCTCGCCGGGCTGATCTGGGAGGCGGAGGACCGCTTCGATCATCCGCTGCTCGCCTATGAGACGAGCCGCGATTTCAGGACGTGCAGGCTGAGCTTCAGGTGGCGGAGCGGCGGGCTGACCGGGCTCGACGCCGTCAACGGGCCGACGCTGACGATCGAGGGTCGCGACGAGGCCGGGACGGCGCGCGCCTGGTACGTCCGATTGTGGAATTATGCCGATGGAAGTCCGGAGGACCCGATCGTCGAGCTCGACTTCGCGGCGCTCGGCGCCGGCTGGGGCGGCGAGGAATTGGTCTGGGCGGGCGACGTCGACCGGATGTTCGTGTCGCTCGTCGCACCGGGCTATGCGAGCGGCAGCGACGCGCCGCTCCCGGCGCCGGCGGAGGGTTGGGCGGAGCTCAGCACGATCCGCTGCGACGGCTCCGGATCGGCGCTCGGGATCGGGGATATTCTGGTCCCCGAGCACGAGCTGCGCATCGCGACCGGCTATGACGATCATTATCACCTGACGCCGGCGCGGCTGCTCCGCAACGCGCTCCAGCTCGGCTATCGCGGGCCGATCAACCATTATGTCGGAATGAGTCATTATTTCCGGCTCGAGGCGAACAGCGGCGGTTTCTACGCCAGCCTCGCCGGGGGCGTTCTGAACGGGCCATGCGCCGCCTGGCACGCCGACTTCGCGGCGAGGGCGGCGGCGCTCGGCTACGAGCTGATCCTGTCCCTTTCGTTCGAGCTGCTCGACCAGCATTGCTGGGGCGACTGGAAGCAGCGCGCCGCCGACGGCACGCCGGCGCTGACCGGATGGGAGCCGCCCTCGGCGCTGCTGTCGCCGGCGCATGCGGGGGCGATGAATTATCTCGCGCTCGTGGCGAAGGCATTCGCGGGCATCGCCGCCGGGGCCGGAATGACGGTTCGGCTGCAGATCGGCGAACCCTGGTGGTGGGTGACCGCGGACGGTCGGATCTTCCTTTACGACGCCTCGGCCGTCGCCGCCTTCGATCCGGTGGCGATCGAAGATGTGCGGGGCGCGCTCGACGCCGCTCAACGGTCGACGCTGGATGATGCCGGAGCGGTGCTGGCCACGGCAACGGCGGGGATCGTCGCCGCCGTGAAGGGATCGCATCCCGCGATGGAGAGCCTGCTGCTCGTTTATCTGCCTGGCGTGATGGCGGAGCCGGAGGTGCGGCGCGCGAACCTGGCCGCGGGCTGGGCCTTTCCCGCTTTCGACCGGCTGCAGCTCGAGGATTACGAATGGGTCACGTCGGGCCGGGGCGGCGCGACGCGGGCGGCGGCGGCGGAGGTCGAGGAACGGCTCGGCTACGGGCGCGAGCGCCAGCATTACTTCGCGGGATTCGTGCTCCAGGCCGAGGACCGCGACCAATGGTCGGCGATCGCCGCGGCCATCGAGCGCGCGCGCCGCCGCGGCGTCGCCGCGACTTTCGTCTGGGCGCTGCCGCAGGTGCTTCGCGACGGGTTCACCTGGTTCGAGATCGGGGAGGATGAAGTGCAGGCTTTCGAAGACGTGAAATTCCCGATCGCGCTCGGCCGCGAGGCGGCGGTGGAGCCGTGGTTCTCCACTTCGGTCGTGACGAGCGCGGCCGGGACGGAGCAGAGGAACAGCGACTGGGCGGACGCGCGGCTGCGCTTCGACGCGGGGCCGGGCCTGCGCGGCGAGGAGGACATCCACGCCCTGATCGCCTTCTTCCGGGCGCGGCGCGGCGCCGCCGTCGGCTTCCGCTTCGAGGATCCGTTCGACAACAGCTCGAACGGAATGACCGGCGAGCCCGGCCCGGCCGATCAGGCGATCGGCATGGGCGACGGTGCCCGCACCGAATTCGCGCTGGTCAAGGATTATGGCGGGCAAAGGCGGCGGATCACCCGGCCGGAGGCGGGAAGCGTGCGGGTCTCGGTCGGGGGCGTCGAGCGGAACGGCGGCTGGAGTCTCGAGCCGGGCGGGATCGTCCGGTTCGAGACGCCACCGGGCGCGGACGAGTCGGTTCGCGCCGGCTTTCTCTTCGACGTTCCGGTGCGCTTCGAGGACGACCGGCTCAGCATCAGTCGCGCGACCTTCGAGGCGGGCGAGGCCCCGAGCGTGCCGCTGGTCGAGATCCGCGAAGGCTGAAGGAGGCTGCGAATGTCGATCCTCGACCTGGAGCTGACGACGCTCGCTTTCTGCTGGCGGGTGGAGCGGCGCGACGGGGTATGTCTCGGCTTCACCAGCCACGACCGCGACATCGCGCTTGACGGGCTCGTCTACCGTGCCTCGCCCGGCATGCTGCCGTCGGCCGTCTCGATCTCGGACGGATTCGACGCGGCCGCGCTCGACGTCGCTGGAGCCCTGACCAGCGACGCAATCACGGCCGACGACCTCGCCGCGGGCCGATGGGACGGCGCGGCCGTCTCGCTCTTCCTCGTCGACTGGGAGGCGCCCGGCGGGGAGCGGATTACCCTGGCTCGGGGCGAGCTCGGCGACATCTCGGTCAAGGCGAACGGGTTCGAGACGGAGCTGCGCGGCCCCGCCGCCCTGCTCGAGCGCCCGGTCGTCGAGCAGACCTCGCCGGAATGCCGCGCAACGCTCGGCGACCGGCGCTGCCGCGTCGACATGGCGGGGCGGACGCGGATCACCCGGATCGCATCAATTGCCTCGGAAAATGTCTTCGATGTCGACTCGGCGCCGGAGGGCACGAACGCCTGCGGCTATGGCCGGCTGCGCTGGGTCAGCGGAGAGAATAGCGGGCTGGAGAGCTGGATCGCCTCCTCCGACGGGGTGCGCTTGGTCCTGCGCGAGACCCCGCCCCGCGAGGCGGCGGTCGGCGACCTCGTCGAGATAGGCGAAGGCTGCGACAAGCGTTTCGAGACGTGCGCGAGCCGGTTCGCGAACGCCGCCAATTTCCGCGGAGAACCGCACCTTCCGGGCATGGACCTGCTGACGCGGTATCCGGGGGCCTGACGTGGCGCGAGCGGAGGCGATGGTCGCGCGGGCAAGGGCGCTGCTGGGCGTGGGGTTCAGGCCGCAGGGGCGGGATCCCGAACGCGGCCTCGACTGTATCGGCCTGGTGCTCGCGGCGGCGGACATTGCGGCGGAGCGGGTGCCGCGCGAATATCGGATTCGTGGCGAGCATCGCGCGCCGATCGAGGCCTGGCTGCGGGATCTCGGCTGGCGGCCCGTACCCGAGGGGGAACTTAGCGGCGGCGACCTCATCCTGTTCGAGGCCGGCCCCGCTCAGCTCCACCTCGCCTTGTGCACCGGCCCCGGCTTCATCCACGCCGACGCTTCGCTGCGCCGCGTCGTCGAACGGCCGCGGCCTTTCCCCTGGCCCCTCGCCAGCGTCTGGCGCCCCATTGCTGGAGACGAATGATGGCGACGCTCGTCCTCACCGCCGCGGGCCAGGCGCTCGGCGGCCGCATCGGAAGCGCGATCGGAGCGCTCATCGGCCAGCAGATCGATTCCCGGCTGTTCGCGCCCAAGGCCCGCCAGGGACCGCGTCTCGGCGACCTTTCGGTCCAGACATCGAGCTACGGCAGCCAGATCCCGAAGCTGTTCGGGACGATGCGCGTTGCCGGCACGGTGATCTGGGCGACCGACCTTCGCGAGGAGCGGACCAAGAATGGCGGGGGCAAGGGCCAGCCCAAGACGGTCAATTACAGCTATTCCGCGAATTTCGCCGTCCTTCTCTCCGCGCGCGCGGTTCGCGCCGTGCGCAGGATCTGGGCCGACGGCAAGCTGCTCCGGGGGGAGGCCGGCGACTTCAAGACGGCAAGCCAGTATCGGCTGCATCTCGGCGGCGAGGACCAGGCGCCCGATCCGCTGATTGCTTCCGCGGAGGGCGCCGGAGGCACGCCGGCCTATCGCGGCCTCGCTTATGCGGTCTTCGAGGATTTCCAGCTTGCCGAATATGGCAACCGGATTCCGTCGCTGACCTTCGAGGTCGAGGCCGATGAAGGACCGGTCGGGGTCGGCCGGATCGCAGCCACCCTGGCTCCCGAACTCGCCGTCGCCGAGACGATCGAGGTCGCGGGCTACGCCGCAGCGGGGGAGAGCGTGCGCGCGGCTGTCGAGGCTCTGGCCGACCTCGAGCCCCTGTCCCTGACCGACACCCAGGCGGTACTGACGCTTGCCCGTGCCGGTTCGGCCGAGCCGGTGGCGATCGGCCGCGGCGAACTGGATTCGAAGGCGGACCGGGCCGGAGGCCGTAGCGATTGGAGCCGCCGCAGCGCCGACACGGTCGCAAGCGAAGCGACGCTCGCTTATTACGAGCCGAGCCGCGACTATCAAAGCGGTCTGCAACGCGCCGCACGGGGCGGGCCCGGGCTTCGCAGCGACCGCCGCGCCGTCGCCGCGGCCTTGAGCGCGGATGTGGCCAAGGCCCTGGCCGAGCGTCGCTTGGATGCGCTGTGGGCCGAGCGGCGCAGCGCGAAGGTAAACCTCCCGCCGGCCCGGCTGGCCATAGCCGCCGGGGCGGTCCTGGCGATTCCGGGCAAGGGATCATGGCGCGTCGTGCGGGCAACGCTGGAGAATATGGTGCTGACGCTCGACCTCGTCGGGCGGGCCGCAGACGCCGGGCCGATACCGGCGGCAGCCGCCGGCGTCGCGGTGGTGCAGCCGGACCAGATCCATGGCGCGACGCGCCTTGTCCTGCTCGACGTACCGCTCGGCAGCGAGGACCTGCCCTCGCGCCCGCGGCTGCTCGTCGCGGCGGCTGGGGAAGGGGAAGGCTGGCGCCGGGCGGGCCTGCTGGCCAGCGACGACGGCGGCGCCAATTGGCGGGAAGCCGGCGACACCGCGCCCGCCGCGACGATGGGCACCGCCGTGACGGTACCCGGGCCGGCCGCCTCAGCCCTGTTGGACCTGCGCGCGGCCATGACGGTCGAACTGGCCAGCACCTCGATGTGGCTCGAAAGCCGGAGCGACGCCGCGCTCGCCGCGGGTGACAATCTCGCAGCGCTCGGCGATGAGCTGATCCAGTTCGGCGTCGCCGAGCCGATCGGCCCCCGAACCTTCCGCCTCTCCCGCCTCCTGCGCGGACGGCGAGGGACCGAGTGGGCGACTGCCGGGCATGCGGGCGGCGAGCCGTTCGTGCTGATCGAGGCGGAGAGCCTCGCCAACGTGGATTTCCCGCCGGTCGCGGTCGGCGCGTCGACGAGCATCATGGCGACGGGTGTCGGCGATCCCGACGGGGTGGTCGCGTCGCGGACGCTGGCCGGCGATGCCCTACGTCCGCCGTCCCCGGTTCACCTGCGCGCGCGTCGACTCGCCGGCGGCGACGTCGTCCTTTCGTGGGTAAGGCGGAGCCGTTCGGGCTGGGTGTGGCTGAGCGGAAGCGACACTCCGCTCGGCGAAGAAAGCGAACGTTATCGCGTCGCCTTTGCGGCCGGCGATGTCCGCCGCGAATTCGAGGCGGCCGAGCCGGGGCTCCTCTACACGGCCGCGGCGCAGGCGGCGGACGGGCTGACGGGCGAGCTGCGCATCGAGGTCGTCCAGCTCGGCACCAACGGGCCGTCGCGGCCCGCGGCGACCATCCTCAATCCAGGAGACTGATCATGGCGGACACGACGCCGCGCTTCGGCCTGCCCTTCATCCTGCCGGGGCAAGCCCAGAAAGAGCTTTTCCATAACGAGGCGCTGATCCTGATCGACCTTGCCGTGCAGCCCGCGGTGGAAGGCCCGCCGGCTGATTCTCCCCCGCCCGCGCCGCTCGCCGGGCAATGCTGGATCGTCGCGGCCGGCGCGACCGGCGACTGGGCGGGCCGTGACGATGAGATCGCCCTGTGGACGGAAGCAGGCTGGCGATTCCTCCCGCCCGGTCCCGGGATGAACGCCTGGAACAAGGCCGAAGGCGTGCCACTGGTCTTTGACGGGACCGGCTGGGGCGGCGGCGAGCTCGCCTGCTCGGGCATCCTCGTCGATGGCCTCAAAGTCGTCGGCGAGCGTCAGCCGGCGGTAGCAAGTCCTTCAGGTGGAACGATAATCGACTCCGAAGCACGGGCGGCAATCGCCGCCCTCATTGCGGCATTAATGTCACACGGGCTGATTGCCTGAGCTTTTTTGTTGCCGGCGTGAAACCAACCCGGCGCGGCCTCGTTGGCGGCCCTGTAACGGTGAGGGGTCTCATGAATCCTGAGGGATCCACTGAGGCATTTTGGCAACAGAGATCGGGATAAGCGCGCTTGCGCCGAAACCGCGCTTACCGTAATGAGTTCAACGGTCGTTCCCGCTGAGGGACGCTTAAGAAAGGGGAAGATTATGCGGAAGCTCGCCATCGCATTGGCGCTTTCATCCACCTTGCTCGCAACTCCTGCCTTTGCGCGCGATGGCGCCTGGTACGTTGGCGGCGAATTCGGTGCGATGATCGTGGAGGACCAGGACGTCGATATCGGTACTATCGATAACGCGCTGCGCCTCAACTACGATTATGGTTACGACGGCGGTCTGTTCGTCGGCTACGACCTCGGCGGCTTCCGCATCGAGGCCGAAGCGGCTTACAAGAAGGCCGACCTCGACTCCTACCAGACCAAGATCGGCCTTCCCGGTGACTCGGCCGCGATCACCTCGCGTCCGTTCGCCGGCGGCAGCGCCAGCGCCATGAGCTTCATGGTCAACGGCATGCTGGACTTCGGCGACGACGACGGCATCTCCGGCTTCGTCGGCGGCGGCGTCGGCATGGCGCGCGTCAAGGCGAACAACCAGCGCGTCTTCGCCAACACCGCTCCGTTCCTGGACGATTCTGACTCCAAGCTGGCGTGGCAGGTTTTCGCCGGCGTCCGTCAGGCGATCAGCGACAATATCGACGTCACGGTGAAGTATCGCTTCTTCAACGTCGACAAGATCCACATGACGGCCTTCAACGGCAACGAAGCCGAGATGCGCTTCCGGTCGCACAGCCTTCTGGGCGGCCTGACGTTCAACTTCGGCGGTGTCGAGGAAGTGGTCGAAGAGGTCGCGCCGCCGCTGCCGCCGGAGCCCACGCCTCCGCCGCCGGAGCCGGTGCCCACGCCCCCGCCGCCGCCGCCGCCTGCGTGCGTCGGTGGTCCGTTCATGGTCTTCTTCGACTGGGACAAGGACGACATCACCCCGCAGGCTGCTGCGATCCTCGACAACGCGGCTTCGGCCTATCAGACCTGCGGCCAGGCCCAGGTGATGATCGCCGGCCACGCGGACCGTTCGGGTTCGGACCAGTACAATGTCGGTCTGTCCCAGCGCCGCGCCAACAACGTGAAGGCCTATCTCGCCGGCCGGGGCATCCCCGACGGCGTGATGACGACCGAAGCGTTCGGCGAAAGCCG
>DATAIU010000086.1:0-8310 GCA_036262495.1 Allosphingosinicella sp.
CGCCGATCCGATCGTCATCCTCTCCTACGCCCGAACGCCGATGGGCGGCTTCCAGGGCAGCCTCGCCGGCTCGAGCGCGACCGAGCTGGGCGCCGCCGCCGTCCGCGCCGCGGTCGAGCGCTCCGGCGTCGCCGGCGACGATGTCGACAAGATCTTCATGGGCTGCGTCCTTCCCGCCGGCCTCGGCCAGGCCCCGGCCCGCCAGGCCGCGCTCGGCGCCGGCCTTCCCAAATCGGTCGAGGCGGTGACCGTCAACAAGGTCTGCGGCTCGGGCATGCAGGCCGCCATGTTCGCCGCCGACATGCTCGCGGCGGGCTCCGCCGACGTCATCGTCGCCGGCGGCATGGAGTCGATGTCAAACTCGCCGTACCTGATGAAGAAGCACCGCGCCGGCGCCCGCATCGGCCACGACATTGTCTACGACCATATGATGATGGACGGGCTCGAGGACGCCTACGACGCCGGCCGCGCCATGGGCACCTTCGCCGAGGAGGCGGCGCGCGACTATCAGTTCACGCGCGAGAACCAGGACGAATATGCGATCGAGTCGCTGCGCCGCGCCAATGAGGCCATCAAGTCCGGCGCGTTCGACCGCGAGACCACGCCCGTCACCGTCAAGACCCGCAAGGGCGACGAGGTGGTCACCCTCGACGAGCAGCCCGGCAAGTCGAACCCGGAGAAGATCCCGGGCCTTAAGCCCGCCTTCGCCAAGGACGGCACGATCACCGCAGCCAACGCCTCGTCCATCTCCGACGGGGCCGCGGCGCTCGTGCTCACTCGCCAGAGCGTGGCCGACCGCCTCGGCCTGAAGCCGGTCGCGCGGATCGTCAGCCACGCCGCCCACGCCCAGGCGCCCAACCTCTTCACCAGCGCCCCGGTCCCCGCCGTCCGCAAGGCCCTGGAGCGCGCCGGCTGGAGCGTCGGCGACGTCGACCTCTACGAGGTCAACGAGGCCTTCGCCTGCGTCGCCATGATCGCGATGCGCGACCTCTCGATCCCGCGCGACATATTGAACGTCCACGGCGGCGCGACCGCATTGGGCCACCCGATCGGCGCGTCCGGCGCGCGCCTGCTCGCCACTCTGCTCTCGGCGCTCGAGAGACGCGGCCAGAAGCGCGGCCTCGCCACCCTCTGCATCGGCGGCGGCGAGGCGACGGCGATGGCGGTCGAGCTTGTCGACTGAGGCGAGCCGCGCCCCGGAAACACTTGTGAACTATCCCGTACCTGGTCCGTTGGACCCTTATCGCCGATCGGGTTCCCCGGGCTTCGGCGGCTGAGAGACGCTCTTGCGCTCCCGCCTGGACGGGAGACGCAAGCGGTGCACGCATTGATCATCGAGGACGAGGGACTGATCGCGATGGCGATCGAGGAGGCGCTGCGCGACTGCGGTTGCTCCTCCTTCGCCTTCGCCCGCTCGCTCGACGAGGCCGTCGCCGCCGCCCGCGAGCGCTGCCCCGACCTCATCACCGCCGACGTCCGTCTCGCGCCGGGGAGCGGCATCGATGCGGTCGAATCGATCTGCGCCGGAAAGCCGATCCCGGTCGTCTTCATCACCGCGACCGGCCACGAAGTGCGCGAGCGGCTCCCCGATCATGTCGTGGTCGGCAAGCCCTTCGTCGCCTCGCAGATCGTCGACGCGGTCAGGCTGGCCCGGGGGGGAGCGGGAACAGGATCGTGACGGTCACGCCGGGCTTCGGCTCAACCTCCATCTCGCCGCGGATCTGACGGACCAGAGTCTCGACCAGGCCGAAGCCGAGCGAGCCTTCGCGCCCGCCCGACATTCCGCCCCCGTCGTCCGAGACGATCAGCTCCACCCGGCCGTCGCCGAGCCTCCGCCCCGTCACCCGGATCGCCCCCTCCGCCGGCGGCGGAAAGGCATATTTGACGGCGTTGGTGATGAGCTCGGTGGCGATGATGCCGATCGGTATCGCGACGTCGGCGGGAACCGATATCGCGCCTCCCACCGCGCAGTGCAGCCGCACCTTGTCGCCTTCGGTGATCGGCTCCAGCGCGCCGCAGAGGTCGCCCATATAGGTCGCCAGGTCGACATGCTGCGCCGTCTCCGACTTGCTGAGCAGATCGTGGACCCGCGCCATCGCCATCAGCCGATCCTGCGCTTCCTGGAACAGGGCCTGGACCTTCGGGTCCTGCTGCCGCCGCCCCTGGATGCCGAGCAGCGAGGAGGCGATCGACAGGCTGTTCTTCGCCCGGTGGTTGACCTCGGCGAGCAGCACCTCGCGGTCGGCGACGAGCGAGGTCAGCGCGGAGTTCGCCTCGACCAGCTCCAGCGTCCGCGCCGCGATCTTCGCCTCGAGCGCTCCGGTCAGCGCGCGCAGCGCCTCCTCGGCTTGGTAGCGGCGGGTGATGTCCAGATAGGAGAGGAAATGGTGGAGCACGCGGCCCTGCCCGTCGTCGAGCGGACTGGCGAATAGCGCCGCACGGAAGGCGGTGCCGTCTTTTCGATACTGGACGATCTCGACATTCGCGTCGCGCCCCGCCGCCATCGCCTCCTGATAGCAGGCGACCGCCTCCGAATCGGTCCCGTCCCCGTTCATGAAATGCGGGTCCTGCCCGTTCAGCTCCTCGGCGCTATATCCGGAGAGCCGAACGAAGGCGTCGTTGGCGAAGATGATCGGATTGCCGGGCAGCACCGCGTCGGTGACGATCATCGGCATCCGGGTCAGCCGGACCGCCTCGACGAAGAAGCCGCCCTGCCCGCGGACATTGTCGATCGCCCGCTCCGAGCGCGTCCGCTCCGGAGTGTCGGCCAGGTCCTGCTCGAACTCGTTCATCTCTGTCCCGGGCGCCCGCCACAAGGCGCGAGGGAAGACAAGGGGTCAAGATGCGCTCCGCGTCAAGGCAAGCGCACACTTGATCGCCGCGCCGTCTCCTTCCTACTGAGGCCGATGGCGGCGGCCTCCCTCGCGCCGGCGATGGTGCCGGCCCTCCAGTCCCTCGACTGGCTCGGCATCGCCGTCTTCGCCTCCTCCGGCGCCATGCTCGCCGCGCAGAAGCGCCTCACGCTCGTCACTTTCTTCTTCCTCGCCGTCGCGACCGGGGTCGGCGGAGGCACGGTCCGCGACCTTCTGATCGGGGCGCCGGTCTTCTGGCTTCACCAGAACTGGACCCTCTTCATCTGCCTCGCCGCCGCGCTCACCATCTGGTTCACTCCGGAGCGCCTGTGGGGCGGCCGCGGCCTGGTCTGGCTCGACGCCATCGGCCTCGCCGCCTACGCGACCTTCGGCGCCGCCAAGGGCCTCGCCTTCGGCGCCGCGCCGCTCCCGGCGTTCGCGATGGGCGTCCTCACCGCCTGCACCGGGGGAATAATCCGCGACTTGCTCGCCGAGGAGCCTTCGATCCTGCTCCGCCCGGAGCTCTACGTCACCGCCGCCGCCCTCTCCGCCGGCCTGATGGTCGCGCTCGCGCTCGCCGGCGTCCCCGGCCTCCTCGCCGGAGCGATCGCCGCCCTCGCCGGCTTCGCCCTCCGCGCCGCGGCCATCGTCAAGGGCTGGTCGCTCCCCGCCTATCGCCGCTGAACGGGCGTTGCGGGCCTAGAGCTGCGCGATCCGCGCCGCCGCCCGCTCCTTCAGCTCGGTCAGTAGCATCGGGGACACGTACTCGTACGTGTCCCCCTTACGTGTCCCCCCCAGCCTCTTCCCCCCCAGCCTCTAGAAAAATCCCCCCAAACCCCTATCTAAGTCCCTCAAACAAAGGCTGAAACGGGAGGCCAGGATGGCCGGCGGCTGGTCGCGCGACGGCGCGGTTCAGGATCAGATCGAGGACACGGTGATGGACGCCGTGCTCGCGGCGCGGGCGCGGCTCGCCGCCAGTATTTCCCAGCGCTCCGAGGGCGAGACGCATTGCGTCGAATGCGGCGAGGAGATTCCCGAGAAGCGCCGCCTCGCCATGCCGGGCGCGATCACCTGCGTCGCCTGCCAGTCGGCGCGCGACGCCCGCGCCCCCGCCGCCGGAATCAACCGCCGCGGCAGCAAGGACAGTCAGCTGCGCTAGTCCGCGCACTTCCCGCGCAAGCCTCAGCCCTCCTTGTCGGGCTCCCACAATTCGATCGGGTTGCTCTCCGGATCGTGGAGGCGGGCGAAGCGCCCGAGGCCGGGCATGTTCCATTCCTCCTTGGTCTCGACCTCGATCCCGGCCGCGCGGAGCTTCGCGCAGAGGGCGTCGAGACCGTCGACGCGCAGGTTCAGCATCCACTGCCGGTCGGCGGCGAAATAGTCGGTGTCGGCCTTGAACGGCGCGAAGACGCTGGGGCCCGCCTCCGTGTCCCACGACCCGTACGGCGCCGAGCCGACGCCGAGATGCTCGACATACCAGTCGCGAAGCGCGTCCGGGTCCTGCGCCCGGAAGAAGAAACCGCCGATCCCCGTCACCCCCATGCCCGCCTCCCCGTTCTTGATGAGCCAGCCTAGCAGGACCCCGATGTACATGCACCTGCGACCGCCTTGCGGCGTCGGGCCCGAAAAAACTTGGCGGCTTTTCCCAAACATTGGCGGAGCGAAATGGCTATCGCGCCTGGCGCTCAAAGCTAACCCGTTGAGCTTTCGCACTTTCCCTCACTTGGCACGCCTCGTGCTGAAGTCTGGCCACGCGCCGGAAAGCCGGCCGCATCGCCAGGAGTGAGAAATGCCGGATTTCAAGTCGAACCTTCTGACCCGCGACGACACCCTGTTCGGAATCTGCCAGGCGCTCGGCGAGGATTTCGGGTTCAACCCCTTCTACCTCCGCGTCGCCTTCGCCGCGTCTTTGCTGTGGAACCCGCTCGCCGTGGTCGCCCTCTATTTCGGAGTGGGAATCCTGGTCGCCGCGTCGCGCCTGGCCTTCCCGAGCCGGAGCGCCGCCGTTCCGCCGGCCACCGAAGCCGCGACCGAGGTCGAAACCGCGCACGAGGAGGAGCCGCTCGCCGAGGCTGCCTGAGCCGAACAGCCTTTCCGCCGCCCTAACGCCGCATAAACCGCGTCTTTACGGCATTGATATAGGGCAAGTCCCGTAGAGCGGCTGCGACAGGCGGGCGCGAGGGAGTGGCGGCAATGGCATCAGCATCGGTCGAGACCGCAGGCGAGCCCCGCACGGGCGCGCTGCTCCTCGCCTGCCTCGCCGAACATGGCAGCGCGGCCCATCCCTGGCCGGCCTCCGAGGCCTGGCTGCGCGGGCCCCACGCGGCCCGCGATCTCGCCGACCTCATCCATTATCTCTGCGTCCTCCACGGCCGCTATCCGGGCCTCATCGACCATGCCGCCACGCGCACGGTCGAGCCTCAGGCTCGGACCTTCCTCGCTGGAGCCACCTACGCCTTCGCCGGTGAGCGGGCCTACCTTGCGCGCCTCACCGTCGCCGCCGGGCCTGTGCCCGCTACCCCCGGGGCCGCAGGCGCGGACTCGGCGGTGCTCGCCCAGCGGCACGCGATGGAAACGCTCGCTTTGTCGGAGCGCAAGGGCTGCGCGTTCGGAGCGGCGCTCGCTTTGACCCTGGACTGGGCGGCCATCCGCCGCTGCCTCGACGCCGCCGCCGCCCGCTTCGGGGTCGAGGCACCGATCTACCCCGCCGCCGACCGCGAGCGGGTCGCCGCGATCGCCGACGCCTTCGCCGACACGCCGTCGGCCCAGCGCGCCTTGCTGTTCGGCGCCCAGCAGATCCTCGTCCAGCACCATGGCCTCTGGGACCTGCTCGAGGCCCGCCGCGAGGCCCGCGCCGCCGCCTGATCCGGCGCCTGACCCGGGCGAACTTGCCCCGGCCCCTCCCCTATCCTATCGCCCCACCATGCGTTTCGAGGGCACCCGAAGCTATATCGCGACCGACGACCTCAAGGTCGCGGTCAACGCCGCGGTCGCCTTGCGCCGGCCCTTGCTCGTCAAGGGCGAGCCGGGGACGGGCAAGACGGTGCTCGCCCACGAGATCGCCGCCGCACTGGGCGCGCCGCTGATCGAATGGCACGTCAAGTCGACGACCAAGGCGCACCAGGGCCTCTACGAATATGACGCGGTGGCGCGGCTGCGCGACGGCCAGCTCGGCGATCCGCGCGTCCACGAAATCTCCAACTACATCCGCCGCGGCAAGCTCTGGGAGGCGTTCACCTCGCCCGAGCTTCCGGTCCTGCTGATCGACGAGATCGACAAGGCCGACATCGAATTCCCCAACGACCTCCTCCAGGAGCTCGATCGGATGGAGTTCCACGTCTACGAGACCAAAGAGACGATCCGCGCCGCCGACCGCCCGGTCGTGGTGATCACCTCGAACAACGAGAAGGAGCTGCCCGACGCGTTCCTCCGCCGCTGCTTCTTCCACTACATCGCTTTTCCGAACAGACCTACCATGGAGGCCATCGTCGATGTCCACTTTCCCGGCATTCAGAAGGCTTTGGTGGCGAAGGCGCTCGACATTTTCTACCAGGTGCGCGAGGTGCCCGGCCTCAAGAAGAAACCGTCGACCAGCGAGCTGATCGACTGGCTGAAGCTACTTCTCCACGAGGATATGCCGCTCGAGGTGCTGCAGTCGCGCGATCCCACGAAGGCGATCCCGCCGCTTCACGGCGCGCTTCTGAAGAACGAGCAGGACGTGATGCTGTTTGAGCGCCTCGCCTTCATGGCGCGACGGCCGGGCGGCTAGATCCGCATCGCCTCGTCGCGATAGGCGAGCTCGAAATTGCCCCAGCGGCGGCCGCGCACGTAGAGCGGGACGAAGACGTTCTTGACCGGAAGGTAGCGGCCCTCGCCCAGGTTCATCCGATAGGTGACCAGCATCGATTCCTTCTCGCTGGCGATCGCCCGGCGCGTCGCGTCGTCGATGAGGTTGCGCCGGTTGCGGCAGAATTTGGCGTTCCAGGCGGGATCGTCGCCCTGGGGCAGCGAGCGTTCCGACACGTGGGTCGGCAGATAGCCGTTGATGTCGCTGGCGACGCAGCCGATGTGGCGGGAATCGCTGTCCTTGCGGCGGTCGAGGAGCGGGCGGATATGGGCGTCGGCCCATTCGCAAAAGCGCGTCTCGTACTGGATCGGGTTGGTCCCGGGAATCGGGACATAATCGAAGTCGAAGACGTCCGCCTCGGCGAGCTCGCCGCGCTCGATCGCGGTCTCGATCAGCACGGTGACCTCGCGATTGGCGGCCTTGGCGCGCTCGATGAAGACCGTGTCGTCTATCTCGACCCCGGAGCTGGCCAGCCGGTCGAGCATGTCGCCGGAAAGCTCCTCGAGCTGGACGAGCCGTTCCTGGGCACGGCGGAGCTGGCCGCCATTGTCGCGGGCGTCGGCGGCGAAGCTGGTCAGGCCCGACTTGACGCTGTCGACGCTGGTCTGGATGAGCGAGGTCGACTGGGCGATGCCGTCCGTCTGGCGGTCGACCAGGGCGACGATGTCCGCGACCCGGCGTACCGTCTCGGTGATCGTGGCGAAGCCGCTCCGAGCCACGCGGCTGCGCTCGACGCCGTTCTCGATCTCGGACGTCACCGCCTCGGCCTCGCGGGTCAGCGAAGCGATCGTGCCGGTGATCTCGCTGGTCGCGGTCCGGGTTTCCTGGGCGAGCTTCTTCACCTCGGCCGCGACGACCGCGAACGTGCGCCCCGCCTCCCCCGCCCGAGCCGCCTCGATCGTCGCGTTGAGGGCGAGCATGTTGGTGCGGTAGGCGATCCGCTCGATGCTGGTCGAGACGTTCTGGACACGGCTCATCGCTTCGGCGAAGCCGCTCATCCGCTCGCCGAGCTGGACGACGAGGTCCGTGAGGCCGCTGAATATGGCGATCGTATCCTCGATCGCGTCCCGCCCTTCGGATAGCTTCTCGCGGGCCTGCTCGGCGAGGATGCGGGCTTCGTCGGTCGATTCCGCGACCCGCGCCTGGTCCTGGAGCAGTCTGCTGGTCACCTCCTCGAGCGCGTCGAGCGTCTTGAGGTTGGAGGAGATGCGCTCGGAAACGCCGGCGACATAGCCCGAGACGTCGCTGCATTCGATCGCGAGCACGCCGCAATTGCGTGCGACTGTGCTGATCGACTCCTGATCGGCCGCTCTCGCTCTGGTCGCCACGCCTTGCCCCTTCTCGCTGTCGAGAACTGGCTAAGCGCAAATGGTTGAAGCGCGGTTAACCACGCGTGACGCGCCGACGAACGGCGGCTAGAGGGCCCGCCATGTTCTTCTCCTTTATCGACGAGCTGCGCGCCGCGGGTATCCCAGCCTCGCTGAAGGAACATCTGACCCTGCTCGAGGCGCTCGACAGCGATGTGATCGCTGCGAGCCCCGAACAATTCTACTATCTCGCCCGAGCCACCTTCGTGAAGGACGAGGGCCTGCTCGACCGGTTCGACCAGGT
>DATAIU010000087.1:0-24380 GCA_036262495.1 Allosphingosinicella sp.
CCGCGGCGAGACACGCGCCGTCGCGCGTCGGGCCTTCTCGGACCGGCTGCCGCCGATCGTGACCCGCGAGATCCGCAAGGGCATGCAGGGGACCGACTGGCACCTTGGTCTGACCGCCGCCTGGGCCGAGGTCCGGGACGAGGTCCAGCGCTTCAGCCAGGTGCCGGAGGCGTCACGGACCCTCGACATCGAACGGCTCGAACGCTTGCTCGATACGCCCCCGGAGGGCGACTGGAACGCGGCCGAGACCATGGCCGCCTACCGCCTCGCTCTGCTGCGGGGGGTTTCGGGCGGCCATTTCATCCGCAAGGCCAAGGGCGTCAACTGACCCGCGCCGCGCGCCGGTTGCCAAGATTCGCGCACCGGTTCATGAGGCGGCGATGCTTTCTCAACGCACGCGCTATACAATCCGCGCGCTGCTCCACCTCGCCGACCGTTACGGCGAGGGTCCGGTGCAGCTCGGCGAGATCGCGCAGGCGCAGAACATCCCGCCCAAGTTCCTCACCGTCATGCTCTCTTCGATGATTCGCGAAGGGCTGGTCGCGAGCCGCCGCGGCCGGGACGGCGGCTATTGGCTCGCCAAACCGCCGGGCGAGATCAGCTACGGCTCGATCGTCCGGCTGACCCGCGGCTCGCTCGCGCTCCTCCCCTGTGCGAGCAGGCGGCGGCACGAAACTTGCCGAAATTGCGTCACGGAGGACAAATGCCGGCTGCACCGGGTCATGCTGATGGTCCGCGACGAGACGGCGAGGATCCTCGACGGCCTGTCGCTCGCGGAGGCGATCCCCGAGGACGCGTTCGGCCTAGATCAGGATCCGGAATAGCGCCCCGCCGCTCTCGCTCTCGTCCACCCCGATCGAGCCGCGATGGGCGAGCACGACGTGCCGGGCGAGGCTGAGGCCGACGCCGGTGCCCTTCGCCTTGGTGGTGAAGAAAGGAAGGAAGACGTCCTGGCGCAGGCTCTCGGGGACCCCGGGCCCGTTGTCGGCCACTTCGATCTGGACCCGGGCTCCGGGAAGCCCCGCGAACGACAGGGAGACGGCCGGGGCCTCGGCCGACCCTTTCGCGGCTTCGGCCGCGTTGCGGAGCAGGTTGATGAGCACCTGGCAGAGCAAGTCCGGATCGGCGTCGATCGTCAGCCGCTCGGGCAGGACCGAGAGGCTGAAGTCGATTCCGCCAGCCGATCCGCCCGCGCGGAACAGCGATTCGATCTCCCGCGCCCAAGGCAAGGCCTCGAAGACCCGGCGGCGGACCTCGGGCGTGCGGCTGATCTGCCGGTAGCTCTCGACGAAATGCATCACTCCATCGGCTCGCCGGGCCAGCGTCTCAACGGCGGCGCGCGCGTCCGAGATCGCCGGGTCGCTCCCGTTGTCGGCCTCGGCAACGAGGCTCGCCGCGCTGTGTGCGAGCGACGTGACCGGCGTCATCGAGTTCATGATCTCGTGGGTGAGGACGCGGATCAGGTCCGATTGCGCGGCGATCTCGACCGCGTTCAGCTCGCCCTGGATCGGCTGCACCGCGACGACCCGGACCATGCCGCCGAGCCGGTGGACCGAAGCCGCGCTGACCATCGCGGTCTGCGGCAGGTCCTCGAACATCAAGGGCACCAGGCGTGGCCGGCCCACCGCCTTGTCGCCCAGCGTTCGCGCGAACGTTTCGCCGTAGACGGCGAAATCCTCGATCCTGACCCCCTGGTGGCGGACGAACAGGCGTCGCGCCGCCTTGTTGGCCAGCTCGACCCGGCCTTCGGCATCGACGGTCAGCAAAGGCGCGGGCGCGTCGTCGAGCACGGCCTCGTGGAAGCGACTGGCCTCGGTCAGCCGGTGCCGCTCGTCGCGAAGGCTTTTCATGCCCTGATCGAGCGCCTCGCCGATCTCGGTGAAGCCGGATCCGTCGGCCCTGTGCGCGAAGCTTTGCGAGAGGTCGCCGAGGCGCACCGCCTCGAGGAAGCGGGCGAGCTCGACGTTGGTGCGCTGGATGTAGCGCCAGAGCTCGTAGAGCGCCCACACCGCCGCGGCTCCGGCGAGAAGGCGAGCTACCCCCAGCCCCTCCCGCGAAAGCGAGGCGACAAAGACCGTGATCGCCCCCGCGAGGAGGGTAGCGCGCCACAGCAGGCCGAGGACGAAGCGGCCCCTAAAGTCCATGCTTTTCCATTCGGCGGTAGAGCGAGGCGCGGGTCAGGCCGAGCTCCTGGGCGGCGAGCGAGATGTTGTAGGCGTGTTTTCTGAGCGCCGTCTCGACGAGATTCTTCTCGACTCGCTCGAGGTTGAGGTCGCCTCCGGCCACGCCGACGGTGGGAGCCGCGACCGACGGCGCTCGCGGCTGGCCGCGGCCGAGCGAGAAATCTTCGATCGTGAACGGGCCGTCGCCGGCGAGGATGACCGCGCGCTCGGCGGCATGGCGGAGCGCCCGGACGTTGCCCGGCCAGTCGTAGGCCACCAGAGCGGCCGTGACGTCGCCGCTGATCGGGCGCGCCGGCTTGCCGTATTTCTTCGCGTAGAGCGCGACATAATGGTCGATGAGGACGGGAATGTCCTCGCGCCGCTCGCGCAGGGGAGGCAGCTCGATCTCGACCGTGTTGAGCCGGAAGAGCAGGTCCTGCCGGAACAGGCTCTCGTCGGCGAGGCGGTCTGGGGAGAGATTGGTGGCCGCGACGACCCGGACGTCGATCGGCACCGGCCGGTTGGCGCCGACCGGAACGACCTGCCGCTGCTCGAGGGCGGTGAGCAGCTTGGGCTGCAGGTGGAGCGGAAGATTGCCGACCTCGTCGAGGAAGAGGGTGCCGCCGTCCGCGGCCTGGAGGCGCCCGATCCGGTCACCGCGCGCATCGGTGAAGGCGCCCTTCACATGGCCGAACAGCTCGGATTCGAACAGGTTCTCCGCCACTGCGCCGAGGTCCACCGACACGAAGACGTTGGCGGTGCGCCGGGACCGGTCGTGGAGTGCGCGCGCGACCAGCTCCTTGCCCGTCCCGTTCTCGCCGAGGATGAGGACGTTCGCCTCGGTCGGCGCGGCGCGCTCGATCAGCGAATCGACGCGGCGCATCGCGGCCGACTGGCCCAGGATCGGCGTTTTCGCACCCGCCGCGGGCGCCGAAATGGCGACGGCGCGCTTGCGCTCCGCCGCCGCCGCACGGCGCGACTTGCGAAGCGAGGCGGCGGTTCGGACGGTGGCGAGCAGCCGCTCGTTCGACCAGGGCTTGGAGACGAAGTCGGTCGCGCCCCGCTTCATCGCTTCGACCGCGATGTTGACGCCGCCATGGGCGGTGATCATCACCACGATCGCCTGCGGGTCCTTCTTCAATATCTCGCCGAGCCAGTAGAAGCCCTCGGCGGCATTGGTCGCGCCGCGCCCGAAATTGGCGTCGAGCAGCACGACGTCGGCCTCGCGGATCGTTGCGACGGCTGCGTCGGGCGTGGCGAAGGTGGCCACTTCCTCGAAGAGGTCGCGCAGCAGCAGTCGCGCCGACAGGAGAATGTCCTCGTCGTCGTCGACCACGACGCAGCGCCCGAACGGCTTACCCTCCCCAGCCACGCCTCGTCTCCTACAGCCTGCTTCCCCGGCGCAACAAACAATAATCGTGCCAGCTTGTCCGCATCCGGACATTCGGCGTCGGTGCCCGCCTTCGAGTGCGGAAGCGGACATCGACGAAAGCGCAGGCTCTATCGACGAGCGGCGCAAATCCGCCGTTCCGCGCAATTGGCACGGCTCATGCTGACGAGGGACCGAGGGGTTTTCGAACGAGGGAGACCGAGAATGCGCAGGATCGAGACGATATTGGGAGCCGCTATCTGGATCGCCGCCTCGGCGCTGCTGCCGATGGTGGCGCTGGAGCCGGTGAGGACCGGCGCGGCCGCGAACGCGGACACGAAACTCGCCGCCCGGCCTTGCCCCGAGGGCAGTGCCGGCCTCGCCACTGGCTGCAGGGCCGTCCAGCTCTGAACAATCCACTGTCCGGAACCGAACAGCAGGTGAGGCCTGAATGAGCGTGATCAGGATGACGAGCGAGAAGAAATCGGCAGCCGAGAGCGGCGGCGCGATGGATCGCGTCGTCGAGGCGCGGGGCCTCAGCCGCAACGCGGTGATCGCCCTCGCCGCGGCCGCCGTCCTTCTGCTCGGCCTCCTCTTCTGGTGGTTCGCGCCGAACGGGGCCAGCCAGACGGTGGCGGCCGAGCGGCTGACCATCTCCACGGTCAGCAAGGGGACGTTCGACGATTTCATGGCGCTCCGCGCCCGCGTCGAGCCGCTCGTCACCGTCTATCTCGACGCGATCGAGGGCGGCCGGGTGGAGAAATTGCTCGTCGAGGACGGGGCGATGGTCGAGAAGGGCCAGCTCCTCGCGGTCTTCTCCAATTCCGACCTGCAGCTCAACCTCCTCGCGCGCCAGAGCGACGTCTCCCGCGAGGTCAATTCGATGCGCAGCCAGGAGCTGGCCCTCGCCCAGACGAGCATCGGCGACGAGCGCGCCGTGATCGACGCCGAGCTCGCCGCCGACAAGGCGCGGCGTCAGTACGAGACGCAGAAGCCGCTCGTCGAGAAAGGTTACATCCCGGCCAAAGTCTTCAACGACAGCCGCGACGAATATCTCTCCTCCGCCCGGCGCGCCGCGGTCCTTCGCCGCGCCCGCGAGGTCAACCGGCGGCTGCAGACGAGCCAGCTCGCCCAGCTGCGCGCCTCGAACGCGTCGCTGAGCGGCAGCCTTGGCATCGCCCGCGCGACGCTCGACGCGCTCAACCTCCGCGCCCCCGTCTCGGGACAGCTCACCGCTTTCTCGATCCAGGTCGGCCAGTCGCTGAACAGGGGCGAACGCCTTGGTCAGATCGACAGCGCCGGCCGCAACAAGCTCGTCGCGTTGGTCGACGAATTCTATCTCGGCAAGGTCCGCGTCGGCCAGGTCGCCGCCGTCGAGGCCGGCGGACGGAGCTACCGGGCCAAGGTCATGAAAATCTACCCGCAGGTGCGCAACGGCACCTTCGAGGTCGATCTCTATTTCGTCGGCCAGGAGCCGCCCGCGCTGAATCGCGGCCAGACGCTGCAGGCGAAGCTCACCCTCGGCGATCCGACTCCGGCGCTGCTCATCCCGGCGGGCGCTTTCTACAACGAGACGGGCGGGACCTGGGTCTTTGTCGTAGCTCCGGACGGGGGCAGCGCCACCAAGCGCCCGGTCCGCCTCGGCCGCCGCAACGCCGACTATATCGAGGTGCTCGAGGGCCTGGAGGCCGGCGAGCGCGTCATCACCTCACCCTATGCCGGTTTTGCCGACAAGGACCGGCTGGACCTCGAGACCAAGTGAAGGAGCCGAACCTATGCTGAGCATGCGTGAGCTGTCGCGGATCTACCGCACCGAGACGGTCGAGACGACCGCGCTCGACCGGATCGACCTCGACATCGCCGACGGAGAGTTCGTCGCGATCATGGGCCCATCGGGCTGCGGCAAGTCGACCCTGCTCAACGTCATCGGGATGCTCGATTCGCCGAGCAGCGGCTCCTACGTCTTCGACGGGGTCGAGGTGGCGGGCCTGCCCGAGGCGAAGCTCGCCGACATCCGCAAGCAGAATATCGGCTTCATCTTCCAGAGCTTCAACCTGGTCGACGAGCTCTCGGTCCGCGAGAATATCGAGCTCGCCCTCCTTTATCACGACGTGCCCGCCTCCGAACGGCGCTCGCGCGTCGAGGCGGTGATGGACAAGGTCGGCATCGCCCACCGCGGCAGGCACAGGCCGAGCCAGCTTTCGGGCGGCCAGCAGCAGCGCGTCGCCGTGGCGCGCGCGCTGGTCGGCAATCCCAAGCTCATCCTCGCCGACGAGCCAACCGGCAACCTCGACACCCAGCATGGCGACGAGGTGATGAAGATGCTCCAGGCGCTCAACCGCGAGGGCTCGACCATCGTCATGGTCACCCACTCGCCGGCCCATGCCGATTATGCCGGGCGCGTCGTCAACATGCTCGACGGGCGCATCCTCATCGAGCGCCGCCGGGCGGCCTGACGAAGAAGCGGGGAAGGAGACGGATCATGTGGCGCAATTATCTGACGGTGGGCCTCCGGGCGCTCGGCAAGAACCGCACCTATGCCTTCATCAACATTTTCGGCCTCGCCATCGGAATGGCGGCCTGCCTGATGATCCTGCTCTTCGTGCGCTACGAGATGAGCTTCGACAAATGGGTCCCCGAGTCGGAGCGGATCTACCAGATGCAGGGCTGGTTCAAGGATCCGGGCACGGGCGAGGAATCGTTCGGCCAGATGACCCCGTTCCATGCCGCCGAGCTGCTCCAGAAGGATTTCCCGCAGATCGAGGCGAAGGTCTACGGCCTGTCGACCGAGCCGGTCCTCGTCAAGGACGGCCAGGCCGCGACGCTGAACGATTTCCTGTTCGTCGACGCCAACCTCCTCGACGTCTTCGAGCTGCCCCTGGTGCGCGGCTCTCGCTCCGCCCTCGACGGCGTCGGCAAGGCGCTGATCACGCAGAAAGAGGCCATCAAGCGGTTCGGGACCGAGAACGTGGTCGGCCGAACGATGACCGTCATCACCAAGGGCAAGTATCGCGACCTGACGATCGGGGGAGTGCTGAGGGACCTGCCGAAGAACAGCCATTTGAAGCTCGGCACGATCGCCCGGATCGATTTCCAGAGCCTGTTCGCCGAAGATCCGAACTTCCTCACCTGCTGGGGCTGCAACAGCGGCTGGGCCTGGGTGAAGCTGAAGGCGGGAATGGACGTGAACACTATCCAGTCGGCGCTTCCTGCCTGGGAGAAGCGCAACATCCCCGACGAGATGGCCGGCGAGGTGAAGTTCAACCAGGGCGACTATGTCGATTGGCACCTGATCAAGCTGACCGACATCCACCTCGGCAAGGCCCAGGAAGGGACGATGACCCCGGGCAACGACCGCGGCACGATCGTCACCTTCGCGATCATCGCGCTTCTGATCCTCGGCATGGCGGTGGTGAACTTCACCAACCTCGCCACCGCGCGTGCCAGCCAGAGGGCGCGCGAAGTGGCGCTGCGCAAGGTGCTCGGCGCCACCCGGCGGCAGCTCATCGTCCAGTTCATCGGCGAATCGATCCTGATCTCGGTGATCGCGATGGTGCTCGCCTTGGCGATGGTCGAGCTGCTGATGCCGGCCTTCTCGGCCTTTCTCGATGCCGACATCAAGGTCGCCTATTTCGGCTCGGGCGGGATCATCCTGCCGGTGCTTGGGCTGGTCCTTCTCGTCGGGGTCCTCGGCGGCCTGTACCCGGCCTTCTTCCTGTCGCGCTTCCAGCCCGCCTCCGTTCTTAAGGCGAACCAGAGCGCGGCCGAGACTCCGGGCACCGGGCGGCTGCGCAACGTTCTTGTCGTCGCCCAGTTCGCAGTCTCGATCGGCCTCATCATCTGCACGGCAATCATCTACGCGCAGACCGTCTACGCCCGCACCGTCGATCCCGGCTACAAGCGCGACCATATCCTCCAGGTCGACGAGCTCGGACGCGCCCAGCTGTGGGCGCTCGGCGAGAGCATTGCGGAGCAGACCAGGCGCGTGCCGGGAGTCGTCGCCGTCGGCCGCACCGGAATCGGCGTTGCGACCGACAACAGCAACAATACCGGAGCGCTGGTTCCCGGCAATCCGAAGCCCATCACGATCGGCATCTACCCGGTCGATCTCGGCTTCAAGGATGCGATGGGCCTGGAGCTCGTCGCCGGCCGCTGGTTCGACGAGCGCCCGCTCGACGACCTGACTCTTCCCTATCCGCCTTCACCGGAAGCCCAGCTGGCGCAGGCGGCGCGGGGCGGCAACATCGTCATCAACGAGCTCGGCGCGAAGCGGCTCGGCTACCGCTCGGCGCAGGAAGCGGTCGGCAAGACGATCCGCGCCGGCCTCGTCGACATCAAATACGGCATCGTGCCCGCCACCATCGTCGGCGTGGTCAGGGACGCGCGCTTCCGCTCGGTGCGCCAGCCCCTCGAGCCGATCATGTTCGAGAACACCCGTTCCGGCCACAGCCAGATGATCGTCCGCTTCAACGGCGATCCCGCGGCGGTGCGCGCCGGCGTCGAGCAGGTCTGGAAGCGCGTCGCGCGGGAGGTCCCGTTCAACGCCAAGTTCAGCGAGGACATCATGGTCGAGCTGTACAAGAGCGAGGATGCGCGGGCGAAGACCTTCGCGGGCTTCGCGGTCCTCGCCGTGATCGTGGCCTGCCTCGGCCTGTTCGGGCTCGCGGCGTTCACCGCCGAGCGGCGGACCAAGGAGATCGGCATCAGGAAGGTGCTCGGCGCCCGCTCGCGCGACATCGTCCGGCTGCTCGCCTGGCAGTTCTCGAAGCCCGTGATCGTCGCCAATCTCATAGCCTGGCCGGTCGCCTGGTGGGTGATGCGCGACTGGCTGAACGGCTTCGACGCGCGGATCAGCCTCGGCCCGGCGCCGTTTCTGAGCGCCGGCCTGCTGGCCCTCGTGATCGCGATCGGCACGATCGCCGGCCACGCCTTCAAGGTGGCGCGCTCCAACCCGATCCTCGCGCTCCGCTACGAGTGACGATCGGTTGACGCCCGCCTCCATCGGCGCGACAGCGGTCGCGGTGAGGCGGAGAGGCGGATTTGCGCGAGGATGAGAGGCTGAAGCTCGGCAGCCGGCTGATCATCGGCGGCATTGCCGGCTTCGTCGGCACGATGGCGATGACGGCGGCGATGCGGCGGCTGCACGGGCGGCTGCCTCGCGAGCAGCGCTACCCCCTCACACCGCGCGAGATCGTCGACAGCGGCTCCGAGCAAGTCGGAGTGCGGCTCACGGGCGAAGTGGCGAAGGACGTCACCACGGCCGCCCACTTCGCCTATGGCGCGGCCTGCGGCGCGCTGGTCGCGGCGATGAACCCGGATCCGAAGAAGCGCACGGGCGCGGCCGCCGGCGTCGCGATCTGGGTCGCTAGCTACATGGGCTGGATACCGGCGGTCGGCACGCTCGAGCCGGCGACGAAGCATCCGGCGCGCCGCAATCTGCTGATGATCGGCGTCCATATCGTCTGGGGCGCGGCGACGGCGGCGGCGATGCGCGAGCTCAGGCTGTCGCGCGAGACGATCCTCGCCGAGGGGCCGGACAAGGATGCTCCCCGAGACCGCGGTGCATAGTTGCTCGGCCAGCTCGCGGGCTGGCCGCGGCCGTTCCTGAGCGCGGAGGGCGCGAGGAACGCCACCTCGCTGCGGCGCCGCTAGATCAGTCGACGTGCGGGTTGATCGACGGCGGGTCGCTCGCCGGGAAGCTCTCGTCCGAGGCCTCGTCGACCCGCTCCCAGTCTGCCGGCGGGTCGCGCATCGCGTCCGGGCCGGCCGAACGGGCGGCGCCCGAATGGCCGACCGCCCCATGGCCGCCGCTGCCGCTGATCGCCGGCCTCGCGCCGGGACCAGGGCTCGACGGCGAGCGGCGCCGCCAGAGCGTCGTGGCGAGATAGCCGAGCCCCGCCACCGCCGCGGCGGCGAGGCCGGTTGCGAGGGCGCCCCGCCGCGCCATCAGGCTTCCGTCATCGTCGCCGGCTGGGCCGGCGGCAGGCCCTCGCTCGTGGCGAGCTCCATCAGCTCCGCCTTGCGCGCGGCCATCCGCTCGCCGAGCGCGGCGAGGTCGACGTCGCTCGCCCGGGCCTGCTGGAAGAGGTTGCCGCGGCTCTTCTCTTCCTCCTCGACATGGTGCTCGATCTGCTCCTGGAGCACCTTGACCTTGGCGTCGTAGAAATCCTCGTCGGCGCCGCCGGCATCGATCTCGTTGATCAGCACCTTGGCGCCGTCATGCTCGACATAGGCCTCGTCGAGATCGTCGTCGTCGATCTTGCCGCGCAGCGCCGGGTAGAAGATCTCCTCCTCGATCATCGAGTGGACCTTCAATTCGGTGCAGATCTGGCGCGCCAGCGCTTCCTTGCGCCCGTCGCCGCTCGCTTTCTCGAACTGCTCGAACAGGCCTTCGACCTTGCGGTGATCCTCCATCAGGAGGTGGGTGGCGTCCATCTTGCTCTCGGCGGGCATGAGCTTTCTCCTCGTTTAGCTCTGGAACCATCGGCGCGGCGGACCGGTTCCTTGGCGCGACCGCCTCGAGGAAGAAGTTTTGAACGATACCGAGACCCTGTCGCAGGTGCTCCCCAACGAGACCGAGGAAGCGACGCGCCGGCTGCTCCAGAAGGCGTCGGAGCGGGGCCTGCGGCTCGCCACGGCGGAGAGCTGCACCGGCGGCATGCTCGCCTCCCTCCTCACCGACGTGCAGGGCGTCGCCCACGCGTTCGAGCGCGGCTTTGTCACCTACACCAACGAGGCGAAGAGCGAGATGCTGGGCGTGAACCTGGGCCTCATCGACGACAAAGGCGCCGTGTCCCGCGAGGTCGCGATCGCGATGGCGGAGGGCGCGCTGGCGCGATCACGGGCCAATATCGCCCTTTCGATCACCGGCTTCGCCGACGAGGGCGACGAGCCCGGCCTCGTCCATTTCGGCTGCGCCCGCGCCGGCCGGGCCACCGCCCATCGCGAGGAACATTTCGGTCCCGGCGGAAGAGGTGCTACGCGCATTTCATGCATGAAGGTCGCCGTTGAGATGATGACGGAGATGCTGTGATGGCCCGCAGGCCGGCCCGCGCGCCGTTCGAAGCGATCCGCCGCCACGGCTTCGTGCGCGTCGCCGCGGCGAGCCCGACCGGGTCCGCCGGCGACATCGCGTTCAACGTCGAGCAGGCGATCGCGCTGGCGAAGGAAGCGGACGGCCGCGGCTGCGACCTCGTCGTCTTCCCGGAGCTCAACCTCTCGTCCTACGCGGTCGACGACCTTTTCATGCAGGAGGCGTTCCTCGATGCGGCCGAGGCCGGCGTGGGCCGCTTCCGCGACGCCACGGCGAAACTCGGCGCCGTCTATGTCGTCGGCGCGCCGCTGCGGCGGAACGGCCGCCTCTACAATTGCGCCCTCGTCGTCGCGCGCGGCCGGATCCTCGGCGTCGTCCCCAAGAGCTTCCTCCCAAATTACCGGGAATATTACGAGAAGCGCTGGTTCGTCTCGGGGATCGGCCTGAACGGCATCGACATCGCGGTGGCCGGCGAGACCGTGCCCTTCGGCACGGACCTCATCTTCGCGGCGGAGGACCTCGCCGACTTCATCTTCCACGTCGAGATTTGCGAGGATTATTGGGCGCCGCAGCCGCCCTCGACCATCGGCGCTCTGGCGGGCGCCCTGATCCTCTGCAACCTCTCCGCCTCGAACATCACGATCGGCAAGGCCGAGGAGCGCAAACTGCTCTGCGCCTCGCAATCGAGCCGCTGCTGCGCCGCTTATGTCTACGCCGCCTCGGGCCCGGGCGAGAGCACCACCGACCTCGCCTGGGACGGGCAAAGCGCGATCTACGAGCTCGGCGAACTGCTTCGGGAATCGAACCGCTTCGACATGGAGCCGGAGCTCGCCGTGGCCGACGTCGACGTCCAGCGCCTTCGCCTCGAGCGGATGCGGATGCCGACCTTCAACGACAATGCGGTCGCCGCCGGCCATCCCGAGAAGAGCGCCCGGCGCATCCATTTCGAGCACAGGCCGAGCCTGAAGGACATCGGCTTCGAGCGGAGCCTGAGGCGCTTCCCCTACGTCCCCAACCGCACCGAGCAGCTCGACCAGGATTGCTACGAGGCGTTCAACATCCAGGTCCAGGGCCTTGCCAAGCGCTTCATGACGACGAGCGGCAGCCACCTCGTCATCGGCGTCTCGGGCGGCCTCGATTCCACCCACGCTCTGATCGTCGCGGCGAAGATGTGCGACTTCCTCAGCTTGCCGCGCTCGACGATCCTCGGCTTCACCATGCCCGGCTTCGCCACCGGCGACACGACGAAGGGCAATGCCTGGGCGCTGATGAACGCCCTCGGCGTGGTCGGCGAGGAGATCGACATCCGTCCCGCCGCGATGCAGATGCTGAAGGACATGGGCCACCCCTATGCGGAGGGAAAACCGGTCTACGACATCGCTTTCGAGAACGTACAGGCGGGCCTGCGCACCGATTACCTCTTCCGGCTCGCCAATCAGCGCCGCGGCTTCGTCGTCGGCACCGGCAATCTCTCCGAGGTGGCGCTCGGCTGGTCGACCTACGGCGTCGGCGACCAGATGAGCCATTACGGCGTCAATGCGGGCGTTCCGAAGACGCTCATCCAGTATCTGATCCGCTGGGCGGTCAAAACGAACCAGTTTGACGCCGAAACGGATCGGATTCTGGAGGCGATCCTCGCCACCAAGATCTCCCCCGAGCTCATCCCCGCCGACGACAAAGGCGAGATGCAGTCGACCGAGGACACGATCGGCCCCTACGAGCTGCACGACTTCTTCCTCTTCCACATCCTTCGCTCCGGCCAGCCGCCGTCGAAGGTGGCCTTCCTCGCGTGGCAGGCCTGGCACGACGCCGCGGCCGGGAACTGGCCGCTCGGCTATCCCGAGCATCTGAAGCGCGCCTACGATCTCGCGGCGATCCGCGAGTGGCTGGAGGTCTTCCTGTTCCGCTTCTTCCAGATCAGCCAGTTCAAGCGCTCGGCCATCCCCAACTCGCCCAAGGTCTCCGCCGGCGGCGCGCTGAGCCCGCGCGGCGACTGGCGCGCCCCTTCCGACGGCACCGCCGGGCCTTGGCTGGACGAGCTGAAGTCGGCGTTCCAGGGGTAGGATCCGACCTCAGTCTCCGGTGCAATCCGTCGGCAGCGATGCCTCAAGCCTTAGACGTCTGCATCAAACTCGATGTGATCTGCCTCGCCCGAAGCTAGGACGCCTGTCTCTCCATGCTTGAACTTGATGGCCATCAATTACTACTTCCGGCAGAGCTGCACAAGACGCATCGATCAGTTCGTTTTGGACCTAACTACTCGCCGCTACGCCGAATTTGATCGGACATCGTTACTGCTCTGCTAAAAACGGTAATTGTTACCTAAAGAATCCACGACCGCCGGCCACTGCGAAGGGATCAATACCTATTACAACCCCAACGGAACCTCGATTCCGCTCACCTGGACGCTCGAAATCCGGGACGCCGACCAGGATGTCGAGATCCATACCTCAGGGTATGTCGAGCGTCCTGAGTTCTACGCCGATGTCGCGACGCCTCGGATCCTCACCGGCCGCAGGCTGCGCAGCAGCACCGCGGTCGGCGACCAGGTGTGCCACCGAGGCGTGACGACCGGCTATAGCTGCGGCAACGTCAGCAAGACCGACACCCAGCTGACCTACACCAACGCCTGCAACGGCGTGACCTGCGCGGCGACCTGGGTGACAGTGGCCGGCGATGCGGGTACGGCATGCTATGGCGGCGACAGCGGCGGATCGATGTTCATCTCGCAGACTGCGGTGGGCACCATGAAGGGCGGACCCAACATCGGCACCGCTAAGGGCCAGTGCGCCTACTTCTACTATATGTCGACCGACTTCCTCCCGTCAGGATGGACTCTGCTTTATGGCTAGGCCCGCACTAGGCCTCATGTTTCCTCTGGCCGTGGTGGCCTGCTCACCCGAGCATCCGCCGGCCAGTCGGAATGTGGGAGACGGAAGGGCGGCCACGCTAGCCGGGCAAAGTGAGCCGGTGGCTTCTTCGGCATCGGCTGGAGCGGTTCGTACCGGCAGCTCGGGCGCGGCCGGTGCTACGGCGTCCTCCGGGACGGATGCAGCAGATGCCCCGCGCCTTGCCAGGCTCAACGACTCGAGAGAGGGCGATGCAGCCACGCATTACGGAACGCTCGAAGTCACAGGCCCGTGCATTTACGTTGCCGCGAGCGGATCGCGGAGCCTGATCGCGTCTACGGTTCCCGGTGCGCGCTGGGATTCCGCCGAAGGCGTGCTGGTGGCGGACGGCGCACGATTGCGGCCAGGGACTCGTATCTCCCTTGCAGGGTCATTCGCGCCGGCGGCGAACCTGAAAGGCCAGTGGGTCGACCCACCCGCAGAGGAGTGCGTCACCCCCCGTGTCTGGGTCGCATCGGCAATACGAGCCCGCTAGAACGCCTGTCATGGGAGTCCGGGCAAGACAGCATGGCCCTAGCCTGACACCGTTCGCAGGCCGCGCTGAGCCCGCGCGGCGATTGGCGCGCGCCTTCCGACGGTACCGCCGGGCCTTGGCTGGACGAGCTGAAGCCCGCTCTGGACCGCTAGTTCATGGGTCGGCTCGGCGGCGAAACAAGCCGCTAAATTACTTATTTGGATCAATATAATTTATGCTGCAGCGCGGGAACCCCGCCCGCTCCGCACACGTTTGTTTTCCCGTCTTCACATTTCAGGGGATAATTTCGTTGATCACCCTTTCCACCGCCTCAACCCTGGGGCAGAGCCACTTTGCGCCGCTGCAATCGGCTGGCCGCACGCTGATCTGCTTCTCCCACCTCCGGTGGAATTTCGTGTTTCAGCGTCCCCAGCACCTGATGAGCCGCTTCGCGGAGGCGGGCCGGGTGATCTTCTGGGAGGAGCCCGAAGCGGCCCTCCCGGAGATGGAGCCGGCGCTCGGCGTCAGGACCTGCGCGGAGACCGGCGTCGTCGTGGTCACACCTTCGCTTCCCGAGACGATTCCGGAGGAGGAGCGCGACGCGACCCTCAAGGCCTTGCTCGATTCCTTCGTGGAAAAGGAGTCCGGGCCCTTCATCCGCTGGTATTACACGCCGATGATGCTGCCTTTCTCGCGGCACATCGATGAGGCCTGCACCGTCTACGACTGCATGGACGAGCTCGCCAATTTCCGCTTCGCCCCGCCGCAGCTCCTCGAGCTGGAGCGCGAGCTGCTCGCGACCGCCGACGTCGTCTTCACCGGTGGCTACAGCCTCTACGAGGCCAAGAAGAGCCTGCACCGCAATATCCATCCTTTCCCGTCCAGCGTCGACCGCGCCCATTTCGGGCAGGCGCGCGCGAAGGACGCCGTGCCCGACGATCAGGGTTCGCTGCCGCGGCCCCGCTTCGGCTTCTACGGCGTGATCGACGAACGGATGGACCTCGACATGGTCGCCGCGCTCGCCGACGCCCATCCCGAATGGTCGATCGTCATGGTTGGGCCGGTGGTGAAGATCGATCCCGTCGACCTGCCGCACCGGCCCAACATCCATTATCTCGGCGGCAAGACCTACGAGGAGCTGCCGGTCTATCTCGGGGGCTGGGACGTTGCGTTGATGCCGTTCGCGATCAACGATTCGACGAAGTTCATCTCGCCGACCAAAACGCCGGAATATCTCGCGGGCGGCAAGCCGGTCGTCTCGACGCCGATCACCGACGTCATCCGCCATTACGGCGATCTCGACGCCGTGTTCATTGCCGACGGCGCCGAGGCGTTCGTCAGGGCCTGCGAGGAAGCGCTCGCGCTCGTCTGCTCCGGCGACGAATGGCTGAAGGACGTCGACCTGAAGCTCGCCAACCTCAGCTGGGACATCACCTACGCGCGGATGGCCGGGCTGGTCCACGAAGCCGCCGCCCTCCCCGCGGCCGGGCCTAACATCGTCAGGGCGGCGACGAAGAAGAGCTACGACTATCTCGTCGTCGGCGCCGGCTTCGCGGGCTCGGTGATCGCCGAGCGGCTCGCCAGCCGGCACGATGCCCACGTCCTCGTCATCGACCGGCGACCCCACGTCGCCGGCAACGCCTACGATCATCTCGACGACGCCGGGGTGCTGATCCACCAATATGGGCCGCACATCTTCCACACCAATTCGGACGAGATCGTCGACTATCTGTCGCAGTTCACCGAGTGGCGTCCCTACGAGCATCGCGTCCTCGCCGAGGTGCGCGGCCAGCTCGTGCCGATCCCCATCAACCGGACGACGCTGAACACCCTGTTCGGCCTCGATCTCAGGACCGACGAGGAGGCCGCGGCCTATCTCGCCTCCCGCGCCGAGACCGTCGAGGAAATCCGCACGTCCGAGGACGTCGTCATCAATGCGGTCGGGCGCGAGCTCTATGAGCTCTTCTTCCAGGGCTATACCCGGAAGCAGTGGGGCATCGACCCGAGCGGGCTCGACAAGGCCGTGACGGCGCGCATCCCAACGCGCACGAACACCGACGACCGCTATTTCGGCGACAAGCACCAGATTATGCCGAGGGACGGCTACACCGCGATGTTCAACCGGATGCTCGACCATCCCAACATCGATGTGCTGCTCTCGACCGACTATAAGGACGTGATCGACGAGGTCGACGCCGGCCACATCGTCTTCACCGGGCCGATCGACGAATATTTCGGCTTCCGCTTCGGCAAGCTGCCATACCGCAGCCTGCGCTTCGAGCATAAGGTGGTCGGCGCGCGTCAGTTCCAGCCGGTCGCCGTGGTCAATTATCCCGACCCGCAGGTGCCGTACACGCGGATCACCGAGTATAAGTATCTGACCGGCCAAAGCCATCCGAAGACGAGCATCACCTACGAATATCCGTCAGCGGAGGGCGATCCTTATTATCCGATCCCGCGGCCGGAGAATCAGGCGCTGTTCAAGAAATACGAGGCGCTCGCCGACGCGACGCCGAACGTCACCTTCGTCGGGCGCCTCGCGACCTACCGTTATTACAACATGGACCAGGTCGTCGGCCAGGCCCTCGCCGCCTTCCGCAGGCTCGATGCCGCGCGCCGCGCCGGAGCGGGCGCCGGCGGCGTCTGGACCGAAGCGGCGGAATAATTATTCCGCGGCGACCGCGGTCTCTTCCTCGACCAGGACTTGCCTCAGGAAGTCTTCGAGCGCGGCGTCGAAGCTCCGAAGCATCTGGCCGCGGTTGCTGGTCAGCGCCGTGCTCAGGGCCTGCGGGCCGTCATCCGCGACGACCAATCGCGGGTCGTAGCCGGCGCCCTCCGCGACGCGGCGGGCGAAGTCGAACCAGCTGACCTCGCCGTCATTGGCGAGGTGCCAGAGACCGGTCTCGCCGTCGATCAGCAGGTCCAGCGTCGCATGGCAGAGGTCCGGCACGAAGGTGGGCGAAACCCGCGTCCGCGTGCACGCCTTGACCGTCTCGCCGCGCGCCAGGGCGCTCAATACGTGCCAGGCGAAATTGTAGCGGTCCCAAGGGCCGAAGAAGGCGCTGGTGCGGACGATAAGCGCCTTCCCGCCCGCGTCCAGAACCCGGCGCTCAGCCTCGGCCTTGCTGCGGCCGTAGACGCTCGTCGGGTTCGGCGCGTCGGCTTCCTCGTAGCGACGGCCGAGGCGGCCGTCGAAGACCAGGTCCGACGAGAAAGTCACGAGCGGCACGCGCCCGGCCGCACAGACCGTGGCGAGGGCGGCGGCGCCCTTCGCATTCGCCTTCATGCAAACCTCGACTTCGCGCTCCGCGTCGCCGACACGGACGAATCCGGCCGTGTTGATCACGGCCCAGGGCTCGTGCCGCTCAAGCGCGCCGGCGATCGAACGCGGCTCTTCAAGGTCGAGCTCGTCCCTGGCGGTCAGGCAGAAGGGCAGGGCCCGTTCCTCGCAGATCCGCGCGAAGGCCTGGCCGAGCGTGCCGGTCGCGCCGGTGATCAGCAGCTTGCGGCCGCCCCAGTCCATCGGATCGCATCTTCCGCTCCACGGATAGAGGCGCGGCGGACGCCGCCACCAGCCCGGGGAATCGAGCGCGGGATGGTCGAACTTTTCGCCTCTGGCATAGGCCTTGGCGGCGGCGGCGATCACCGTCGGCCGGGGCGTGCCGCTGCGCGCGTCGAACGCGCCCGTGTCGTAATGGCCGTTGCGCTCGGTCAGGAGGAAACGCCAGTCGACGTTTCCGAACATCGACCAGAGGGTGACCGCGCGAAGGTCGATGCCTTCCTCGCGCAGCTCGCCGGCCGTCCGCCAGACCTCGGCGAACCAGCGGAGTTGCTCGTCGCGGTGGCAGCCGTGATGGACCTCGGTGATCGCCATCGGCAGCCCGTAGCGGCGCCAGGCTTCGCGGAGCCTTGGCGCAAGTCCGGTGTCCGGGGCGAGACGCTTCACCCGCACCGCCTCGGCGTCGACATAGGTGTCCCGCCCGTTCCCGCCGGGCTGCATCCAGGGGTAGAGGCCGGTGCGGTGGTCGAGGAAGCGCTCGCTGGTCAGATAATGGTTGATGCCGAGGATGTCCGGCCTGCCGTCGCCGCTCGCCAGCGCTTCGAGGTCCGGGTAGCGGACCCCGGCGCCGCGGAGATATTTGAAGAATCCGTGACTCTCGTCGACCCGGCCGCAGAGCAGATCGAGGCTGAGCCAGCGCCGCTCGTTCTCGTGATTGGCCTGGTAGCGCAGCGGCGCGGTCGAGAAGGTCTTGCCGAGATCCTCGGTCTGGACGAGCTCGGCCCCCGGCACGACGGCGCGGATCGCGCGCATCGCCTCCATCGTCCCGCGGCACTGGTTGGCGAGCGCGCGCAGGAAGACCGAATAGTCCCGGCCGTGCGGATACCAATGGCCGTAGAGGCCCGAGAAGCGCGCCGTGGTCAGCGGTTCGTTGACCGGCGTCCACATCCGGATCCACGGATAGCGCTCCGCCACGGCCGCGGCATAATCGGCGAGCTTGCGGGCGAAATCCGGGTCGACGAGGCTCGTATATTTCGGGCCCGATCCGTGGTGGAGGAGGCCGCCGATCACCCTGATGCCGCGTTCGCGAAGCAGGGCGAGGCGGTCGTCGGTCCAGGCGAAGTCGAGCCGGTCGATCCGCTCGGGCGCCACGGCCTCCCAGAGGATCGGGAAGCGGACCGTGGTGACGCCGAGGCCCGCCATCAAGTCCACGTCCTCCCGCCGGTCCCGATGGCCGGTTTCCGCGGCCTGATCTCGATACTCGTCGTGGAGGCGCACGATCGTGCATTCGGCGCCCCCCCATAATTCCGGCGGGGGCGCCCGGCGCTGGTCTGCTGTCATCCGTTTTCGCGACTCGTTTGTTACGGTTGTGCGACGAACACGCTGCCCAAAGACCGGGTTCCGCGAAAAGCGCCCGATCTAAAACAGGTTAGACAGATTCGCCGGACGCTAGGACTTCGGTAACGCCTGCCGGTCCATGCTGGTCGCGCCCAGAGGGAGGCGCGTCATGCAGGTGCAGGTTCAGCCGCAAAGCTTCGAGGACCGCCGCTCGGAACCGCGCGAGGAAGGGCTGATCGAACGCGCCACCCTCTACTTCCGCGGCCAGCCTTATCCGGTGCCCGTCGTCAACATTTCCAGCCGCGGCACGATGGTCGAAAGCGACATCGTCCCGCGCCTCGGCGAGACGGTGCTCGTCGAATTTCCCGAATGCAGCCGGATCCACGCCTTCGTCCGCTGGGCCCGCGACGGCCGGCTGGGCCTCAATTTCGGCCACGAGATCGTCATCGGCGGCTAGGCCGCCCTCGTCACGCCGGGCTTGACCCCGGGTCCATGAACACCGAACTCGGATCGACGCGCCCCCAGTTCATGGATGCCGGATCAGGTCGGGCATGACGGAGGATGGATGATCGACCTCTACACCGCCGCGACTCCGAACGGCTGGAAGGCCTCGATCACGCTCGAGGAGCTCGAGCTCCCCTACGAGATGCATGTCCTCAACCTTGCCGAGGGCGAGCAGCGCCGGCCCTGGTTCCTCGCCATCAACCCCAACGGCCGCATCCCGGCCATGGTCGACCGCGACGAAGACGATTTCGCGGTGTTCGAATCGGGCGCGATCATGATGTGGCTGGCCGAGAAGACCGGCCGCCTGCTCCCCTCCGACGCCAAGGGGCGCAGCCGCGTCGTCCAGTGGCTGATGTTCCAGATGGGCGGAGTCGGGCCGATGATGGGCCAGGCCAATGTGTTCACGCGCTACTTCCCCGAGCGGCTGCCGAGCGTCATCGAGCGCTACCGCCGCGAGGGCCGGCGCCTGTTCGAGGTGCTCGACCGGCGCCTTGCGCAGAGCGAGTGGCTGGCCGACGATTATTCGATCGCCGACATCGCCAATTATTCCTGGGTGCAAACCCATAGCTGGCCGGGGATCGAGGTCGAGGGGCTGGGCAACCTTCAGCGCTGGATGGCGGCGATGGCGGCGCGGCCGGCGGTGCAGCGCGGCCTCGCCCGGCCCGCGCGCGGCGATCCCGACCAGTCAGTCGCGACGGCGCGCGCGATCCTCGCCTGAAGCCGGTTCGCGCTCCGGCCCGCACTTGCTGAAGTCGGGAGCGCGGCGCTCCCTTTCGGCCTTGCGATCCTCGCGGCCGAGGCATTCGTCATGCTTGCGGATGGCGCGGCCGCGCTTCTCGTCGGCTTCGGCCTGGCTCGTCGTCGCCGCGTCGACCGCCGAGCTCGCCACCTTGACCGGCAGAGTGACGATGTCGACCGCCGTCTTGGCGATGCAGCCGCCGAGCGGCAAAGCGAAAGCGGCGAGGAGCATGATGCGCATGCGAGGCACCTTAAGAGCGCGCCGCCCCGGCGCAATACCGTACCTGCCGTGAGCCCCTGCGAACGCCCGGCCCGCGGCCCGCGCGAGCGCCCCAATTTGCTTTTTCGGCCCCGCGCGCCTAGGGAGGGGCGGCTACAAGTCGCAACTGACGGTCTACGGCGCTTTGCGGCTCCTTTTTCCTTCTCTCGCCTCTCGCAGCATCGGCGGGCCGCATCCGGCCTCCGCCCCAAGACAAGGAAAAATGAAATGCCCACCGGAACCGTGAAATTCTTCAACGCCGACAAAGGCTATGGCTTCATCCAGCCCGAGGACGGCGGCACCGACGCCTTCGTTCACATCAGCGCCGTCGAGCGCGCCGGCCTCAGCACGCTGAACAAGGAACAGCGCGTCACCTACGAGCTCGAGACCGACAGCCGCGGCCGCACCAGCGCGGTCAGCCTGCAGGCCGACTGATCCTTCATCCTCCCCTCCCCGTCAGCGGGGAGGGGAACGATTGCAAGGGGGGGATTAGAGAAAGGCGAACATGTCGACGCACCACGAATTCTATCTCGCCCGCGCCGCCGAGGCGATGGCCGACGCCAACAACGCCACGCTCGACAATGTCCGCGACCGCTGCCTGCGCTCCGCCGCCGCCTGGGAGGCGATGGCCGCCCGCGCCCACCGCACCGACACGTTCCGTGCGCGCCACGCCGCCGAGAAGGAAGCCGCGGCGCTCTGCGCCGAGCCCCAGCCCGTCCCGACCGGCTGAGCCTTCAGTCGCGCAGGTGCAGATAGCGGGGGTCGAACTCCGCCGCCTCGACCAGCTCTTCCCAGTCCAGCACCTTCAGCCGCCCGCCGCGAAACTCGGCGAGGCCGCCGGTGCGCAGCATCGCCAGCGTGCGGTTGACGTGAACGTTGGTCATGCCGACGGCGTCGGCGAGGTCCTCCTGGCCGGAATCCTCCAGAGCCTCGCTTTGGCTCGTCCCGGCGTCGCCCGCGCCCTCTGGATCGACACTTTGATCGACAGCTCGATCTTCCGCGAATGGGTCGTCAACGTCGGCCGGCGCGACACCCGCGCGCGCATCGCCCATCTGCTTTGCGAATTCGCGCTGCGGCTGCAGGCGGTCGGGATCGGCGACGGCCGCCGTTACGAGCTGCCGATGACGCAGGAGCAGCTCGCCGACGCGGTCGGGCTGACCTCGGTGCACGTCAACCGCGTGCTTCGCCAGCTCGGCGAGGAGGGGCTGATCAGCCGCGACCGCCGCACCCTCGTGCTCGAGGACTGGCAGCGTCTCCGCCAGGTCGGCGACTTCAACGAGCGCTATCTCCATCACGATCTGGGCAACGCGCGGGTCGCCTGATCCATGTGGTTGCGAAGCGAAACGCAAAATCGTCTGATCGGCGAGTTGTAGAGTACCACCCGAGTCGGGGGGAACCGGCCGATGTCTCGCAATGACAAGATCCGCCACCATGTCGGGCGCGCGTTCGAGGAGCTCGACCGCGCCCGCAACGCTTCGAGCCCGGAGGCCGCCATCGCCCATCTCGGGCTTTCCGAGCTTCATCTCGGCCGGATGAAGGCGCTCGCCGACGAGCCCGCTCCGGCGCTGAGGCTGGTCGATCAAGAATAATTCCCGCTAAGTCGTTCCATTCGTTACGGTAATTTATCTATGTGAATGCGCGGTCGCGCCGCGCGGTGCAGAAAGGGCCATGCACGACGATATCGCCTTCCACAGCCGACGGGCGCTCGCGGAGATCGATCTGGCCCGCAGCACCGCCGATTCGCGCGCGGCCAGGGCCCATCTCGTGCTCGCCGAGCAGCATCTCGAACGCATGCGCGAGCTGAGCGCGCAGGAGCGTGACGTCCGCTGAGCCGCGGCCTTGCGGGGCCGCGCGCCTTCGGTCAGGGAAGAGGCTCCAGGAGGAGCCCCATGCGCCGCAGCCCGACCGCCATCCTCGCCGCCGCCCTTCTCGCCGCCTGCACGGCGACTTCGCAAGGCACGAAGACGGCCGGCGACGAGCCCGCCGCCAATTCCCGCTATCATTTCTGGCGCCCGGCGCCGGTGCTCGAGGCGCCCGATCCGAACGAGGTGGTGAAGAACTCGCCGGCCGACGCCTGGCGGCCGGTCGACCCGCAGAACCTGCTCGTCATGGAGCTGAAGGATGGTGGCCGGATCGTCATCGAGCTGGCTCCCGATTTCGCCCCGGTCCACGTCGCAAATATCCGGGCCTTCGCTCGCGCCGGCTGGTGGAACGGCGCGGCGATCTACCGCGTCCAGGACAATTACGTCGCCCAATGGGGCAATGGCGACGCCAAGACGAAGCTGCCCGACGGCGTCGTCGCCCGGCCGCCGCATGAATATTTCCGGCCGCTCAAGGGGCTGAAGGTGCGGCCGCTCGGCTTTCCCGACAGCTATGCGCCGATCGTGGGCCATGCCGGCGGCTGGCCGGTCGCCTACGATCCGGAGGAGGGCAAGGCCTGGCTCACGCACTGCTACGGCTATGTCGGCGTCGGCCGCGACCTCGCGCCCGATACCGGGACGGGGGGCGAGCTCTACGCCGTCATCGGCCACGCGCCGCGGCACCTCGATCTCAACATCGCGCTCGTCGGCCGGGTCGTCGAGGGAATGATGCTGCTCAGCGCTCGGCCGCGCGGGACCGAGGCGCTCGGCTTCTACAAGGAGCCCGCTTTGCATATCGGCATCGCCCGGGTGCGGCTCGCCAGCGACATGCCGCCATCCGAGCGTCCCGCCTTCGAGGTGATGCGGTCGGACAGCTTCGCCTTCAGCCAATATGTGACGGGACGCGCCAATCGCGGCGGGGACTTCTTCAAGCGTCCCGCCGGCGGCGTCGACGTGTGCAACGCGGCGGTGCCGGTGAGGAAAGTGTCGCCCTAGGCGTCATTGCGAGGAGCGTAAGCGACGCGGCAATCCACTCGACCTCGCAGGCTGCACTGGATTGCCGCGCTTCGCTCGCAATGACGGAAAACTAACGCGCCGGCCCCTCGCGTAATGCGTCAGGAGCCGGCGCGACGGCGGCGACCCTAAGGCGCCGCCAGGGTTTTCAGGCGGCGTAGGCCTGCTCGCCGGTGAACATCGGCCGGCGGATCGTGCGGACGATGGCGCCGCCCGCGATCATCGGTGCGTTCTCGAGGGGGAGCGCAGTGGTGCAGAAGGCGCATTCCGCCATCGAACGGCCGATATACCAGTGGGTCCGCCCGCAGCCGGGGCAGTAGTTCGTCTCATGCTCGCGATAGACGATATGATAACCGCGCTGGTCCGCCTGGGGGATGATGCAGCCGCCACGCGCCTCAAGGATACTCGTCGCCATACCTCGGCTCCTTATCGAACACACTCGGCGGCCCAACGAGCAACGACTCCCAAGAGTTTCATGGCGCTAGGATGAACGAGGCGCTCGGCCTGGCCGGGCGTTGCCCGCGCGCCACAGGAAAAACCGCGGAAATCCGCGACGACGAAGCGAAGAGGTGGCGCGCCGGGCTGAAGCCAAAAAATTTTGCGCGGCCCGAAATCGGACGGTTTTTCAGCGGCGGCGCTGGCCCGTGAAGCGGCGCTCGACGCTGAGCACCTTCAACGATCCCGCCATCCGGTCGCCCTGGACGCGGCCGGCGATCGTGTAGCGGACCGCGTAGCGGCTGCCGCGCAGGGTGAAGGCGTCGCCGGCGATCGTCCCCTTCGCGCTGACCTCGCCCTGGCCGTGGATCTCGGCGCGGAGCTGCGCGCCCTGCTGGACGACGACGAGATAGCCCCTGCGCGAGGGCCCCTTGCGGGTCTGCCAAATAAGATCCCAGGTCCCGGCGACGTTGCGCGGCGGGGCCGGCGCGGCCGAGAGCAGCAGCAGCGGAGCGGCGAGGAGGAAAGCGAGCCTCATGGGGTCTTAGGTAAAGGAAAATGCTCCTCGGCGTGAGCCGTCAGGCGCGCCGGATGGGCCGGTGCGCCGGGCGCGCGGCGAGGAAGAGCTTCAGGCGGCGCATCCAGAGCGCATAGAGCGTGTCGGGAGCGGCGTTCATCTCAGGCCTGATCGGGCGCCACCCAGGCGGCGACCAGATAGAGGAGGATCGAGACGGGGCCGAGCAGGAACAGGCTGAGCACCGCGGCGAGGCGGACGAGCGTCGCGTCGGCTCCGGTGGCCCGGGAAAG
>DATAIU010000088.1:0-1775 GCA_036262495.1 Allosphingosinicella sp.
AGCGGAGGCGATCGATGCGGAATTCGCTGCGGCGTATTCGCGGTGCTCTCGGGATCGGCGTCGTCTGGGCGGCGGCATGGTCCGCTGTAGGTATGGTGCCGCGGTGGCTGTTCGGCTTCAATGCCGACGCCCCCTTCCCTCTCATCTTCGGCGTACTTGGCTTCGTCGCCGGGGTGACGTTCTCGGGGATCGTCGCGCTCGCCGAGCGTCGCCGCCGCTTCGATCAGATGTCGCTTCCGCGCTTTGCGACGTGGGGCGCGGTGGGCGGATTCCTGCTATCGGCGCTCTTCACGAGGGTCGCATCGCTCGGCTGGGGTGACGTACTCGCGATCGTCCCGACCTTTGCCCTCGCCGGCGCGGCCTGCGCGGCTGGTTCGCTCGCGGTGGCGAGGCGCGCGCAACTGCTCGAGTTGTCCGATGGTCGTCGCGAAAGCGCCGAGGTCGGACTCACCGACTACGAGAAGCGGAAGCTGCTCGGACCCAGCGACTGATCACCGGCAGAGGCCGGGGACCCTGGTACCTCCGCGCCCCATCCGCCGAACTCGCAATCCTGGGGCCGGCCTGGCGTCCGGCTTACGCTCCCTCGTGTTTCCCCCGGACCGGCACGCGCTCGCGCGCGCGGTGCGCCTCGGCCGCCCGTCCCGCCTCCAGCGCGCCTAACGTGGCGGATGCGGGGTTCGGATCCGTGAGGATCTTCGTCACGAAACGCTGCCCCTCGGAGACGCGCTCCATCTCGAGCGCGACCGCATCCATCGCCTGCTCCAGCCGCTCGAGGCGCTGCGACGAATCCCCCGACAGCGCCGGCCGCGGTGCCGTCGCCCGCTTCCAGAGCAGTCGGGCGAACGCGATCGAGATCGGAAGGAGCACCACGATCATGAAGACGATCGAGATGCCGGTCACCTGGTCCGAGCTCAGTCCACCGAACCCACCGACTGGTGGAGCAGTCACCGCGACGAGACCGGCGGGCGCCGACGTGAGCTGCTGCCCCGTCTCCGCGATGTCCTGCTCGAGCCTGACGATGCGCTCGTCGAGCACCCCGATCCGTTGCTCGAGTCCCGGCCGGGCGCCCCTGTCGGCGCCGCGCAACTCCTCGGCGAGCTCGCTGCGCCTCGCCGCCGCGGATTGAAGCTGGTTCGAGAGCTCCTCGCGTCTGGCGCGGATCGCCGCGATCTCGATGCGGCTGAGCGGGCGGGCGGCGGTCTGTGGCGTACCCGCGAGGACCGGAGCGGTCTGGCCGGGCGTGCCGGCGGGTTCCTGCTGGGTGGCGGTCGGCGTGTGCATGCTCTCCCTACGGCGCTCGAGTGCGTTCGGGTTTCAAGGACGAAGGTTCCCTCAATGTTACTCAGGAACCCCTCGCCATTCAGCGCCGCCCATCGCGGTTCTCCAGGATGGGGTTCTACGCGAAGTGGCTCGACGGCGGCACCGACGATGACGGGCCGCACCACCGGGGGCGGGGCTCTGGAAGGCCGCGGCATGGCTGCCGCCTAACGCCAACGCCACCGGGATCGAAAGCGCCTCGACTCGCGTCGAGGCGGAGCTGCGACGGAGCCTGGCCGCCGGAATGCGGCGCGGTTCGCGCGGATTCGGCGACCCATAAGAAGACGGCCGTCAGGTGGCCGCCTCGTCGTCCCATCCCGCCGCATCGGCCGGGGTATCGAGGATCTCGCGGGCGAGCACCGCATCGTCCGCCCGAACCAGCAGCCGTACCGGGAAGACGAATGCGATGCTCGGATAGGCTCCCCCAGCCGTGTCGGCGAGAACCTGGGAGGGGATGC
>DATAIU010000089.1:0-5768 GCA_036262495.1 Allosphingosinicella sp.
CGCCTCGCCCGGCGGCTATCTCGACCTCGCCGGCTTCGACATCGGCGGCGCGGCCAAGGTGGTCGAGCAATGCGCCAAGGTCGTCGAGACCGCGCGAGCGGCGGGCCTTCCGATCGTCTATTTCCAGAACGGCTGGGACGCGGCCTATGTCGAGGCGGGCGGGCCGGGATCGCCCAACTGGCACAAGTCCAATGCCCTCAAGACGATGCGCGCGCGGCCCGAGCTCGAGGGCAAGCTGCTGGCCCGCGGCGGGTGGGACTACGAGCTGGTGGAGACGCTGGCCCCGCATCCCGGCGACATTGTCCTGCCGAAGACGCGTTATTCCGGTTTCTTCAACTCCCAGCTCGACAGCGTGCTTCGATCGCGCGGGATCCGCAACATCGTCTTCGTCGGGATCGCTACCAACGTGTGCGTCGAATCGACGCTGCGCGACGGCTTCTTCCTCGAATATTTCGGGATCATGCTTGAGGATGCGACGCACCAGGCCGGGCCGGAATTCCTCCAGAAAGCGACCGTCTACAATGTCGAGACCTTCTTCGGATGGGTCTCGACCGTCGCCGATTTCTGCGGCGCCTTCGGCCAGATAGCCGACTAACGTCATTGCGAGGAGCGAAGCGACGCGGCAATCTACGCGTCTTCGCTGCCGCAGATTGGATTGCTTCGCTGCGCTCGCAATGACGGGGGAGAGAGCAAATGCCGTTCGAATCGATCAACCCGCCGCAATTCCCGACGCCGATCGCGCCTTATTCGGCCGGCACGCGGGCCGGCGACACGGTCTACGTCTCCGGCACGCTCGCCCTCGGCCCCGGCGGGACGGTGCTTCACCCCGGCGACGCGGAGGCGCAGACGCGCCACGTGCTTGAGACGATCCGGATCACGCTCGAAGCTGGCGGCGCGAGAATGGCCGACGTCGCCTTCAACCACATCTTCCTCGCCGACTGGGCCGACTATCCGGCGATGAACGCCGTCTACGCCAAATATTTTCCCGGCGCGAAGCCGGCGCGCTACTGCATCCAGTGCGGCCTGGTGAAGCCGGGCCTGCTCGTCGAGATCGCCAGCGTCGCGCATGTCGGCGGCGCCGGTTGATCGACGGACTCTACTTCGAGGAACACGGCCCTGCGGAGGCTCCGCCGGTGATCCTGTCCGCGGGACTCGGCGGCGCCGGGAGCTACTGGCGGCCGAACCTGCCGGCGCTGAGCGAGCGTTTCCGCGTCATCCTCTACGACCATCGCGGCACCGGGCGCAGCGACCGCGACCTTCCCGCCAATCCCACCGTCGACGACATGGCCGGCGACGTCCTCGCGCTGATGGACGGCCTCGGCCTGGAGAGGGCCCACTTCATCGGCCACGCCGCGGGCGGGCTGATCGGGCTCAGCCTTGCCGTGCGCGCGCCCGAGCGGCTGCGCCGCCTCGTCACCATCAACGCCTGGACCCGGCTCGACCCGCATTTCGCGCGCTGCTTCGAGGCGCGGCTCGCTCTGCTCCGGGACACCGGGCCGCGGGCCTATCTGCGCGCGCAGCCGATCTTCATCTATCCGGCGACCTGGAGCTCGGAGCACCGCAACGCGCTCGACGTCGAGCTGGACGACCTGCTCGCGCACTTCCAGGGCGCCGAAAATCTGGAAAAGCGCGTCGCCGCGCTGCAGGCCTTCTACCTCGACGACCGGCTCGACGGGATCCGCACGCCTCTGCTGGCGGTCGCGGCGAAGGACGACGTGCTTGTGCCCTGGACCTGCACGCCGGACTTCGCCGACCGCATCTCCTCCGCGACGACGCGCCTGATGGACTGGGGCGGGCATGCGTGCAACGTCACCGATCCCGCCACCTTCGACCGCCTGATCCTCGAATTCCTAAGGAGCTGAAGCCATGGAAGTCGGCATCTTCGTGCCCATCGGCAATAACGGCTGGCTGATCAGCGAGAACGCGCCGCAATACATGCCGAGCTTCGATCTCAACAAGGAGATCGCGCAGAAGGCGGAGGGCTACGGCGTCGACTTCCTGCTCTCGATGATCAAGCTCCGCGGCTTCGGTGGAAAGACCGAGTTCTGGGAATATAATCTGGAGAGCTTCACGCTGATGGCGGGGCTCGCCGCCGTCACCGAGAAGATCCGCCTCTACGCGACCTGCCCGACGCTGGTCGTCCCGCCGGCCTTCTGCGCGCGCATGTGCAACACGATCGATTCGATAAGCCACGGGCGCTTCGGGCTCAACCTGATCACGGGGTGGCAGCGGCCGGAATATAGCCAGATGGGGCTGTGGCCCGGCGACGAGCATTTCCGCAACCGCTACCAGATGCTCGGCGAATATGCCCGCATCCTGCGCGAGCTGTGGGCGACCGGCGTCTCGGACTTCAAGGGCGAATATTACAAAATGGAGGACTGCCGCGTTCGGCCGCTCCCGGAGGGCGAGATGAAGATCATCTGCGCGGGCTCGTCGGACGAGGGGCTGGCCTTCTCGGCTCGATATGCCGATTATGCCTTCTGCCTCGGCAAGGGCGTCAACACGCCGACCGCCTTTGCCGCCAACAACGAGCGGCTGATGGCGGCGACGGCGAAGACCGGACGCGACGTCAAAATCTACGCCCTCTTCATGGTGATCGCCGCCGAGACCGACGACGAGGCGATGGACAAGTGGATTTCCTATCGCGAGGGCGTCGACGAGGAGGCGGTGGCCTGGCTCGGCGCGCAGGGCGCCGCCGACAAGACCTCGGACACGACCAACGTACGCCAGCTCGCCGCGCGGGAAAGCGCCGTCAACCTCAACATGGGGACCTTGGTCGGCTCCTATGAGAGCGTCGCGCGGATGCTCGACGAAGCCTCGACGGTGCCCAATACGGGCGGAGTTCTGCTGGTGTTCGACGACTTCCTCGCCGGGACCGACGCCTTCGGCGAACGCATCCAGCCGCTGATGAAGTGCCGGAGCGGCCCAGCGGCGCGGTGACGAGTTCCGCGCCCTTATTCCACGCGATCCGGCCCTCGCCGCGAAGACGGAGGTGGCTCGACGCGGGAGGATCGCGCCGAATCGGTTCAATCATCTGACGGTCCCCCGGCGCCTCCCATGGTAGAGAGGCGGCGGAAGGAGCCGCCGCATGAAGCCATCCGCCCTCATCGTCGGGCTCGGCCTCGCCCTCGCCGCCTGCAATCCGAACCTGACAACGCTCGATCCTGCGTTCCACCCGACCCAGCGGGGCTGGATGCTCGTCTGGAGCGACGATTTCAACGTCCCGGCCGCGGCGCCGGACCCGACGAAATGGGTCGTCGCCAAATATTGCGGAGGCTTCAACAACGAGAAGCAATGCCACACGGCCGGCAACGTCGAGGTCATGCCCGCCGGCGGAGGCTCGACGAGCGGATATTTGAGGATTCGCGCGAAGCACGAACCCGGAAAGTGCGACGGCACCGATGCGGGAACGGCGGCGGGCAATAACGAGCAGGGCACCACCCACTGCCCGCCCACCGGCTCGGGACCGCAATATGACTATTCCTCCGCGCGAGTGCAGACCCGGCTGCAACATGTCGGCTCGAGCCCGAATCGCTGGCAATATGGGCGTATCGAAATACGTGCGCGGCTTCCGCAGGGGACGGGTACCTGGCCGGCCTTCTGGATGCTGCCCAACCCCAGCATCTACGGCTGGCCCGCTTCCGGCGAGATCGACATATTGGAGGCGGTCAACCTCCACAGCCCCGCTCTATCCTCCGATTACCTGCAATCCGCCGTGCATGCCTGCAGCACGAACCCCAGCGTCGCGGACTCTAACCCCTCCTCCCAGGCCGTCGCGAACTGCAACCAATATGCCACCGCACGCGGCGGCGGCGCCTACGCGAAGGCGAGCGTGGTCAAGCCGCTCTTCCTGACGCCCTTCGCGGGGAGCACCCCCGACGTCGTGAACGCGTTCCACACCTATTCGCTCGAGTGGAGCGACTGGGACATGCGTTTCTACCTCGACGATCGGCTGATCCATCAATTCTACTATTCCTCGCTGGACCTGCAGCCGTTCCGCGCTCCCTTCTACCTGATCCTGAACCTCGCGGTCGGCGGCGACATGACCCAGAAGACGCCGCCCTTCCACGGCGACTGGATCGACGGCGGCCTGGGGCCTCATGCCGATCTCCTGGTCGACTGGGTCAGGATCTATGCCTGCGGTCCCGACACGACCGCGGAGAATTGCATCTACAAGGGGCAAGGCCTGGGGAAGCAATAAAAAGGCGCTCGGCCCGCGCGCGACCGACAAGGCGCGAACTCTCGCCCACCGCGGACCTTGCGCGGCCGCAGAGCGCGCTCGACGAGGCGGCGACGGTTCCCAATACGGGCGGAGTCCTGCTGACCTTGGGGCGGGAGCGGTGACGGCCTGAGCGGCGAGGTCAGGCCGCGGTCTTGAGGATAGCGCGCTCGAGGAGCGCAGGGTCGGCGACCGAGGCGATGACGGCGAGGCCGCCGACCTCGTCGCGGCGCGCGACGAGCAGGACGAACTCTTCCTCGCCGGACAGATCGACATGGCCGAGCGAGGCGGCGCCGCGCAACGCCTGGCGGGCTTCCTCGCCGCGGTCGGGCCTGGGCGCGGGGCGGCGGGCGCGGCGCTCGGCCTGGACGATCGCCTTGAGGCCGCCTTCCACGGTCTCCAGCCTCTCGCGAAGGCCGCCCATCGGCAGCTGCTCGCGGTGGGCCCAGGAGAGTGCCGCGGCGAATTCGGTGAGGCGGGTCTTGTCGTAGTCGGTGCCGAAGACGAGCTTCGCGACCGGCGTCATCGGCGCGCGCGCCTGCGCCTTGAGGCCCGCATCCTCGAGCAATTCGGCATAGGCCTCGGCGTCCGCCTCGGCGGCGAGCGCGAAGTCGTAAGCCTGGCCGAGGGCGCGGTAGAGAGCGGAGCGGCTGCGCTGGTCGGCGCCGCGGGCGGCGTCGGCGCTGTCGCGCGCCGCGCCGAGCCGGTCGGCAAGGCCGGCGGAAAGGTCGAGCTCGGGCTCGTGCCAGTCGTCGACCTCGGCCGTCTCGGCGAGCGGCGCCTCGAGCTCGAGCGGCTCGGCATTGGGTCCGTCGGCCCAGACCGGACCGGCCGCGGGTTGCGGCGCCGAGGCGGCGGCGGCGGCGGCTTCGAGCGCGATCGCGGAAGCGACGCCGCTGTCGGCGATCTCCTTCCAGTTGATGACGCCGTAGATGAAGTCGATCGTCTCGCCGGTCGACGAGAAGGGCATGAGGATGCCGCGATAGAGCGTGTTGCGGCCGCGCTGGCCGACGAACTCCGCCTCGAAGCCGATTGGCGCGCGATTGGCGATGATCTGGAGATAATGGTCGGTGAGGCGCGACAAAAGCGAGCGCTTCGGCACGTCGCGGATGTTGCGGATCGGCCCGATCAGGTCGCATTCCGCGCGCAGCTCGGTGCCGAGCCACGACACCTTCGGATTGTCGCTGTCCTCGCTGAAATCGAGGAGGACGCTGTTGGGGCCGAAGTCTCCGAGCGTCGCGGGCTCGAGGTCGTTGATCGAGGGATAGGCGCGGCCGTCGAGAAGAGAGACCCAGTAATTGTAGGCGCGCACGTGCATGCGGCGCTCGTCGGTGCCGATCTCAGGCGGAACCTCGATGCCCGGCTCGTCGTCGTCGGAGGCGGCATAATCCGGTTCTTCGAATGCCCTCAGGCTGTCCATCAGCGGTCCTTAAGCTCCCCGTTCGCGCTAAGGACCCTGCACCGGACGTGGTTGAGAAAGCGTTAAGCCTTTGCCGGCCGGCCGCTTGTTTTCGGCCCGAGCCGCTGATAGACGCGCCCCTCCCCCGGG
>DATAIU010000090.1:0-16327 GCA_036262495.1 Allosphingosinicella sp.
GCGTCCCAGCCGTTCTGGAAATAGACGATCGGAAGGCCCGCCGCTCGCGCGGTCTCGACGACCTTGGCGCATTGCTCGACCACCTTGGCCGCGCCGCCGATGTCGAAGCCGGCGAGGTCGAGATAGCCGCCGGGCGAGGCGTAGGCGTTCTGCATGTCGACGACGATGACCGCCGTCTCCTCGGCGGCGACGCGGATCGGCTCGGGACGCGCCGGGAGCGTGACCAGCCGTTTCGCTTTGCCGTCGCTTGCCGTGTCGACCGTCATGCCCGCGAATGTCGACCAGAAGGGAGCCCCGCACAAGGGGGCGCTCAGGCCGGGAACGGGCCACGGAAGGCGAACTCCCCGATCCGCTTGCGGCCGCTCGGCGCCTCGCGCGCCCGCATCCGTTCGGGAAGGCTCGTCGGATCGCCCATCCGCCCGACGACCGCCGCCGCTTCCAGCCGGTAACGTTCCGGGATGGCGAGCTCGATCCGGGCGCGCTCGAACTCAATGCCCGACATGCCGTGGCCGAAATAGCCCATGCGCGTCGCCTGAAGCGCCAGCGAGACCCAGGCCGCGCCCGCATCGAAGCTGTGGCTGTGCGAGCCCTGCGGGGCGCCGTCCTTGCCGGTCATGGGCAGGGTGTCCGACAGGAAATAGATCAGCACCGACGCGCTGTGCGCCCAGCTCTGGTTGAACGGGATCAGAAGCGAGAGGAACAGCTGCCAATTGGCGTCGCCGCGCTTCGCGTAGAGGAAGCGCCAGGGCTGCGAATTGAACGCCGAGGGCGCCCAGCGCGCCGCCTCGAACATCGTCATCAGGTCCTCATCCGCTATCTCCGAACCGTCGAACGCACGCGGCGACCAGCGCTCCAGGAACAAGGGGTCGACCGGGTGGTCGGCGATGCGCTCGCTCATCTTGCTTCCTCTTCGGCCCGCCTCCCCTTCGCAGATGAGCGGGGCGAGCGGTAGCCCCGGGGGTTGCCCCCTCAGGCCGCGGGGGGCATAGGGCCGGCACGTTTTCCGACGGCGCCGCGCGCCGCCCTTCGGGAGCCTCTTATGAATGCGGACAATGCCGCCGGACCCGAAGTCGCTTCCACGCGAAGCGGCGCCGGAGAGGCGGCTTCGGGCGGCCCCGCCGCCGACGTCCAGATCGTCGACGCCCTCGCCCACGCCCTAGTCGACGGCGCGCTGCCGGGCGAGCTCGCGGAGTTCACCGACGAGGACCGGATCTCCGCGGCGCAGTTCGTCGCCGCCTGCGCGGCGCGGCGCCCGCGCGGCCTGGCGCTGGTCCGGGTCGAGACTCTCGGCGGAGCGCTCGGCCATCGCCGGATGCGGATCGGAATCGTCAACGACGACATGCCGTTCCTCGTCGATTCCGTAGCCAACACCCTGGCCGCGCGGGGGCTCACCGTGCACCGGCTCCTTCACCCGGTGGTGTGCGTACGGCGCGACGCCGACGACTGCCTGACCGCGCTGGAGCCGCTCTGCGATGAGCCGGAGCGACGCGAATCGATGATGTATCTGGAGGTCGACCGCGAGGACGCGCGCGGCCGCCGCGACCTCGTCGCCGAGCTTCACCGCGTCCTCGCCGACGTCCGCGCCGCCGTCACCGACTGGCGGGCGATGCAGGCGCGGATGCGCCGCGATGCCGATGAAGCGGGTGAGGGCGAAGGGGCCGAGCTGCTGCGCTGGTTCGCCGACGGCAAGATGACCCTGCTCGGCTACGAGGTCGAGCATCCCGACGGCCGCTCGACCGACACGCTCGGCCTGTTCCGCATCCCCGGCGAGGCGACCGACCCCGGCGGGGCGCTCGGCGCAATGCGCTATTTTCAGCAGGGCGGCGACGTCCCACTCCTCGCCAAGGCCGAGCGCCGCGCCTCGGTCCACCGGCGCGTGCCGCTCGACCTCGTCGTCGTGCCGGTGCGCGAAGGCGGAGAGGTCGTCGCGATCGGAGTCCATGCGGGCCTGTGGACGAGCGAGGCGCTCAATGCGCCCGTCGAGGAAGTGCCGCTGCTGAGGAAGCGACTCCAGCAATTGGAGCGTGAGTTCGGCTTCGACCCCTCCGGCCACAGCGGCAAGGCGCTCCGCCACGCCGTCACCTCGCTGCCCCACGACCTCCTCGTCAGCCTCAGCCTCGAGAGCGTCCGCGAGATCGTCACCACGGCCATGTCGCTGGCGGACCGGCCGCGGCCGACCCTGATCCTCGTCCGCTCGATCCTCCAGGGCAACATGTTCGCCTTCGTCTGGCTGCCCCGCGACGAGCTGACCACCCGGCGGCGCCTCGCCATCGGCGCCATGATCGAGCAAGCCTCGCACGGCCGCATCTCCAACTGGTCGGTGGAGCTCGGCGACGGGGACCTCGCGCTCATCCGCTACACGCTCTACGTCGGCCCCGAGACGCCGACGCCCGACGTCGCCGCGCTCGACCGCCGCCTCGACGAAATGGTCCGCGGCTGGGAGCCGGCGGTCGAGGAGGCGCTCGGCGAGCTGGTCGGCCCGCAACGCGCGACCCGCCTCGCCATCACCTATCTCGACGATTTCCCGGAGGCCTATCGCCTCTCCGTCTCGCCGCGCGAGACCGCCGAGGATATCCTGCGCATCTGCCGACTCGACAATGCGGAGCAGCGCGACGCCCGCCTCTACCGCCTGCCCGACGACGGCCCGGCGCGCCTCCGCCTCAACACGTACCGCCTCGCCGACGTCATTTCGCTCTCCGACGCCGTCCCGGTGTTCGAGAATTTCGGCTTCCGGGTGCTTGAGGAGCATCCCACGGGCCTTGACGAGGGCCGGCTCGGCTACGTCCACGAATTCCTGCTCGAGGTCCGCTCCGGCGAGGCGGTCGCCGTGCTCGAGCGCGCCGCCGTCGTCGAGAAGGCGATCGCCGAGGTGCTCGAGGGCCGGGCCGAGAACGACGTCTTCAACCAGCTCCTCGTCGCCGCCGCGCTGGCCCCGCGCGACGTCGTCCTGTTCCGCGCCTGGTTCCGCTATCTGCGCCAGGGCGGCCTCGCTTATTCCATGGTGACCGTCGTCGAGGCTCTGCGCCGCGCTCCGGCCGTGGCCCGCGCCCTCATCGCCCTCTTCGACGCGACCCACGACCCGAAGCGATCCGGCGCGCGCGACGACGACATCAAGGCCGCCGAGGCCGCGATCCGCGAGGGCCTCTCCGCCGTCGCCGCGATCGACGAGGACCGGATCCTGCGCCTCCTCCACAGCGTAATCTCCGCGACGCTGCGGACCAACGCCTTCGCCTCCGCTGCGAAAGAGGCTCTCGCCTTCAAGCTCGACAGCGCCAAGGTCCCGAACCTCCCGCAGCCGCTCCCCTGGCGCGAAATCTGGGTCTACAGCCCGCGCGTCGAAGGCATCCACCTGCGCGGCGGCCCGATCGCCCGGGGCGGCCTCAGATGGTCCGACCGGCGCGACGACTTCAGGACCGAGATCCTCGGCCTGATGAAGGCGCAGCTGGTCAAGAACGCCGTCATCGTCCCGACCGGAGCGAAGGGCGGCTTCTACCCCAAGCAGCTCCCGCCCGTTTCGGACCGCGACGCGTGGCTCGCCGAAGGGACGGAGAGCTATTCGACCTTCATCCGCGCCCTGCTCTCGGTCACCGACAATATCGTCGACGCCAAGGTCGTCCACCCCGACGGCGTCCGGGTCCTCGACGGCGACGACCCTTATTTCGTCGTCGCCGCCGACAAGGGCACGGCGACCTTCTCGGACGTCGCCAACTCGATCGCGGTCTCGCGCGGCTTCTGGCTCGGCGACGCGTTCGCATCCGGGGGAAGCAACGGCTACGACCACAAGGCGATGGGAATCACGGCCCGGGGCGCCTGGGTCTCGGTCCAGCGCCACTTCCGCGAGCTCGGCATCGACGTCCAGACGCAGCCGATCCGGGTGGCGGGCGTCGGCGACATGTCGGGCGACGTCTTCGGCAACGGCATGCTGCTGTCGAAGGCGATCAAGCTGGTCGCCGCCTTCGACCATCGCCACATCCTCCTCGACCCCGATCCCGACCCCGCAAAAAGCTGGAAGGAGCGCGACCGCCTGTTCGCTTTGCCGCGCTCGAGCTGGGACGATTACGACCGCAAGCTCCTCTCGAAGGGCGGCGGCATCTTCCCGCGCAGCCAGAAGGCGATCCCGCTCTCGCCCGAGGTCCGCGCCCTGCTCGGCCTGGAGGGCGAGGAGACCGACCCCGCGACGCTGCTCACCGCCATCCTCACGGCGCCCGTCGACCTTATGTGGTTCGGCGGAATCGGCACCTACATCAAGGCGCGCAGCGAGAGCCACGGCGAGGTCGGCGACCCCGGCAACGACGCGATCCGCATCAACGGCGCCGACCTCAAGTGCAAGGCGATCGGCGAGGGCGCCAATCTCGCCATCACCCAGGCGGGGCGGATCGAATTCTCGCAGGCGGGCGGGCGGTGCAACACCGATTTCATCGACAATTCGGCCGGCGTCGACTGCTCCGACAATGAGGTCAACATCAAGATCCCGCTCAACCGCGAGATGGCGGAAGGGCGCCTGACCTTCGAGGCGCGCAACGCCCTCCTCGCCGAGATGACCGACGAGGTCGCCGCGATCGTGCTGGAGGACAATCGCCTGCAGACGCTGGCTCTGTCGATCGCCGAGCGGAGCGGCGCGGCCGGCCTGCCCTCGCTTCTGCGCGCGATGGAGATGCTCGAGGAGAGCGGCCGCCTCAACCGTTCGGTCGAGGGGCTGCAGTCGAACGAGGAGTTGATGCGCCGGGCGCAGGAGAATCGCGGGCTCACCCGTCCCGAGCTCGCCGTCCTCCTCTCGACCTCGAAAATGGCGCTCCAGGCCGCGCTCGAGGCCGGCAAGATCACCGAGGATCCGACTCTGACCCCGGAACTGTGCGCGGCCTTTCCCGAGACGATGCGGCGCGAGCATGACGAGGGGATCCTCGCCCATCGCCTTCGACGCGAGATCATCGCGACCAAGATCGCCAACCGCTTCGTCAACCGCCTCGGCATCACCGCCTTGTTCTCGCTCGCCGAGGAGGAAGGCGCCTCGTTCGGCCAGGTCGCCGCCGCCTTCGTCGCGGCCGAACGCCTGTTCGGCATGGGCGAGTTCTGGGCGCTGCTCGACAGCGCGCCGATGGCCGAGCCGCTCCGCCTCGAGCTGTTCGAGCGGACCAGCCAGGCCCTGCAGCTCCACATCGCCGACATCCTGCGCAACACGTCGGCGACGACCAAGCTGGCCGAGATCGTCGACGCTCTCGCGCCCGGCCTCGACGCGCTCGACGCAGAGGTTTCCGGCCTGCTCCGCCGCGAGGTGGCCGGCGAGGCGAGCGCGCGGCGCGCGCGGCTGACCGAGATGGGCGCGCCGCCCGAGATCGCGGCCAAGATCGTGCGCCTGTTCGAACTGAACGGCGGCGTCGGCGTCGCCGCGCTCGGCAAGAAGCTCGGCGTCGACGTGATCGAGCTCACCAATGCCTATACCCGGCTCGGCGAGGCGCTGGGGCTGGATTGGGCGCAGGGCGCGGCCAACCGCTTCCAGGCCCGCGACCAGTGGGAGCGGCTTCTGACTGCCGCCCTCGCCCGGGATTTCGAGCAGCTTCGCCTCGACTTTCTGCAGCGCAAGCGGAGCGCGGCGCCGGCCGAGGCGGTCGACCAGTTCGTTACGAGCCAGGATGCGCGGATCGAGCAGTTCCGCCGCCTCGTCGACCGCGCCCGCCACGCCCCCGTCACCACCGCCCCGATGCTCGCCCAGATCGCCGCCCAGGCGCGCGTGCTGTTGGGGCGCTAGCTCCGCGCGCGCTCGAACAGCCAGACGCGGAGCGCGCTCGCGAGGTTGGGCGGATCGGCGACTTCCACCCGCGCCGCGTCGATCCGCGCGACGAGCGCGCTGATAGGAAGCCCCTCCGCCTTCGCCGCTTCCTTCAGCGCCTGCCAGAAGACCGGCTCGAGGCTGATCGAGGTCGCGTGCCCCGCCACCATGATCGAGCGCTTGACGGGCCCCGCCATCGCTCGGCTCAATACATGTGCTGACCGCCGTTGATGCTGAGCGTCGAGCCGGTGACGAAGCCCGCCTCCTCGCCGCACAGGAAAAGGACTCCGCGGGCAATCTCATCGGCGCGGCCGAGGCGGCCGACCGGAATCCGGGCGACGATCTTGGCGAGCACGTCCTCCGGAACGGCGGCGACCATCTCGGTGTCGATGTATCCGGGCGCGATCGCGTTCACGGTGACGCCGGCTCGCGCGCCTTCCTGCGCGAGCGCCTTGGTGAAGCCGTGTATTCCGGATTTGGCGGCGGCGTAATTGACCTGGCCGTATTGCCCGGCCTGGCCGTTGATCGAGCCGATGTTGACGATGCGGCCGAACTTCCTTCCCTGCATGCCCTCGAACACCGCCTTGGCCATGTTGAAGCAACCGCCCAGATTGACGTCGATCACCTCGTCCCACGCCTGCCTCGTCATCCGCTTCATCGTACCGTCGCGGGTGATGCCGGCATTGTTGACGAGCACGTCGACCGGCCCGAGCTCGCTCTCCACCTGCTGCACGCCGGCCATGCAGGCGTTGAAGTCGGAGACGTCCCACTTATAGGCCCGGATCCCGGTCCGCTCGGTGAAGTCGCGCGCCTTCTCCTCGTTGCCCGCGTAATTGGCCGCGACCGTCATGCCCGCGTCGCGAAGCGCAACGCTGATCGCCTCGCCAATGCCTCTCGTGCCGCCGGTGACGATTGCAACGCGTGCCATAACCTATCCTCTCTCTTGTCTTGTGCGGCGCCCTTACGTCGCGGGTACCCAGCCTTCAAGTTCGCGCCCGATAATGCTGCGCAGCATTTCGACGCCGGCGGCGCTGTCGTTGAGGCAGGGCAAATAGGCGAAATCAGTCCCGCCGGCGGCGAGGAAGCTGTCGCGCCCACGGATCGCCAGCTCCTCGAGCGTCTCGAGGCAATCGGCGGAAAATCCAGGTGCCAGGACTGCGACTTTCTTCATCCCCTCGGCCGGCAAAGCGGCGAGCGTCGCGTCGGTCGCGGGCTCAAGCCATTTGGCGCGGCCGAAGCGCGACTGGAACGTCACGATCAGATCGCGGCCGGAAGCCTCGGCGAGGAGGCGCGCGGTCTTGCGGCAATGGCAATGATAGGGGTCGCCGAGCGCCAGGGTTCGCTGCGGCATGCCGTGGAAGCTGGCGAGGATCGCGTCCGGCGCGAAATCGAGCGCGGCCAGCCCCTCTTCCATCCGCCTGCGCAGCGCATCGATGTAGCGCGGGTCGTCGTAATAAGGCGGCAGCGTCCGAACGGCGGGCTGGCGGCGCAGACGGCCCAGGTGCGCAAAGGCCTCGTCGTTAGCCGTCGCCGTCGTCGCCCCACAATATTGCGGATAGAGCGGCGCGAGCAGGATGCGCTCGCAGCCTGCCGCGATCAGCGCGTCGACACGCTCGCGGATCGCCGATCGCCCGTAGCGCATCGCATGGTCGACGACGACGCCCGGGCCGAAGGCGCCGTGGAGCGCCTTCGCCTGGCGCGCCGTGATCGCCGCCAGCGGCGAGCCCTCGTCGGTCCAGACCTGGCGATAGGCGCGGGCGGATTTCCTCGGCCGGGTGCGCAGGACGATGCCGCGCAGAATCGGCTGCCAGACGAGCTGCGGCAGCTCGACGACGCGCGGGTCGGAAAGGAACTCCTTGAGATAGAGCCGCACCGCACCGGGCTCGGGCGCGTTCGGACTGCCAAGGTTGATCAGCAGAACGCCGACCTTCGGGCAAGAAACCGGGGGGTGACCCTCAGGCCGAGTCATCCGCTCATCCTCAGCGGCAAGGCCCGAAGGCGCCGCCCGGTCATTGAATGGAGCGCGTTGGCGATGGCCGGCGCGGCGGTCGGCACGGCGAGCTCGGTGGCGCCGCCCGGGCTCTCGTCGCTCTCCATAATCTCGACGCTGACCTCCGGCGCTTGGTCGAGGCGCGGGAAGCCGAGATCGCCGAAGCTCCGCGCCGTCGGCCGCCCGCGATCGAACTCGATCGGGTTTGCCGTCGCCGCCTCGACGCCGAAGATCAAGCCGCCCTCGATCTGCTGTTTCACTATCTCGGGATTGACGACTCGGCCGACGTCGACCGCACAGACGGCGCGAAGGACACGGATGTCCTGAGCGGCCGTCAGCTCGATCTCGACCAAAGTCGCGATGTGGCTGCCATAGGCGCTGCAGCAGGCGATTCCCATCGCGCCGCCGGCCCCGCCGCCGTCCCAGCCGCCGAGCGTCGCGGCGGTGGTCAGGCAGCGCGCCAGGCGCGGATTGTCGCCGAGCATCTGCATTCGGAACGACAAGGGCTCGACGCCGGCGATCCGCGACAGTTCGTCGACGAAGCTCTCGGTGAAGAAATTGGTGTAGCTGTGCGCGCCGGAGCGCCACGCGCCGACGCGGATGCCGGTGTCGGCCGGCAGATGGTCAACGACGAGGTTCGGGATCTGGTAGGGCGGCACCGCTCCCGTCGTCGGCGCGCCGAACGCGCGCGACGCGCGCCCGCCGCCGAGGCGGTCCGCCAGCGCTTCTCCCCCGTCGGGCGCGGCGATTCGCGCCTTCCAGCCCGCGATCATTCCGCCCTCGGCGAGCCTGGCGAGGATCTGGCCGCGGGCCGCGGGCCGGAAGGAATCCTGCACGATTTCCTCCAGCCGGGACCAGGTGAGCTGGACCGGGCGTTTCAGCTCGACCGCGATGGCGGCGGCCTGCTCGACCCCGCGAGTCTCGAGCTTGCGGCCGTAACCCCCGCCGATCAGCGTCCGGTAGAGGACGACCGACGCTTCGGGAAGGTCGGCCGCCCGTGCCGCGGCCGCCCGCGCCAAAGCCGGCGCCTGGACAGGGGCCCAGATTTCGAGCGTCTCGCCGTCGAAACGTGCGGTCGCGGTCAGCGTCTCTAGGGGCGCACTTGCGGCCGGGCCCGCGCGATAATGGCCGCGCAGCACGTTGCCGGTGGCGAAGGCCTCGGCAATGTCGCCGCGGCTGAAGACGCGCTCCCCTTCGTCCCGCTCCAGCGCCTCGACCAGCGCCCGGTCGACGAAGGCGCTGTCGACATGGGCCGTGCGGAAATTCCACGTGAGGCGGAGCGCGTCGAGCGCCCGGTTCGCGGCCCACCACGTGTCGGCGACCGCGGCGACCCAGCCGGGCCGCTCGACGATCGCCGCCAACCCCGCGACGCGCCGCGCGGCCTCCTTGTCGATCGACTTCAGCCGGCTCGCCCCGTCCGGCCCCGCCCGCACCGAAGCGAACAGCATTTCCGGGAGGCGTATGTCCCCGGCGAAGGGCGCGGAGCCGTCGAGCTTGGCCGGGACGTCGAGCCGCGGCAGCGCGACGCCGGTGAGCCGGTTCGCGATGCCGGCGCGGATCGGCAGGTGCTCGGGAACCTCCTCCTTCGCGGCATCGGCGGCGAGCTCGCCGAAGCTGAGGCGCCGCTGGCCGTCGCCGACGAAGCCGGCGGCGGTGTCGAGCGTCCGCCAGTCGAGGTCCCAGCGCCGCGCCGCCGCCCGCATCAGCAGGGCGCGGGCGGCCGCGCCGGCGTCGCGAAGCGGACGCTCGAAGGCGCGCACCGAGGTCGATCCGCCGGTCAGCATGGCCGCCGCCGGATCGCCGAGCCGCTGCTCGCGCCAGCGCTCGATCCCGTCCAGAAAACCTTCCGCCGGCTCCGCAGCCAGAAGCGGGTTCGCATAAAGCGGGCCGATCGGCGCCGCCTCGACGCCCACGGCGCGCCAGTCGGCGCCGAGCTCGTCGCCGAGGATCTGGGCGAGCGCGGTCCAGCTCCCCTGGCCGAGCTCGGCCTGAGGCACGGCCACGACGACGCGTCCGTCGCGGCCGATCTTGACGAACGCGTTGAGCAATTGTTCGCCCTCGGCCGGGGGAAGGTTGGGAGCGTAGCGCCGGGGCCAAACCGCCCAGGCGAGGACCAGCCCCGCGCTGGCCCCGCCCCCGATCAGCAGGGTGCGGCGGCTGAGCATCGGAGGGGTGCGGGCCATGGCGGCCGGCGGGCTAGGAGGCACGCGCGGCGCCGACGCGCTTCGAATAGAGCTCGCGAAGGACCTTCTTGTCGATCTTGCCGGTGCCGAGCTTGGGCAAGGGCTCGTCATGGACCCAGATATATTCCGGCACCTTGTACCGCGCTATCCGCTCCTCGAGGAAAAGGCGCAACGCGTGGGCGGTAAGGGTGCAGTCCTCCTCGCAATAAACGACTGCGGCGGGCACCTCGCCGAGCCTCTCGTCGGGCACGCCGAACACCGACGCCTCGGATACCGAGACCTGCGAGTAGATCGCGGCCTCGACCTCCTGGCAGCTGATATTCTCGCCGCCGCGGATGATGATGTCCTTCTTGCGGTCGACGATGAACAGGTAATCGTCGGGGTCGAGATAGCCGATGTCGCCGGTCTTCAGATATCCGTCCGCGGTGAAGGCAGCGGCCGTCGACGCCGGGTCGTTCCAATAGCCGCGTATGTTGGCCGCGGAGCGTATGGCGATCTCGCCGGTCTCGCCGACCGGGAGGTGGCGGTCGCCCTCCCCGAGGATCGCAAGCTGGACCATCGGCTTGTGCGGGCGGCCGGTCGAAGCCGGCTTGTCGGCGTAATTCTGCCAGAAATTCCCGCAGCCGACGGCGTTGGTCTCGGTGAGGCCGTAGCCGAGCGCCGGCTGGGCGCCCCGGAAGCTCTCCTGCAGCCTCTTGACGTGGGCGACCGGCCGCGCCGCGCCTCCCGCCGCGATGTCGGTGAGCGAGGAGAGGTCGTATTTGTCGCGGTCCGGATGCTGCATCATCTCCAGGCTCATCGTCGGCACCCCGACGAAATAGGTCACCTTCTCGTCCTGGATCAGCCGCAACGCCTCGCCCGGATCCCATTTCGGCATCAGCACCATGCCGCGGCCGATGACGAAGCTGTTGAGCAGCACCGGGACCTCGCCGGTGACGTGGAAGAGCGGCACGTTCACGAGGGTGCGCGGCGGGTTGGCCGGCCCGCGCCCTTCGCTCTCCATGATGCCGAGCAGGGTCAGCAGGCTGATCGAGTAAGTGTAGACGCCGGTGGTGACGGCGCGGTGGCTCGAAACCGCGCCCTTGGCGACGCCGGTCGAGCCCGAAGTGAACAGGATCGTCGCATCGTCCTCGGGCAGGACCTCGGGCAGCGCCGTCTCCGCTCCGCCCTTTTCCAGAAGCGGTGCGAGCGCCTCGAGGATCGGCTTGTCGATCGGCAGCGTCACCGACGCGGCTCCGCTCCCCGTCGCCGCCAGAGTCTTGGCGCGCGGGGGGTCGCAGATCACCAGCGAGGGCTCGGTCAGGCCGAGGCCGTGGCGCAGCTCGTCGGACTGCCACCACCCGTTCACGAGCGTCGCGGTCGCGCCAGCCTTGAGCGCGGCCATATAGGCGACGATCCAGGCCGGGCAGTTGCGCATCGCGACGGCGACGCGGTCGCCCTTCCCTACGCCCCAGCCGCCCACCAGGGCGCGCGCGGCGCGGTCGGCCGTGGCGTTGAGCTCGGCGAAGGTGAGGCGCTCTTCACCGGCGATCACCGCCATCGTCGTCGCGTGGAGCGCGCAGAAGGCGTCGAACAGGCCGGGGAGCGTCGGTGGCAGGTTGGTGACGATCTTGCGGCCGTCCGAGTCGTCGCCGAGCAGGATTCGTCCGCCCGGGCCGGTCACCTGCGCCAGCACCGCGTCGAACTTGCGGTCCAGCTCGCTGGCGGCCATCCGACTCTCCCTTTCCGTTTTTCTTTGCCCCTCCTATTAGGGAAAGACGCTGCAGGGGGAAGCCTTTGATCGATCAGTTCCTTTCGTCCGCTTCGGTGAACCCGGACGCCTATCTCCACTGGACCGACCTGCACCTCAGCCCGGTTCTGTTCGAATGGGGCTGGTTCAAGCTGCGCTGGTATTCGCTCGCTTACCTTGCAGGCATCCTGGTCGGCTGGTGGTATCTGATGAGGCTGATCGCCCGCCCGGGTGCGCCGATGGCGAAGCGCCATGCCGACGACATGGTCTTTTACGCCACCCTCGGCATCATCCTGGGCGGCCGGCTCGGCTACGTCCTTTTCTACAAGCCGGGCCTCTACTTCAACGACCCGGTGCAGATATTGCGCATCTGGGACGGCGGCATGTCGTTTCACGGCGGCGTCGTCGGGACGACGCTGGGCATCGTCTGGATGGCGAGGAAGCACAGGCTCGACTGGCTCCGAATCCACGATTACGTCGCCTGTTGCGCGCCCTTCGGCCTTTTCTTCGGCCGGCTCGCCAATTTCGTGAACTCGGAATTGTGGGGCCGTCCGACCCATGTGCCCTGGGCAATCGTGTTTCCAAACGGCGGCGAGATTCCGCGTCATCCGAGCCAGCTCTACGAGGCGGGGCTCGAAGGGCTGCTCCTCTTCGCCGTCCTTTCGTTCCTCTTCTGGCGAACCGATGCGCGCTACCAGCCGGGCAAGCTGGTAGGCTTCTTCCTGCTGGTCTACGGCCTCAGCCGCTTCCTGGTCGAGCTGGTCCGGCAGCCCGACCAGGGCCTCGAGCATCTCCCCTGGGGCCTGACCATGGGGCAGACGCTTACGGTCCCGATGGTGCTCGGCGGCGCCTGGCTGATCGCCACCGCCAAGCGGAGGCGCCAGCGGGTCGAGCCTTTCGCCGGCACCGAGAGCGTCGCCTGAGCTGGTCCTTCGATACGCGTCTTCGCCAGGCTCAGCCGCTACTCAGGATGAGCGGTTGCTGCTTTTTCCGCTCATGCTGAGTAGGCATTGAGCGAAGTCGAAATGCCGTATCGAAGCACCCTCGCCGACCGTCTCCGCCGCCTGATAGCGGCGCAAGGCCCGATCTGCGTCGCCGAATATATGGCGCTCGCCAATTCGCATTATTATGGGACGCGCGACCCGCTGGGCGCAGCCGGTGACTTCACCACGGCCCCCGAGGTCAGCCAGATGTTCGGGGAGATCCTCGGCCTCTGGCTCGCGGACCTGTGGGTCAGGGCCGGCCGACCCCAAGGCGCAAATTACCTGGAGCTCGGCCCGGGCCGAGGCACCCTGGCCGCCGACGCGCTTCGCGCGATGCGGGCCGGAGGGCTGCAGCCGCAGGTGCACTTCGTCGAGACCAGTCCGGTGCTTCGTGCCGCCCAAGCCGAGCGCGTGCCGGGCGCCACGTGGCACGACGATCTCTCGTCGCTCCCCGAAGCCGGTCCCATCCTGTGCCTCGCCAACGAATTCTTCGACGCCCTGCCGGCGCGTCGGATCCTTGCCACGGACCGGGGCTGGCGCGAACAGTTGGTCACGATCGATGGCGAGCGTTTCGTGGCGGCCGCCGGCCCTGCCGTGCCCGACAGCGCCATCCCCGCGGATTTGCGTGGCGCGCCCGCAGGGACGATGATCGAGACGTCACCGGCGTCGCTCGCGACGGTTCGCATGCTCGCCCGGCGCGTCAGGCTTCACGGGGGCGCCGCGCTGATCGTCGATTACGGCCACGACCGGACGTCGGCCGGCGACACGCTCCAAGCCGTGTCTCGCCACGGCTTTGCCGACCCGTGGGCGGAACCGGGAGAGCGGGACCTTACCGTCCATGTCGACTTCGAGAGCCTGGGCCGCGCCGCGGCCGAGGCCGGCGCGCGCGTTTCCGGTCCGGTCGGCCAGGGGGATTTCCTCGACCGGCTCGGCCTCCGGGCGCGCGCCGCGGCCCTGGCGCGTGCTGCCCCCGAGCGCGCCGACGAGATCGAGGCCGCCCGTCACCGGCTCACCTCGCCCGAGGCGATGGGGACCCTCTTCCGCGTACTCGCGGTGACCGCGCCCTCCTGGCCCGAGCCGGAGGGCTTCGCGTGATCCGTTACCGCGATGCCGGCCTGGACGACGCCGCGCTGCTCGCCGAGGTCAGCCGGAAGAGCTTCGCGGAGACGTTCGGCCACCTCTACGCGGAGGAGGATCTCAGGGCCTTCCTCGCCAAGCTCAGCGAGCCTGCCTGGACGGAGGAGCTAGAGGACCCGCGAATCCGGGTGCGGATCGCCGAGGAGGACGGGAAAGCGGGCGGTTTCGCCAAGCTTGGCCCCGTCAGCCTTCCGGTCGATCCCGTCGTCCCCGCCGCGGAGCTCCGCCAGCTCTACCTCCTGGAGCCGTGGCAGGGACGCGGCATCGGCCGCACCTTGATGGACTGGGCGCTCGGCCAGGCCAAGCGAGGCGGCGCGCGCGAAATCTACCTCTCCGTCTGGGCCGAGAATTTCCGCGCCCAGCGTTTCTACCGGAGCTACGGCTTCACCTTCGTCAAGCCTTACGCCTTCATGGTCGGCGACCAGGCGGACGAGGACGAAATCTGGGTGCGCGAGCTCTAATGACCGTCGAGGTCCTCCGCTCCGCCGCGCTCGGCGCCGTTCCGCACGGCTTCCTCGGCCGCCGCGGCGGCGTGTCCCAAGGGGTGTGCGCCGGCCTCAACATCGGCTTGGGTTCGGGCGACGACCCGGAGCTGATCGCCGAGAACCGCCGACGGGCGATCGCCGCCGTCTTGCCCGCCGCTCGGCCGATCACGCTCCACCAGGTCCACTCAGGGGACGCGCTGTACGTCACCGAGCCGTTTGCCGACGACGCCCGCCCTCGCGCCGACGCGATGGTCACGGACCGTCCAGGCCTGCTGCTCGGCATTCTCACGGCGGACTGCGCTCCCGCGCTCCTCGCGGACGCCGAGGCGGGAGTGGTCGGCGCCGCCCACGCCGGCTGGAAAGGCGCCCTCGGCGGCGTAGTCGAGGCCACGGTGGCCGAGATGGAGCGGCGCGGCGCCGATCGCAGCCGCATCGCCGCCGCCGTCGGCCCCTGCATCGCTCGGCGCTCCTATGAGGTCGACGAAGGCTTCCTGCGACGTTTCGCCGAGGCCGATCCCGAGGCCGAGCGCCTCTTCACCCTCGGCCGCGCCGGCCATCACCAGTTCGATCTCGAAGGCTTCGTCGTCTCGCGCCTTGCCGCTTCCGGCGTTCAGCGCATCGAGGCGCTCGGCGAGGACACGTACAGCCAGCCCGACCGCTTCTTCAGCTATCGCCGCGCCACGCATCTCGGCGAGCCGACCTATGGCCGCCAGGTCTCGCTGATCGGCCTGCCCCGCTGAGGATTGGCGAGTGGCGCGCGCCGTGCCATCAGTCGCGCGAAGCTAGGGGGGAGAGGAATGGCGCAACGCCTGGGTCTCTGGGGCGGGCTGCTCGCCTTCGCGGTGATGCTGGCCCTGCCCGCGCCGGAAGGGATGACGCCCGCGGCGTGGCGCACGACCGCGATCATCGTACTGATGGCGGCGTGGTGGATGACCGAGGCGCTGCCGCTCACCGCGACGGCGCTCATCCCCTTCCTCGCATTCCCCCTGCTCGGCATCATGACCGCGACCGAGGCGGCGGCTTCCTATTATTCGCCGATCCTTTTCCTCGTCCTCGGGGGCGCGATCATCGCTTTGGCGATCGAGCGGACCGGGCTCCATCGCCGGCTGGCGCTGGCGATCGTCAGCCGCGGCGGCGGCGGGCCCGCCCAGATGCTGCTCGCCTTCATGGCCGCGACGGCGACGCTCAGCATGATCGTCTCCAACACCGCGACGACGCTGATCATGATGCCGATCGGCCTTGCCATCCTGCGCGCAGCCAAGATCGAGCCGGGGGAGACGCGCGGCTTTTCGGGCGCGCTCGCCATGGGCATAGCCTTCGCGGCGACGATCGGCGGCTTCGGTACTTTGGTGGGCTCGCCGACCAACGCGATCGCGGCCGGCATCATCGAGAAGAGCGTCGGCTACCGGATCGATTTTCTCACCTGGGCGATCTACGGAGTCCCGCTCGTCCTGATCTCCATCCCGCTCTGCTGGTTCATCCTGATGAAGGTGCAGCGGGTCTCCGCGACCGACTTCGATCCCGCGGCGGCGCGCGAGGGCATCGGCGAGATCCTCCCCTGGTCGACCGCCGAGAAGCGTCTGGTCCCGCTTGTCGCGCTGACCGTGGCGGCATGGATCGCGCTCCCCTTCGTGACTCCCTTCCTCCCCAAGGATTCCCTTACCGACGGCACGATCGCCGTCATCGCGGCTCTGCTCCTCTTCGTCGTTCCGGACGGCAGCGGACGCGGCATCATCAACTGGGAGGAAGCCAATCGTGCGCCGTGGGGCGTGATCATGATGTTCGGCGGCGGCCTCGCGCTCGCCGCGGGCATCGGCGCCTCGGGCCTTGCCGACTGGATGGGCGTCGCGCTCCAGCCATTGCGCTCGGTCCCAACGCTGGTCGTCGCCGCCGTTCTCGTCGGCATCGTCATCATCGTCACCGAATTCGCGTCCAACGTCGCGACGGCCAGCGGCGCGATTCCGGTCGTCGCCGGCATCATCGCTGCGACCGGCATCGATCCCATCCTGCTCGCCCTTCCGGCCGCCTTCGCCTCGAGCTGGGGCTTCATGCT
>DATAIU010000091.1:0-6501 GCA_036262495.1 Allosphingosinicella sp.
TTCGCAGGCGCTCGGCTCGGTGGTCGGGATCCTGCGCGACTGGATCCTGCGCGCGCCGCCCAATGCCGGCGGTGGCCTCGCCGACGTGCTGGCGGCGCTCAAGCTCGGCAATTCCCTGCGCGGGATGACGCTCGAGGAGCAGCGCAACCTCGTCGACTTCTTCACAAAGTCGGGGGCCGACATTCTCCAGCGCTATTTCAGGACGGACATCGTCCAGGCCTTGTTCGGCTTCGACGCCGTAGTCGGCAATTACGCCAGCCCCTACGACCCGGGCTCGGCCTACGTCCTCCTCCACCATCTGTTCGGCGAGGCGGCGGGGGTCGCCGGCGCGTGGGGCCACGCCATCGGCGGCATGGGCGCGATCACCCAGGCGATGGCGAAGGCCTGCCGCGAGAAAGGCGTCGAGATCGTCCTCGACGCCCCCGTCGAGGAGATCGTTGTCGAGCGGGGCCGCGCCGCGGGCGCCGTCGCCGGCGGCAGGACGTACCGAGCGAAAGCCGTGGCCGCGAACGTCAATCCGCATTTCCTGTTCGGCAGCCTCCTCCCGGAAGGCTCGGTCGCGCCCGAAATCTCGCGCCGCATGGCCGGCTGGGCCGCCGAGAGCGCCACTTTCCGGATGAACGTCGCGCTCTCCGAGCTTCCGCGCTTCACCAGCCTGCCCGAACCCGGCGACCACCTCACCGCCGGCATCATCATCGCCCCGTCGCTCGGCTACATGGACCGGGCCTATACGAGCGCCCGCAGCGAGGGATGGGCGCGCGAGCCGATCGTCGAGATGCTGCTCCCCTCCACGCTCGACGACAGCCTCGCCCCGGCGGGCGCCCATGTCGCCAGCCTGTTCTGCCAGCATTTCCCCTACGATATCGATGGCGGCTGGGAGGGGCGCGCCGATGAAGCCGCCGACCACATCATCGCCCATGTTGACCGATATGCCCCCGGCTTCAAAGCCTCGGTGGTCGGCCGCATCGCTCTGTCCCCCTGGCACCTGGAGCAGCGCTTCGGCGTCCCGCGCGGCGACATCTTCCACGGCAAGATGGGCCTCGACCAGATCTTCTCCGCCCGTCCGATGCTCGGCCACGCCGACTATCGAATGCCGCTCGCCGGCCTCTATTTGTGCGGCTCTGGCGCCCACCCGGGCGGCGGGGTGACGGGTGCGCCGGGGCACAATGCCGCGCGAGCCATCCTGGCGGATCGGAGGAAGTGGCAGAGGGCGGCTTGACACCCCATTCGCTCATCCTGAGTAGGGGCCGAGCCTGGCGAAGCCCCGTATCGAAGGGCCGTTCTGAGCGGTCCTTCGATACGCCGGTTCGACAAGCTCACCGCCTACTCGGGATGAGCGACCCCCGCTAGCAGGAAGGCAGCCCATGAAGAGCCGCGCCGCCATCGCCGTCGCACCGAACCGGCCGCTCGAGATCCACGAGGTCGACCTCGAGGGCCCCCGCGCCGGCGAGGTGCTGGTCGAGATCATGGCGACCGGAATCTGCCACACCGACGCGTACACGCTCGAGGGCAAAGACAGGGAAGGCATCTTCCCTTCCATCTTGGGCCATGAGGGCGCCGGCATCGTGCGCGAGGTCGGCGAAGGCGTGACCTCCGTGAAGGTCGGCGATCACGTCATCCCGCTCTACACGCCCGAATGCCGCCAGTGCAGGTCGTGCCTCAGCCGCAAGACGAACCTCTGCACGGCGATCCGCGCCACCCAGGGTAAGGGCGTCATGCCGGACGGCACCAGCCGCTTCCGCCTCGGGTCCGAGACGATCCACCACTACATGGGCTGCTCGACCTTCTCGAATTTCACCGTGATGCCGGAGATCGCGGTCGCCAAGGTTCGTTCGGACGCGCCGTTCGACAAGATCTGCTACATCGGCTGCGGAGTGACGACGGGCGTCGGCGCGGTGATCTGGACCGCGGGGGTAGAGCCCGGCGCCAACGTCGTCGTCTTCGGTCTCGGCGGCATCGGCCTCAACGTCATCCAGGGCGCCAGGCTGGTCGGCGCCAACCGCATCGTCGGCATCGACATCAACCCGGCCAAGCGGGCGATGGCCGAGGCGTTCGGCATGACCGACTTCCTCAACCCGGCCGAGATCGGCATGGACAAGGTGGTCCCCGCCATCCTCGACATGACCGACGGCGGCGCCGACTACAGCTTCGACTGCACCGGCAATACGGACGTCATGCGCCAGGCGCTCGAATGCTGCCACCGCGGCTGGGGCGTCTCGACCATCATCGGCGTGGCCGAGGCCGGCCGCGAGATCGCCACCCGCCCCTTCCAGCTCGTCACCGGCCGGGTCTGGAAGGGCAGCGCCTTCGGGGGCGCCCGCGGCCGCACCGACGTCCCGCGCATCGTCGACTGGTATATGGACGGCAGGATCGAGATCGACCCACTGATCACGCACACGATGCCGCTCGAGGACATCAACACGGCCTTCGACCTGATGCATGCCGGCGAAAGTATCCGGAGCGTGGTGGTGTACTAGAACGTCCTTCGATAATGAGCAGGTGAAACATCCCCCCGGCATGTTTCAGGATTGCCGGGGGCAATCCGACCTGCTCATCCTCGCCAGGCTCAGTCCCTACTCAGGATGAGCGGTAGGGCACATATGTTCAAAACCGCTCATCCTGAGTAGCCGGTGAGCTTGTCGAACCGGCGTATCGAAGGATCATCCGGACCTGCCATGACTCTAGAGACGATCTCCTCCGCCAGATCCTTCGGCGGCACGCAGCTCGCGATCCGCCACGCCAGCCGCGAGACCGGCACGGACATGGTCTTCGGCATTTACCTTCCTCCGCAGGCCGAGGCGGGAGCGCCCCTCCCCCTCCTGTGGTATCTCTCCGGCCTCACCTGCACCCATGCCAATGTCGTCGAGAAAGGCGGCTATCAGCGGGTCTGCGCGGAGCTCGGCCTGATCCTCGTCGCGCCCGACACGAGCCCGCGCGGAATCGAGGTCCCGGACGATCCGGATTACGCTTTCGGCCAGGGGGCGGGTTTCTACGTCGATGCGACCGCGCCGCCCTGGTCCAGCCATTTTCGGATGTACGGCTATGTCGCCGCGGAGCTGCCGGACCTGATTGCCGCCCAATTCCCCGTCGACATGACTCGCCAGGGCATTACTGGCCATTCGATGGGCGGCCACGGCGCGCTCACCCTCGGCCTCCGCAATCCGGCGCGCTACCGCAGCGTCTCCGCCTTCGCTCCGATCTGCGCACCGTCCCGCGTCCCCTGGGGGGAAAAGGCGCTGGGGCGCTATTTCGGACCGGACCGCGCCGATTGGCGCGCGCATGACGCGGTGGCGCTGATCGAAGACGGCGCGCGCATTTCCGAGATCCTCGTCGACCAGGGAAGCGCGGACGGCTTCCTCGCCACCCAGCTGCGGCCCGATCTCCTCGAAGCCGCTTGTGCCGACGCGGGCATCCCACTCACGCTGCGGATGCAGGAGGGCTACGACCACAGCTATTATTTCATCTCCACCTTTATCGAGGATCACCTGCGTTGGCATCACGAGCGGCTGAGCGCATGACGTCCGATTTCCTGCAGACGCTGATCGACGCGGCGCTCGAAGCCGGCGACGAGATCGAGCGCATCTACGCCGAAGGCTGCGAGACGGTCGAGAAGGCCGACGGCTCGCCCGTCACCATCGCCGATCAGCGCGCCGAGGCGATCATCCTCGCGCGGCTCGGCCACGCCTTCCCCGACATTCCCATCCTGGCCGAGGAGGAGGCCGCGGCCGAACGCATCCCGGAGGTGGGCCGGCGATTCTTCTGCGTCGACCCCCTCGACGGCACGCGCGGCTTCGTCCAGCGCAATGGCGAGTTCACCGTCAACATCGCCCTCGTCGAGGACGGCGAGCCTGTCGCGGGCGTGATCTATGCGCCGGACTCTCGCCTCCTCTATTACGGCGCCCGAGGCGAAGGGGCGTTTCGGCGGAGACATGGCGGCGACGTGGAGGCGATCCGTACCCGGCCGTGTCCTTCCTCCGGGCTGACCGGGGTCGGCAGCCGAAGCCATGCCTCGCACGGGACCGCGGACAAGATTGCGGATCTGGGCATAACGGAGTTCGTCCCCTCGAGCTCGTCGCTCAAATTCTGCCTCGTCGCGGAAGGCAGCGCCGACGTCTACCCGCGCCACGGCCAGACCGCCGAATGGGACACGGCCGCCGGCCAGGCCATCCTCGAGGCGGCCGGCGGCCGGGTGATGGCGCTCGACGCCGAGAGCCGCGAGGCGGGTCCGCTCCGCTATGGCAAGGTCGCGGCGCGCTTCCTCAATCCGCCCTTCATCGCCTGGGGTTGAAGCCCATCCAAAGCTGCGGTTCAAGCTTCCGGACGAGCCCGGGTTCAGCCCCGGGCGGCGAGTCCGGCAGCCCCGATGGCGAGGAACAAGGCGAGGACCTGGATGGCCGTCCACGGCACCCAGCCGACCCGATCGAGCGCCGCGCGGCGGCTGCGCCGGCGGTCGGCGATTGCCGCGATCGCCGCCAGGACGAGGAAGGCGGCCGCGAGCGTCCAGAGGATGGAGGGAAGATCGAGATCGTCGAGCATGAAATCAGCGCGTGAGCTTGTCCACCTTGGCCTGGAGATCCGTGAGCTGCGCCTTGAGCCGCTCGATCTCCTCGTCCCTCTGGGCTTCCTGTGCCGCCGGAGCGTCGCCCCGCCTTGCGGTCGCCGCCTGGAACATCTCCATGTTGCGGCGGGCGAGCTCGGCGAACGGGTTGGCGCTGAAGGCACCGGCGAGGGCGTCCCCGAACTGCGACTGGTTGCGCTGGAAGGCGTCGACCGAGGCCTCGAGATATTGCGGAAGCATCGACTGCATCTGGCCGCCGTACATCCCGATCAGCTGGCGCAGGAACGAGACCGGCAGCATCGTCTGACCCCGGCTTTCCTCGTCCATGATGATCTGGGTGAGGACGTTGTGGGTGATGTCCTCGCCGCTCTTCGCGTCGACGACTTTGAACTCGCGCTTCTGCCGGACCATCTCGGCGAGCCGCTCGAGCGTGATGTACGACGAGCTTTCGGTGTCATAGAGACGCCGGTTGGCGTATTTCTTGATGATGACGACGTCGTCGCCCGAGCCCGAGGCCGCCATGGGGAGTCTCCGAACAGAGGAGAGCGCATTAGCACCTAAGCTTGACGCGCCGCAACACAGGCCGCGGCCGCTCCCTCTCTTCCTCGCCATGCTGCGCCGCGAGACGGAGGACGATCCGGAGCGGATGGCGGCGGCGCTGGCGGGGCTCAGGCGGTATCAGGAAGCCAGGCGCGCGCGCCCGCTCGAGCCGCCGCCGGCCGGAGCCAGCACCCATGGCGCGTCGCTCAGGGATTATGGTGGCGAGGGCCCTGCCGTCCTTTTCGTGCCGTCGCTGATCAATCCCCCCAACGTCCTCGACCTCTCGCCGGAACGCTCGCTGCTGCGCTGGCTCGCCGCGGAAGGCGGCGTTCGGCCCTATCTGCTCGACTGGGGCTGGGACCTCGGTAGCCGGAGCAGGCTCAGCGTCGGCGGCCATGTCGAGCATATCCTGATGCCTCTGGCGAAAAAACTCGGCGGACCGCAGGCACTGGTCGGCTATTGCCTCGGCGGGACCATGGCGGCCGCCGCAGGACAGCTGCTCGGAGCCCCGGTCGCCACTCTCGCCGCGCCGTGGCGCTTCGCCGGCTTTCCGGACGACTCGCGCGCTTCGCTGGCTAACCTCTGGCAATCGGCGCAGCCCACGGTCGAACGGCTTGGCCTCCTTCCCATGGAAGCCCTTCAGAGCGCCTTCTGGAGCCTCGACCCGGCGCGCACCGTCGCCAAGTTCGAGCGATTTGGGCGGATCGATCCGGCGAGTGCCGAGGCGGCCGCCTTCGTGACGCTCGAGGACTGGGCGAATGACGGTCCTCCCATTCCCGGCGCCGCCGCGCGGGAGCTGTTCGAGGCCATGTTCGCGCGCGACGTCACGGGACTCGGCGCCTGGACGGTCGGAGGGGCCGTAATCGCTCAGGAGGACCTGGGTCGCGCGCTTCATATCTATTCTGCGACCGACCGGATCGTGCCGGCCGCGACGGCCTTTACGGCGGGGGCGAGGATAGAAGTCGAGCAGGGGCATGTCGGGATGGTGATCGGGGGCGGCGCGCGCCAGGCGACGTGGGAGCCCCTCGCGGCCTGGCTCCGCGAAGCAGGCGACGCGGCCTGAGCCCTTGCGCCCAGGAACGGGTCCCGTTATGGGCCTCCCTCCGCGGAGCGCCAACGCAAGCCGTTGACCGTCAAGCTTTTTTCGGGCTGCGGCGGGCTTCGGAATTGTTGCAGAAGCGCTACACTCCTGAACTTTCGATTAATGATTGGACCGGCAACCTTGCGCCGGGGGCCTGAATCGTATCTGCGTCAAAATAGCGGCCGTGCGCGCAAGGCGCGGCCGATTAAGAGGGAAAATCCGGGATGAGAAAATTTGGTCTGCTCGGCACCAGCGCGATCTGCTCTGCTGCCTTTTTTGGTCTCACCGTAGCCACTCCGGCCTACGCGCAGAGCACGAACGA
>DATAIU010000092.1:0-60398 GCA_036262495.1 Allosphingosinicella sp.
CGCCGCTGCACTTTCGCCAGCAGCCGATCGACATCCTCGCCACGCGCCATCGGTGCGGCGAGGATGTTCGCGGCGGCCACGGCGTCCTGCACCGCGAGATTTATCCCGATGCCGCCGATCGGCGACATGGCGTGCGCGGCGTCGCCTAGCGCGAGCAGCCCGGGCCTGTGCCAACGCGTCAGGCGGTCGAGCTTCACCGTCAGCAGATGAAGGTCGCCGATGTCGTCGAGCTCGCTGGCATCGAAATCGGGCGCGGCCGCAAGCACCTCCTCCCGGATCGCCTCGATGCCGCGCGCCTTATAGGCTTCGGCGGCGCCTTTGGGGATCAGGAAGGCGCATTGCCAATAGTCGCCCCGGTCGATCATCACCAGGAGCCGCCCGGCCTCGACATTGCCGCGCAGGCCGCCTTTTTCCTCGGCCCGCTTTCCCACTCGGAACCAGAAGACGTCCATCGGTGCGCCGAGATCCTCGACGGGAAGCATCGACCGGACGATCGACGAGCGCCCATCCGCGGCGATCGTGAGGCGGGCCCGTATCTCGCGGCCGTCATCGAGCCTGACGCCGGCGACCCGGCCCTCTCGCTCGAGGAAGCCGGCTACGGGGGCGTCCATCTCGAGCGCGAAGGCCGGAAAAGCCTGTGCTTCCTCCCTGATGAAGTCGAGGAAATGCCATTGCGGCATCATCGCGACGAAGGGCGCGGGCGTCTCCAATCGGCCGAGGTCGCCGATCGTCCACACTCGCCCCGCCATCCGGAGCGCCGCGCCTTCGACGCGGCTGTGCGGGCGCTCGAGGAACCTCTCCAACATCCCGAGCTGGCTCAGTATCTCCATTGTCGAGGGATGGACCGTGTCGCCGCGGAAATCGCGGAGGAAGTCGGAATGCTTCTCGAGCACCAGGGTCCGTACCCCCGCTCGCGCGAACAGCAGCCCCGCGACCATTCCCGCCGGCCCGCCGCCGACGATGACGAGCTCCGTCTCTTCCCGCATCGGCGCTGACATTCGCGCTCAATCCTGCATAAAGGCAAGATGGCGCCGGGCTTCCAGAACACCCCTCTCAGCGATGCGCTCGTCATCCTCGGCGCGGCGGGCATCGTCATTCCGGCCTTCGCCCGCTTCAGGATCAGCCCGGTCATCGGCTTCATCCTGGTCGGCATGCTGGCGGGCCCCAAAAGCCTTGGCTCCCTCGTCGGTCAGCAGCCCTGGCTCGGCTATCTCACGATCTCAAACCCGGAGGCGATCGAGCCGTTCGCCGAGTTCGGGATCATCCTCCTGCTCTTCTCGATCGGGCTCGAGCTCAGCCTCCGCCGGCTGTGGGGGATGCGGCGGCTCGTCTTCGGAGTCGGCGCCGCCGAGCTTCTTCTCTCGGCGGCCCTGCTCGGCGGCGGCCTGTTCCTGCTCGACGGGACGTGGAGCGCCGCCGCGGCTTTGGGCCTCGCGCTCGCTTTGTCGTCGACCGCGGTCGTCCTCCCCCTGGTCGGGACGACGAGCCCGGTCGGCCGGGCGTCGCTCGCAATGCTGCTGTTCGAGGATCTGGCGATCGTGCCGATCATCTTCTTCCTCGGGGCCCTCGCGCCCAGCGCGGACGCCGATGGATGGGGTGGGCTCTTGCGCACTTTCGCGTTCGGAGCGCTCGTCGTCGCAGCGATGCTGATCCTCGGGCGGCTGATCCTTCCTCGCCTGTTCGCTCAGGCCGCCCGAACGAAAAGCCCGGAGCTGTTCCTCTCGGCGAGCCTTCTGGTCGTCATCGTCGCAAGCCTCGCGACCGCGGCGGCGGGACTGTCGCCGATCGTCGGGGCGATCATCGCGGGAGTGCTGATCGCGGAGACCGACTATAACAGCGAGGTCGAGGTCATCACCGCTCCGTTCCGCGGGCTCGCGCTCGGGGTGTTTCTGATCACCGTCGGGATGAGCCTCGACCTCAAGGCCATCGCGGCGGAGTGGCAGTGGCTTTTGCTCGCGCTCCTCGCGGTCGTCCTGGTCAAGGCTTTGGTCACCGGCGCACTGCTCCGACTCTCCGGGGCGCGCAAGGCGGTCGCCGCCGAAGCCGGGTTGCTGATGGCGTCGCCTTCCGAGACGACCCTGATCGTGCTCACGGCCGCCGGAGCGGCGCGACTGATCAGCCCGGAGACCGCCGCATTCTGGACCCTCGTCACAGCGCTCGGCCTCACCGTCACACCACTGCTCGCCCGGCTCGGCCAGAACGCGGCGCGGCGCGTCGACCTCCAGGTCGAAGGGGAGCTTGAGGAGGCCAGGGGTGACAGGGAGCCGAGGGTCGTCATCATCGGCTTCGGCCGGGTCGGCCGTCTCGTCGCGGAGATGCTCGCCGCCCACGAGCGTCGCTACCTGGCGGTCGATTCGAACGTCGAGACCGTCGCCGACGCGCGGCGCGAGGGCGTTCCGATCGTCTACGGCGACGTCGTCCGCTCGGAGCTGATGGATAGGCTCAACCTCGGCCACGCCAGCGCCCTCGTCCTCACCATGGACGATCCCGTGCTCACCGTCCGCCTGACCAGGAAGGTGCGCGGCTGGTGCCCCGAGCTCACCATCGTCGCTCGGGCGCGCGACGCGCGCCACGCCGCCGAGCTCTACCGCGCCGGCGCCACGGATGCGGTTCCCGAGACGCTCGAATCCTCGCTTCAGCTCTCGGAAGCCGTGCTCGTCGACCTCGGCATGGCGATGGGCCCGGTGATCGCCTCGATCCACGAGAAACGCGCCGAGCTCAGGAAGGAGATCATGGAGCTCGGCCGGCTCGAGCAGGAGCCGGTGCTCGAGCGCCGCCGGCTGAGGGACGGATGGAAGCTTGGCAAGCGCCTCGAAGGCGGCTAGCGTTCCGCCTTCGTTCTGCAGGAATTCATCGTGACCAGGCGAGCCGGAAGCGCCGACCTCCCCCTCCACGGCGGCCGCGTCCCGGCCTGGCTCGGCGAGCGCATGACCCGGCTAGGAACCGTCATCGCCGAGGCGATCGTCCACCACGAAGGCCGCGACGCGTTCCTCCGCCGGCTCTCCCACCCGTTCTGGTTCCAATCATTCGGCGCCGTCATGGGGATGGACTGGCATTCGTCGGGAATCACGACGAGCGTGATCGGGGCACTGAAGCGGGGCCTCAACCCGCGCAGCCGCGAGCTCGGGATCACGGTCTGCGGCGGCCGCGGCCGCCATTCGCGCCGGACCCCGGACGAGCTGGTCGAGGCCGGCCAGCGGGCCGGCTTCGACGGAGCCGCCCTCGGCGCCGCGAGCCGCCTCGTCGCCAAGGTCGACAGCGCCGCGGTCCAGGACGGCTTCGACCTCTATCTCCACGGCTTCGTCGTCGCCGACGATGGCGCCTGGACGGTCGTCCAGCAGGGCATGAACGGCGCCAGCCGGACCGCGCGTCGCTACCATTGGCTGTCCGAGGGCCTGGAGAGCTTCGTCGACTCACCTCATGCCGCGATCGAGGGACGAACCGGCGGCGCCATCGTCAACCTCGCCGACCGCCGCGCCGACTCGTCGCGCCGCGCCCAGCTCGAGCTCCTCGTCGAGCTCGGCCCCGAAAAGCTCGCCCGCGAAGCCGCCGCGCTGGGCAAGGGGACAGTCACTCGTGACTGTCCCCAGCCCCTCCTCCCCCACCTCGTCATGCCCGCCCATCACGAAGTCCGCGCCGGCGACGTCATCGCCCGCCGCCTCCACGGCGCCCTCGCCGCCGCCGCCGAGGCCGGCCCGCGCGACTTCGCCGACCTTCTCGCCATCCCCGGAATCGGCGCGCGCACGGTCCGCTCGCTCGCTTTGGTCGCCGAGGTGATCCACGGCGCCCCCTGCCGCTTCGCCGATCCGGCCCGCTTCAGCCTCGCCCACGGCGGCAAGGACCGCCACCCGTTCCCGGTCCCGCTGAAGGTCTACGACCGCACCATCGCCGTGCTGAAGTCGGCGGTCGCGAAGGCCAAGCTCGGCCAGGACGAGAAGCTCGACGCCCTCCGCCGCCTCGACGCCGAGGCCCGCCGCCTCGAGCGCCACGTCTCGGGCCCATCCCTCGCCGAACATCTCCTCGAAGAGTGCGCTCGCTCCCACGCCTATGGCGGCATGAGCGTCTTCGGCCCCGAACCCCCCGCCGCGGTGACAGGTACGTGACAGGTACGTACCTGTCACCACGCGCGCTAGAACAAAGTCACCCGGGGCTCGGCGCGCGGCCGGAACAATTCGCTCATCGCCCAGACCGTGAGCAGGTGAACGGTGCCCCGCACATTTCAGCCGCATCCGGGGGATGCGGCGACCTGCTCAATCGGCGCAATCCGGCACCCTCCGGCCTTTGATGAGTCGCCGTCGCGCGCGCTATTGCGACCTCATCATACCGCCCCAGACAGCCGACATGGAAGAACCGGCCCCTGCGAGGGATCCCGGCGAAAGCTGCTGCTCCTCTTCGCTGCCGGACCTCGCGGTGGTGCCGATGGCGTTGACGGCCTCGACGAGCTTGTCTTCGCGACAGTGGAGCGCGTCCGGGGATCACGGGGGCGATCAGTGGCCGGACATAACGATCGAAAAAATTGCGATCTGATCGGCGTCACTCCCGCCGCCGTCTCTCGTCTCGTCGCCCCTAGGCCCCGCCGCATCCTAAGCCGTAACGCCCTCCAGCGCCTCCCGCACCGCCGCCACGGCCTTCGCCGCCCTGGCCCCCTCGGGCCCGCCGCCCTGCGCCATGTCGGGCCGGCCGCCGCCGCCCTGGCCGCCGACCGCCTCGACCGCCCGCCGCACCAGATCCACCGCGCTCAGCGAGCCCGTGAGGTCGTCCGTCACCCCGACCGCGACCGTCGCGCGGCCTTCGTTGACCGCGACCAGGGCCACCACGCCGGAGCCGACGCGCTGCTTGGCCTCGTCGACGAGGCCGCGCAGGCTTTTGGGGTCCATTCCTTCCAGGACCTGGCCGATGAAGCCATGGCCGCCGACGCTCTCCGGCCCCGCGGCTTCCGCCTTGCCGCCGCCGCCGCCCATGGCCAGCTGCTTCCTGGCCTCGGCCAGCTCGCGCTCCAGGCGCCGCCGCTCGTCGAGCAAGGCCGCGACGCGCGCCGGCACTTCCTCGGGCGACGCCTTGAGGCTTGCCGCGGCTTCCTTCAGCCGCGTCTCGCGCTCGGTCAGCCAGCGCCGGGCCGCCTCGCCGGTCAGCGCCTCGATGCGGCGGACGCCGGCGGCGACGGCGCTCTCGGAGATTATCTTGAGGAGCTGGATGTCGCCCAAAGCCTCGACGTGCGTCCCGCCGCAGAGCTCGACCGAATAGCTTGCGTCGCTGCCGCGGCCCATGCTCAGCACGCGTACCTCGTCGCCATATTTCTCGCCGAACAGGGCCATGGCGCCGGCCGCGATCGCCTCGTCGGGGCTCATCAGGCGCGTCGTCACCGCGTCGTTCTCGCGGATGTGGCGGTTCACTTCCTCCTCGACCGCGGCGATATCGTCCGGCGTCAGCGCGCGCGGGTAAGAGAAATCGAAGCGGAGGCGGTCGGGCGCGACCAGGCTGCCCTTCTGCGTCACCGTCTCGCCGAGCCGGTGGCGGAGCGCGGCGTGGAGAAGGTGGGTTGCGCTATGGTTTGCCCGCACCTTCGCGCGGCGCTCGGCGTCGACCTTTAGCCGCACCGCGTCGCCCACAGCGAGCGCGCCGGCGCGGATCACCGCATGGTGGGCGTGGAGGCGCCCCAAGGGTTTCGACGTGTCCTGAACTTCAGCTGCCAAGCCATTGTCTGCGCTGATCGTTCCGGCGTCCCCCGTCTGGCCGCCGCTCTCGCCGTAAAAGGGCGTCTGGTTGGTGAGCACGATCACCTGGTCGCCCTCTCCCGCGCGCTCGACGCGGGCGCCGTCCTTGACGATGGCGATCACCTGGCCTTCGCCTTCATGGCCGGAATAGCCGGTGAACTCGCTCGATCCGAACTCCTCGGCCAGGTCGAACCAGATTTCGTCCGAGGCTTTCGAGCCCGAGCCCTTCCAGGCGGCGCGGGCGGCCGCCTTCTGGCGCGCCATCGCTTCGTCGAAGCCGGCTTTGTCGACGGCGAGGCCCTGGGCGCGGAGCGCGTCCTCGGTCAAATCGTAGGGGAAGCCGAACGTGTCGTAGAGCCTGAACGCGGTCTCGCCCGGCAGAGTGTCGCCGGGCTTCATCCGCGCGGTCGCCTCGTCGAGCAGCTTCAGGCCCTTGTCGAGCGTCTGGCGGAAGCGGGTCTCCTCGGCCTTCAGAGTCTCCTCGATCAGCGGCTGGGCGCGAACGAGGTCGGGATGGGCGCCGCCCATCTCGGCGACGAGCTCGGGGACGAGGCGGTGCATGAGCGGCTCCTCGGCGCCGAGCAAATGGGCGTGGCGCATCGCCCGGCGCATGATCCGGCGGAGGACGTAGCCCCTCCCCTCGTTCCCCGGGAGGACGCCGTCGGCGATGAGGAAGCCGGCGGCGCGGAGGTGGTCGGCGATCACCCGGTGGCTGGCCTGGCCGGCTTCGCTCTTCGTGAACTCAGCCGACGCGCCGATCAGCGCCCGGAACGTGTCGGTTTCGAAGATGCTCTGGACCCCCTGAAGCACCGTCGCGATGCGCTCCAGGCCCATGCCGGTGTCGATCGACGGCCGCGGCAAATCGGCGACGATCCGGTCCGCCTCCTGCAGATGTTGCATGAAAACCAGGTTCCATATCTCGACGAACCGATCTCCGTCTCCGTCGGGGCTGCCGGGGGGGCCGCCGCTCACTGTCTCGCCGTGGTCGAAGAATATTTCCGAGGAGGGGCCCGAGGGCCCGTCCGGACCCATCGCCCAGAAATTGTCCTTGGTGGCGATGCGGACGATCCGGCTTTCGGGCAGGCCGGCGATGCGGCGCCACAGGTCGAAGGCCTCGTCGTCGGTGTGGTAGACGGTCACGGTGAGGCGATCGGGGGAGAGGCCGAATTCGCGCGTGACGAGGTTCCAGGCGAGCTCGATCGCGCGCTCCTTGAAATAGTCGCCGAACGAGAAATTGCCGAGCATCTCGAAGAAGGTGAGATGCCGCGCCGTGTATCCGACATTGTCGAGATCGTTATGCTTGCCGCCCGCCCGCACGCACTTCTGGGAGGAAGTCGCCGTCACGTAGGGTCTCGTTTCGAGGCCGGTGAAGACGTTCTTGAACGGCACCATGCCCGCATTGACGAACATCAGCGTCGGGTCGTTCTGCGGGACCAGCGGGGCCGAGGGGACGATGGTGTGCTGGTGAGCGCCGAAATAGTCCAGGAAGGACCGGCGGATGTCGTTGGTGGAGGTCATGCCCCGCGATGTAAGGGAGGGGCTCTAGAGGGGCAACTATTCCGTCGCGGCGTAGACGGGCGCTTCCTCCTCCTCCAGCTCGTCCCCGGCCGGCTCGTCGGCGCTCACCCGGTATGAGGCGTAGCGGACGATGCTCGCCCGGTCGGCGTCCTGCTCGTCCGCGACGCGTTTCTCTGGTTCCGAAGCGCTCGTGCTCGGCGTCACGTCGGCCGCGTAATAATCGACCGCCGGTTCGTGCTGCGGAAAATATTCCGCCGGATAGGCGCGGCAGCCGACGCAGCCCGTGCCGAGCCCTTCCGCGACGCTCGCCTGCTGATATTCGAGCGCCTGGACCTGCGCCCAGTCGGTGCCGCGGTTGGCCACGAGATCGGCGTGGAAGGGGACTTCCGGATCGCTGAAATAGGCGGGATCGATCTCGGCGATCGCCGACCGGCCGAGGCTCACGCCGAGCGCAGAGCCGATGATCGACAGAGCGGCGACGATGGGAAGGGTCGTCGAAGCGGGCATGTCCCTCATCCTCTTCACAGGCGCACGAGGATCGCGCGGGATCACAACCCGCGATGGGCCGTCCGCGTTCCGTCGGGCCCCATCCGCACCCCCTTCCCTCTTGCGATTCGCGGTCAAAGGGTGAAACGCTGCGGCAACGAGAGCGCGGACGCGCTTAGCTCGCGGCTCCCGCGCCTTTTTGGACGGAAGGGAGAAACGCATGCCCGACAGAGCAACCGGCACCCGGACGATCGCACTCGTGGGACCGGGCGGAGGCGGCAAGACCAGCCTCGCCGAGGCCCTGCTCTTCGCCGCCGGGGCCGTCGACCGCCAGGGCAGCGTCGATGCCGGGACCAGCATCGGCGACACCAGCCCCGAGGCGCGGGCCCGGGGCGGCTCGACCGAGATCAACCTCAGCCACTTCGACTTTCTCGGCGACCGATTCGTTCTCGTCGACACGCCGGGGTCCGTCGGCTTCTCTCCAGACGGCGCTTTCGCAGCCGCCGCGGCCGACCTCGCCATCGTCGTCGTCGACCCGGAGGCGGACCGCGCCATCCTCGCCGAGCCCGCGCTGCGCCAGCTCGAGGCGCTCGGCGTCCCGCACCTGATCTTCGTCAACAAGATCGACCAGGCGCGAGGCAGCATCCGCGCCCTCCTCGAGGCGCTTCAGCCGATGAGCTCGTCTCCCCTCATCGCCCGCCAGATCCCGATCCGCGAGGGCGAGAAGGTCACCGGCTTCGTCGATCTCGCGCTCGAGCGCGCGTTCAAATACCGGCCGGGCAAGGAATCGGAGCAGATCGACATCCCCCCGGACCTCGCGGACCGCGAGCAATCGGACCGCTTCCACATGCTCGAGCAGCTCGCCGACCATGACGACCAGTTGCTCGAGCAATTGCTGATGGATGAGACTCCCGACCGCGCCACCATCTTCGCCGACATTGCCCGCGAGACGCGCGAGAATCTCGTCGTTCCCGTCCTGTTCGGCTCGGCGCTGAACGGCTTCGGCGTTCGCAGGCTGATGAAGGCGCTGCGCCACGACGCCCCGGAGCCGGCGGCCGCGGCCGGGCGGCTCGGCGCCGCCGGGGGCTGCGCCTTTGTCTTCAAAATCTCTCACGGCGGCAGCATGGGGCGTCTCGCGCTTGCGCGCGTCTTCGGCGGGACGCTCAGCGAAGGCGCCGAGCTCAAGGCCCGCGGAGGCGAGGCGGTCCGAGTGGGCACGCTCTTTGCCGTGCAGGGCGACAAGACCGCCAAGCTCCAGAAGGCCGCCGTCGGCGACGTGGTCGCCATCGCGAAGGCGGAAGGCGTCGCGGCCGGCGAGTGGCTGGGCGGACAAGGCAAGGCGCCGGACATCGCCTGGCCTCCCTCCAACTACGCCCTCTCGATCGCCACGCGCGACCGCAAGGACGACGTCCGGCTGTCGACCGCCCTCCAGAAGCTATGCGAGGAGGATCCGGCGCTGAGCTGGGAGCAGGACGAGGGCCTGCACGAGACCCGGCTGAAGGGGATCAGCGACGAGCATCTGAAGGTCGCCCTGGCCCGACTGAAGCGCCGTTACGGCGTCGCCGTCGACACCGCCCCCCCGATCGTCGGCTACAAGGAGTCGATCCGCAAGCCGGTCACCCAGCGCGGCCGCCACAAGAAGCAGTCGGGCGGCCACGGCCAGTTCGGCGACGTCGTCATCGAAGTGAGGCCTCTCGGCCGCGGCGAAGGCTTCCGATTCGACGAGAAGATCCACGGCGGCGCCGTGCCCCGGCAATATTTCCCGGCCGTCGAGGCGGGGGTCAAGGACGCGCTCGCCAAGGGACCGCTCGGCTTCCCGGTGGTCGACGTCGCGGTCACCCTGGTCGACGGAAGCTATCACAGCGTCGACAGCTCGGAGCTCGCCTTTCGCACCGCCGGCCGGATCGGCATGGCCGAAGCGCTCGCAGCCGCCTCCCCTCACCTGCTTGAGCCGGTGTTCAAGGTGCGCGTCGTCACTCCGAGCTACGCGACGTCGCGAGTCACCTCTGCGATCGCCAGCCGGCGCGGCCAGATGCTCGGCATGGACAGCCGCCCGGGCTGGTCGCGCTGGGACGTGGTCGAGGCCTTGCTGCCGGAGGCGGAGCTCCAGGGCCTCGACGCGGAGCTCCGCTCGGTGAGCCAGGGCTTGGCGAGCTACCAAGCCCGCTTCGACCATCTCGCCGAATTGAACGGCAAGCTCGCCGACGAGGTCGTCCAAAAGGTGCTCGAGCCGGCGTGAGTCCGGTCCTTCGATACGCCGGTTCGACAGGCTCACCGGCTATTCAGGATGAGCGGTGGAGGATAATCCCCCCCATCCCGCTCATCCTGAGTAGGGACTGAGCGAAGGCGAAGACCCGTATCGAAGGACCGCTTGACCTCCACGGCGCTTTCGCCTTCCTAGGCGCAACCAAGCCGCGGGGAGCGCCAGATGGCCAAACGCCTGACCTATTTCATCCTGGCCGGGCTCGTGCTCGGCATCATCGTCGGCTGGGTGTTGAACGCCTCTTTGGGTGACGGCACGTCGGAGCCGACCGAGCAGCTCAAGACGGTCGCCGGTTACATCTCGATCCTGACGACGGTCTTCCTGCACCTCATCAAGATGATCATCGCGCCACTCGTGCTGTCGACCATGGTCGTCGGCATCGCCCATATGGGCGACACCAGCGCGCTCGGCCGGGTCGGCCTCAAGGCGTTCGGCTGGTTCGTCTCGGCGAGCCTGGTTTCACTCAGCCTCGGCCTCATCCTGGTCACCGCCCTGAAGCCCGGCGTCGGCCTGCACCTCGCCATCCCGCCCGCCGACGCCGCCAGCGGGATCGACCGCGATGCGTTCAGCCTCGCCAAGTTCATCGCCCATATCTTCCCGGAATCGATGGTCAGCGCTATGGCGTCGAACGACATCCTTCAGATCGTCGTCTTCTCGCTCTTCCTCGGCGTCGCGATCACCGCGGTCGGCGAACCCGCCCGCCCGCTGGTCCGGGCGCTCGAGGGGCTGGTCAAGGTGATCCTCCAGGTCACCGACTATGTGATGCGCTTCGCCCCGGTCGCCGTCTTCGCCGCGGTCACCGCGAGCATCGCCGAGCGGGGACCCAAGATCCTCGGCACCTACGGCTATTTCATGAGCAGCTTCTATCTCGGCCTCGCCATCCTCTGGCTGCTCCTCATCGGCCTGTGCTTCCTGATCGTGGGCCGGCGCACCGGGCTTCTGGTCCGCTACATACGCGACCCGATCGTGCTCGCTTTCTCGACCGCCTCGTCCGAAGCCGCCTTCCCCCGCACCCTCGAGGCGCTCGACCGCTTCGGAGTGCCGCCGCGCATCGCCAGCTTCGTCCTGCCGCTCGGTTACTCTTTCAACCTCGACGGCTCGATGATGTACATGACCTTCGCGTCGATCTTCATCGCCCAGGCCTATGGCATCCACCTGGATTTCGGCACCCAGATGGCGATGCTTTTGACCTTGATGGTGACGTCGAAGGGGGTCGCCGGCGTGCCCCGCGCCAGCCTGGTGGTCATCACCGCGACGCTCGCCCAGTTCAAGATCCCGGAGGCGGGGATTCTCATGATCCTCGCCGTCGATCATTTCCTCGACATGGGGCGCTCGGCGACCAACGTCGTCGGCAATGCGGTGGCGAGCGCCGTCGTGGCCAAGTGGGAAGGCCGGCTCGACCCGCTCGAGCCCGCCGACATCGAGCCGCCGCACGCCCCGAGCCACCGGCCGCCGCCGCTGCCCGAAACCTAGTCCATCGGACGGTCGATCGAGGGCGGCGGCGTCGAGAACCAGCGCGGGCCGTTCTCCGTCATGTGGAAGCAATCCTCGAGCCGGATGCCGAACTTGCCGGGCAGATAGATGCCTGGCTCGTTCGAGAAGCACATGCCCGGCGCGAGCCGGGTCGTCTCGCCGTGGACGAGATTGACCGGCTCGTGCCCTTCCATGCCGATGCCGTGGCCGGTGCGGTGGGGCGTGCCGGGCAGCTTGTAGCGCGGGCCGTAGCCCCAGGCTTCATATTGGCGCCGAACGGCATCGTCGACGCTTCCGGCGGGCGCTCCGACCCGCGCCGCGGCGAGGGCGATCTCCTGGCCGCGGTGGACCTGGTCCCAGACCTTGCGCTGCTCCTTGGTCGGCTCGCCGAAAACGAACGTCCGCGAGATGTCCGACTGGTAGCCGTGGACCGAGCAGCCGCAGTCGAGCAGCACGATTTCGCCCTCGCGCACCGACTGGGGCTTGTGGGTCCCGTGCGGATAGGCGCTCGCTTCGCCGAGCAGGACGAGGCCGCCGTCATAGTCGCCCCCCATCGCCCGCGTCGCCTTGCCGATCAGGGCGTCGATGTCGCCCGGGGTCATCCCCTTCTCGACGCGGCGATGCGTGTAGCGAAACGCCGCGACGGTGATGTCGGCGGCCTTCTTCATCAGCGCGAGCTCGGCGGGGGACTTGATCATCCGGCAGCCGCGCACCACGCCCGCGCCGCGCTCCACCGCGACGCCGTGGCGGCGAAGGCCGTCGGCGATGAAGAAGCGCACCGTCTCGTCGATCCCGACCGGCTTGCCGTAGGCCTTTCGATCGCGCAGCGCCCCCACTACGACCTTCAGGGGATCCTCGTCCTCCTGCCAGGTCCGCACCTCGGCCGGGACGCCGAGGCTCTCGCGCACCGACGGCTCCTCGAAGAAGGGCGTGACGACGATCGGCTCGCCCTCCGCGGGGATCACGGCCGCGGTCAGCCGCTCGCTCCGCCACCATTGGACGCCGGTGAAATAATCGAGCGAGGCGCCCGGCTCGACGAGGATTGCGCCGAGCTTCGCGCGCCGCATCAGCTGCTGCGCCTTCGCGATCCGTGCGAGCCGCTCGGGGCGGCCGATCGGCGCGACGTCCCTCGTCATGTCGCTGAGCGGTGGATCCTCGGCGGCGGCGCGTGCGCCGCGCGGCCCGAGCAGGGCAGCCGCGGCGGCGGCGGCGCCGAGGCCGAAGCCCCGGCGGCTGACCTCAGGCATAGGCATAGGGGCCTCCTTTCGCGAGCGCCGCGGCGTAAGCGGGCCGGGCGTGGATCCGTTCGAGCCACCGGATCAGCCGCGGCCGGCGCGCGTCCAGGCCGGCGCGGTGGCTGGAGGCCTCGAGCGGAAAGCTCATCATCACGTCGGCGGCGGTGAATTCGCCGCCGGCGAACCAGTCGCGGCCGGAGAGCTCGTTCTCCAGCCAGTCGAGATGCGTGTCGAACATGCGATGCAGCGGCGCCCTCGCTGGCCGGCCGAGCAGACCGAGGCGTCGGACGACGAGCATGGCGAGCAGAGGGGGCATCATCGAGCCTTCGGCATAATGGAGGAAATGGCGATAGCGCAGCGCCCCGTCGCGGTCTGACGGCGGGCCGAGACGGCCGCCCGCTTTATCGACCAGATATTCGACGATGGCGCCGGTCTCCGCGAGGACCAGGCCGTCATCCTCGACTACCGGCGACTTGCCGAGCGGATGGACGCGCCGCAGCTCGGGCGGCGCGAGCATCGTCTTGCGGTCGCGCTCGTAGCGGCGGACTTCATAAGGGAGGTCGAGCTCCTCGAGCAGCCAGAGGACGCGCTGCGAGCGGCTGTTCTCGAGGTGGTGGACGAGGATCATGGCGGCTCCGCTGGGGCGTCCCTGTCGCCCCATAGGTCCGCCGCGCCGCCGAGGGAACCGCTTGCCGCGCCCCACGTCTAACGCCATTCCCGCCCGCGACAGGAAGACCATGCTGCAGCCGCCCCGCCTCGACCCCGCGCTCGCCGGCCCGGGCTTCCGCGAGTTCGTCGTGCTGATGGCCGGCCTCATGTCGCTGAACGCGCTCGCCATCGATGCGATGGTTCCGGCGCTTCCGGCCATCGGCGAGGCTCTTGGGGTCGCCGACCCGAACCGCCGCCAGCTCGTCGTCGCGCTGTACGTCCTCGGCTTCGGTCTTACCCAGATAATCTACGGGCCGCTCTCCGACCGTTTCGGCCGCAAGCCCGTGCTCGTCGTCAGCCTGCTCCTCTACGTCGCCTTCGCGGCGGCGAGCGCGGCGGCGGCAAGCTTTGCCCTGTTGATCGCGGCGCGGATGGCACAGGGCGGCGCGGCGGCGGCGACGCGCGTGCTTGTCGTCTCGATCGTGCGCGACCGGTTCGAGGGGCCGCAAATGGCGCGCGTGATGTCCCTCACCTTCCTCGTCTTCCTGCTGATGCCGGTGCTGGCGCCGAGCTTCGGCCAGGCGACGCTCGCCTTCGCATCCTGGCGGGCGATCTTCTTCGGTCTCGCGGCGATGGGCGGGATCATGCTCGCCTGGTCGCTCTGGCGGCTGCCCGAGACGCTGCACCCCGAATATCGCCGCGCGCTGGACTTCGCCACGATCTGGCAGGGCGCCCGCGAGACGCTCACCAACCGGCAGTCGCTCGGCTACACTCTCGCCTTCACGATGATGATGGGCGCGCTGATGGGCTACATCAACTCGATCCAGCAGCTCGTCTTCGACGTCTTCCATCGGCCCGAGCTGATCGCGGTCGCCTTCGCCGCGGTGGCGCTGCCGATGGCCGCGACTTCCTATCTGAACTCGCGGCTGGTCGAGCGGATCGGGACAAGGGGGATCGCCCATCTCGGCCTGGCGCTCTTCACCGCCTTCGCCGCGATTCACCTCGCGGCGGCGTTGAGCGGGCGGGAGACTTTCTGGACGTTCCTCATCCTCCAGGGCCTGACCATGGCCTGCTTCGGCCTCGCCTCGGCCAATTTCGGAGCGCTGGCGATGCAGCCGCTCGGCCACGTCGCCGGCACGGCCTCGTCGGTTCAGGGGACGATCGGAACGATCGGAGGCGCCCTGCTCGGCCTGCTCGTCGGCCAGAGCTTCGACTTCAGCGTCGTGCCGCTCGCCGCCGGCTTCGCCGCTTTCGGCGCCACCGCGCTCACCGTCCTCGTGGTGACCGAGCGCGGTCGCCTGTTCGGGCCGGGCTGATCGGATAAGCCGGGGACCGGCGAATAGGCGAGGACGCCAGCCCGGCGAGCGGTCGAGCTAGAGGTCCTCCTCCTCGGGCACCGGTCCGGTCATCAGCGCCTCGGCCACTTCCTCGGTCTTGCCGCGGATGGCGCGCTCGAGGCGGGCCGAGACGTCGGGATTCTCGCGCAGATACTGCTTGGCGTTCTCCCGGCCCTGGCCGATTCGGATCGAATCGTAGCTGAACCATGCGCCCGATTTCTCGACCAGGCCGGCCTTGACGCCGAGATCGAGGATCTCGCCGGTCTTCGAGATGCCCTCGCCGTACATGATGTCGAACTCGACCTGCTTGAACGGCGGCGCGACCTTGTTCTTGACCACCTTCACCCGCGTCGTGTTGCCGACGATGTCGTCGCGGTCCTTGATCTGGCCGGTGCGGCGGATGTCGAGGCGGACGGAAGCGTAGAATTTGAGCGCGTTGCCGCCGGTCGTCGTCTCCGGATTGCCGTACATGACGCCGATCTTCATCCGGAGCTGATTGATGAAGATGACGAGGCATTTGGACTTGGAGATCGAGCCGGTCAGCTTCCTCAGCGACTGGCTCATCAGCCGGGCCTGGAGGCCGACATGGCTGTCGCCCATCTCGCCCTCGATCTCGGCGCGGGGAACCAAAGCGGCGACCGAATCGACGACGAGCACGTCGACCGCGTTCGAGCGGACCAGAGTGTCGGTGATCTCGAGCGCCTGCTCGCCCGTGTCGGGTTGCGAGACGATCAGATTGTCGACGTCGACGCCGAGCTTCTTGGCATAGCCCGGATCGAGCGCATGCTCCGCGTCGACGAACGCCGCCGTGCCGCCGGCGCGCTGCGCCTCGGCAATGACGTGGAGCGCGAGCGTCGTCTTGCCCGAACTCTCCGGCCCGTAGACCTCGACGACCCGGCCGCGCGGCAGGCCGCCGATGCCGAGCGCGATGTCGAGGCCGAGAGAGCCCGTCGAGATCGCCTCGATCGGAATGGCCTCGCGCGAGCCGAGCCGCATCGCGCTCCCTTTGCCGAAAGCGCGGTCGATCTGCGCCAGGGCGGCCTCGAGGGCCTTCTGCTTGTCCATATTGTCCGAGGATCCCACCACCTTGAGAGAAGCCACCATGGCGTCCACGCTCCCTATTGCCTCGCCGCCGCCCATTCAACGCGAGAGTCGCTCCGTACCACAAACGTTCCCGAAGAACAAGAGGGAAACATTCGTCCCCTCAGGCTTGCTTGGAGCGGCCGGCGCTGGCACCGTCGTCGAAGGCGCGCGGACAGGGAGGAGAAAAATGAGGCGGGTCCCGTTCCTGGGTGCGGTTCTCCTGCCGGCAGCGCTCCCTCTGCTCGGCCAAGCCGCCATCGCACAGGCCCCGGCGGCAGGACCCACCGCCGGGCAAGCGGCCGCGACCGTCCGGCGCTGCAGCTCGCCGGACCCGGCGCACGAGCAGCAATGCTACACCGCCGAGCTCGACGCGCGCCTCTCGGCCGCGGGCCCGGCCGCGGCTCTGAAGCTCCTCGACGCGCTTTCGGCGCGGGACCCCGACGTGCGGCGCGACGGCCACATGTATGCTCACCGGATCGGCATCTCCGCGTTGAAGTCGCCTGACCAGGTCGGCCGAGTCTTCGCAACCTGCACCCCGGCCTACCAGTCCGGCTGCTACCACGGCGTCATCCAGGGCTATTTCATCGCCGTCGAGAAAGCGGGCGGCAGCGCCACGACCGAGACGGTGGACGCGCTCTGCGCCGACCACCGCGCCGCCGCCAACGCGTTCCTGCTCTTCCAGTGCACCCACGGGCTCGGCCACGGGCTCGACATCCTCCATCGCCACGATCTCCCGAAGGCGCTGGCCGGCTGCGACCTGCTCAGTCGCGGGGACGAAAGGCAGATGTGCTACGCCGGCGCGTTCATGGAGAACATCGTCGACGCGACGATGCCCCACCACGTCTCCGCGCCGAAAGTGGTGGAACCCCCGGCGGCGCACATCGGACACGGCGATCACGCCACGCACGGAACGGCTCAGGGCCCCCCCGGCGAGCCCCCGTTCAAGGCGCTCGACCCGAACGACCTCCACTACCCGTGCTCGAAGTTCGACGAGAAATATCTGACCGCCTGCTACACGATCCAGACTTCGGCCATGCTCCACCATCTGCACGGCGACGTCGCGCGAGTCGGAGCCGAATGCGGCCGGGCGCCGGAGAAGGCGCGCGACACCTGCTTCTTGAGCCTCGGCCGCGACGTCAGCACGATCGCGCTCGGCAACCATGCGGAAGCGGTCCGGCTCTGCGGCCTCGCCCCCGAAGCCTATCGGCCGACCTGCCATGGCGGAGTCGTCGCCTCGATCGTCAACATGAATGCCGATCCGGCGGAGGGAATTCCCTATTGTCGGGCCGTCCCCGACCTGGGGGGCAAGCGCGCCTGCTACATTGCGGTCGGCTTCCAGGCGCTCGGCCTGCCGGACGGGGCCGCCCTGCGCGAACGGGCCTGCAAGGCCGCCGAGCCGGCGATGATGGAGGCGTGCACCGGGCATCCGCCTAGGGATTCGTGATCCGCTCCAGCGCCTCGCGCATCGCGGCCTGGAAGTCCGAGCGCCGGTAAATGTCGTTGTGGCCCGCGCCGGGGAAACTTCGGTCGTAGGCAAGGTTGCCGACCGAGCGCCGAAGTGCGTCGGCGCGCGGCGGCGGAATGACATCGTCCCGGCCGGCGGATAGGATCGCGACCGGAAGCTTCGTCCGGCGCAGCGATTGGGCCGGCTCCATGTCGTGGCGGAAGAGCAGCCGGATCGGAAGCCAGGGATAATGGCCGGCCGCGACGGCTTTCAGCGAGTCGAACGGAGTGACGAGGATGAGCCCGGCGAGCGGGCGCTTGCCCGCGAGCGAGGCGGCGATTCCGCTGCCGATGCTGAGCCCGACCGCGACCGTCCTTTGCGGACGCAGGCGGGCGACGGACGCGTCATAGGCAAGCGGCGCGTCCCCAATCAGCGCCTTCGCCGAGGGCGCGCCGGTCGAGGGGCGGTAGCCGCGATAGTGAAAGGCGACGATGTCGGCGCCGGGATAGATGTCGTGCAGATATTCCGCGGCGTCCTCGGCGTTCCAGGCGTTGCCCGCGAAGGCGAGGACGAGCGTCCCGCTGCGCGCTGTCCCCGGCGGGAGATGGATTCCTCGAAGCGTCTCGCCTCGGGGAGCGGTAAAGCTCAGCTGTTCCGCCCCCTCACGGAGCGGGCGGGCGCCGCCGGCCGCGCCGGCTGGAAAGATCAGCCGCCCCTGAAACAGGAACAGCAGGCTGAGAAGCGCAAGATAAAGCCACAGCGGGATGAGGAGGAGGCTCCACATCCGGCGGGTCAATCGCCGCAGGCCTGTTCCAGTGCGGGCTCGATTGCGTCGAGCGTGAAAGGCTTTGAAAGGACCGGCGCCCCCGCATGCTTCTCGGGCGGCGGCTCGATGTGGCCGCCGGTTGCGAGCACGTAGGGCACGCCCTTCTCGGTAAGGAGGTCGGCGACCGGCCAGACCCGTTCACCGTTCAGGTTGACGTCGATGATCGCGACGTCGAACCCCCCTTTCCCCACCCGCTCGAGCGCGGCCCCGACGCTGTCGCACGTGCCGGCGACCTGGTGCCCCAGCGAATCGAGGAAATCCTCGAGCATCATCGCGATCAGCGGCTCGTCTTCGACGATCAGGATTGAGCGCGGCCGGGTCACGAATTTTGCTTAGGTGCTCGCAACCGCTTGCGAAACCATTATTTCATCGCGAGCGCGTCGCGCGCCGCCTCGGCCAGCGCCTGCACCGAGAAGGGTTTTGCGAGGAAGGCGACGCGCGGCAGGTCGATCGAGGCGCGCAGCTGCTCCTCGGCATAGCCGGAGATGAAGAGGATCGGCAGGTCGGGCTGGATCCGGCGCGCGGCGCGTGCCGTGGTAGGGCCGTCCATCGTCGGCATGACCACGTCGGAGACCATCAGGTCGACCCTTTTCTCGCGCTCCAAAATCTCGATTGCCGCCTCCCCGTTCTCCGCGAGGAGGACATTGTAGCCGTGCCGGGCCAGAGCGCGCTCGGCGACCGCGCGGACCGTCGCCTCGTCCTCGACCAGGAGCACCGTGCCGGTGCCCCAGAGCTCCGTCGGGGCGGCGCGCGCCTTGCGGCCGGCGGCCGGCGCGTCGGCGCGATGGACCGGGAGGTAGATGACGAAGCTCGTCCCCTTGCCGGGCTCCGATTCGGCGAAGATGAAGCCGCCCGACTGCTTGACGATGCCGTAGACGGTGGAGAGGCCGAGGCCGGTGCCCTTGCCCACTTCCTTGGTCGTGAAGAAGGGCTCGAAAATCTTGGGGAGGAGATGCGGCGCGATTCCGGTGCCGGTATCGGAGACGCGCATCGCCGCATAATCGGCGATCGGCAGGATCTCGCTTCCCATCCGTCGCACCTCGTCGGCGCTGACCGCATAGGTCTGGAGGACAAGGGTCCCGCCTTCCGGCATCGCGTCGCGGGCGTTGACCGCGAGATTGACGATCACCTGCTCGAGCTGGCCGGGATCGGCGCGGACCGGCCCGAGGCCGCGGCCGTGCTTGACCTGGAGCTTCACCGTATCGCCGATCAGGCGGTTCAGAAGGGTCGAGACCTCAGCGATCACATCCGGCAGCTGGAGCACCTGCGGGCGCAGCGTCTGTTGCCGCGAGAAAGCGAGGAGCTGCCGCGTCAGGCTGGCGGCGCGGTTCGAATTCGAGCGGATCTGCTGGATGTCGTCATAATCGCTGTCGCCGGGGGTGTGGCGCATCAGCATGAGGTCGCAATGGCCGATGATCGCGGTGAGGATGTTGTTGAAGTCGTGCGCCACCCCTCCGGCGAGCTGGCCGACCGCCTGCATCTTGGTGGCCTGGGCGACCTGCCGCTTGAGCCGGTCCTCCTCGCTATTGTCCTTGAGGCTGAGCAGGACGGCGGCGTCGCCGAGCCCGCGCGCGGCCGCGATGGTGAGCGCGATCGGCTCCTCGGGCTGGGCCTTGAGGCGGACGGCGATGTCGCCGGAGACCGAAGCGCCGCGGGCGAAACGGCGGACCGAGTCGGCGACCGCGGCCTTGTCCTCGTCGACGACGAGGTCGCTCGGCCAGGCCGGCGTCTCGCTGGCCCCGAGCCCCGCCGCTCGGCGGAAGGCGGCGTTCAGATAGACGAAACGACCGTCGCGGTTTGCCGTCGCGAGCCCGAGTGGAAGCATCTCGAGAAGGGCGTTGATGTTGTGCGCTCCGTCGCCGGCGATGCCGGCCACTTCTTCGAGCATCAGGAAAAGGCTCGGCCCGCCTTCCGACTCGCCGAGCGGAACCTGGAGGATGCGCAGCGGATGGGCCGCCTGGCCTTCCCGGACGAAGCGGAATTGGTGCGCCTCATCGAGCGCGAGCAGGTCGACGATCGGCGTCCCCGGCACCACGTCCGCCTCGCCGCCGGCGCGCTGGTGAAAGAGGGAATTGGCTTCGAGGATGCGGCCGTCGCCGCCGGTCAGCGCGGCCATCACGCCGGAAGTCGCCAGCCGGTCGCCGAGCGCGCCGGAGAGCAGGGCGAGCGCCTCGCCGGCGGCATCGCCTTGGCCGACCGGCGTGAAGCGCCAGAGAAGCAGCGAGCCGGCAGCGCGCGCCTCCGCCCTGAGCGCGCCCTCGCCGAGGCTCAGCGGCTCAAGCGCCCCCTCGCCGTCGCGGGCGGCCGCGACCATGACCTCGCGCACTTCCTGGCCAAGCTCGAGTGGCGGGCGGATGCCGAAGCTTTTCTCATAGGCGGTGTTCGACGCGAACAGAGTCCCGCGCGCATCGGTCAGTGCCAGGGCCTCCTGCGAGGCTTCGAGCGCGGCGCGCAGGACGCCGGCATCGGGGCCCGCTTCCGCGGGGGCCTGGCTCTCCTCGCCTGTCTCCGGCGCCCGTCCAGCCAAGAGCAAGGGCAAGCCGACAGCCAGAGCCCCTGCGAAGAACGCTGCGGCGAAGATCGGGCTGTCCAGCGCCCAGAGCAGCAGCGCCGCCGAGACGGCCGCGCCGGCGAGGATGCCCAGCAGCGCCAGGCCGAGGCGCGGCCGCGCCGGAGCGGTGGCCGCGCCCGCCATCTACCAGATGCGCACGCGCTGGGCGGGAGCGAGGTAGAGCTTCTGCCCGGGCTCGACGCCGAACGCCGCGTACCACGGGTCGAGGTTGCGCACGACCGCGGCGCGTTGCTCCGAGGGGCTGTGCGGATCGGTCAGAAGGCGCTGGCGCAGGTTCGCCTCGCGATAGTTGCGCCGCCACACCTGGGCCCACCCCAAATAGAAGCGCTGGTCGCCGCTGAAACCGTCGATCGTCTTAGGACCCTTGCCGCCGAGCGACGTCTTCCAGGCGTCGTAGGCGACGGTGAGGCCCGCCAGGTCGGCGACGTTCTCGCCCATGGTGAGCTTGCCCTGGACGTGCATGCCGGGCAGCGGCTCGTAGAGGTCGTATTGCGCGCCGAGCGCGTCGAGACGGCCGTTGAAGCTCTTCACGTCGGCCGGGGTCCACCAATCGATCAGACGCCCCTCGCGGTTGTACTTCGCTCCCTGGTCGTCGAAATGGTGGCTCAATTCGTGGCCGATGACCGCGCCGATGCCGCCATAATTGACGGCCGGATCGGCCTTCGGATCGAAGAAGGGCGGCTGCAGGATCGCCGCGGGGAAGACGATCTCGACCATGCCGAAATTGGCATAGGCGTTCACCTCCATCGGGGTCATGCCCCATTCCCAGCGGTAGATCGGCTTGCCGAGCTTCGAGACGTTGTAGACATGCTCGAAATTGGCCGAACGTATGGCGTTGCCGAGCGCGTCGTCACGTCGGACCTCGAGGCCCGAGAAATCGCGCCACTGGCTCGGATAGCCGATCTTCGGGGTGAACGCGGCGAGCTTGGCGTGGGCGGCGACCTTGGTCGCCGGCGCCATCCAGTCGAGCTGGTCGATGCGGCGGTCCATCGCCGCGATGACGTTCCTCACCAGCTCGTCCGCGGCCGCCTTTGTCTCGGGCGGGAAATAGCGCTCGACATAGACCTTGCTGACCTCGTCGGACAGCGCGTTGGTGGTGAAGGTGACGGCGCGCTTCCAGCGCTCTTCCTGCTGCGGAGTGCCGGAGAGCACGGTGCCGTAGAAAGCGAAATTCTCCTTGTCGATCGCCGACGGCAGGAAGGCCGCGTAGCGATTGAGCGAGCGGACGATCAGCTGGTCCTTGAGGACCTGTAGCGGCGTCCTTGCGAGGAGCGCGGCGATCCCCTTCAGCGCCGAGGGCTGCGCGACGATCACATCCTGAACGTTGGCGCCCATCCCGTTGAAATAGGTGCGGAAATCGAATCCCGGCGAGCTCTTCTGAAACGCCGCCACGCTCATCTTGTTATAGGTCTTGGTGGCGTCGCGGCTATCGATCCGCGTCCAGTGCGCGGTGGCGACCTGGGTCTCGAAGTCGAGGATCGCCTTGCCCCGCGCCGCCGCATTGGCCTCGCCGGCCAGCGTCAGCATGTTGGTGAGGTGATTCAGATAGGCCGCGCGCGTCTCGGCGAGCTTGGCGTCCGGCTTCAGATAATAATCGCGGTCGGGCAGGCCGATCCCCGCCTGGAAGACGGTCAGCGCATATTCTTCCGGATTCTTGTCGTCCTGGCCGACGAAGGCGCCGACCGGACCGGATATGCCGTTGCGGTCCGCCTGGGCTACGAGCGCGGCGTAGCCCGCCTTGCTGGTCAGGCCGCGGACCTGGTTCAGCCAGGGCGCGATCGGCGCAAGACCCTTGGCCTCGATCCCCGCCTCGTCGAGGAAGGCGGCATAGCTGGCGCCGATGCGGCTCGTCTCGTCCTTGCGCGCTTCGTCGAGGATTTCGCGGGTGCGCTGGCGCGAGAGGTCGTCGAGCATCGTGAACATGCCGTAGTTCGACTTGTCCGGCGGGATCGGCGTGTTCCTGGCCCAGGTGCCGTTGGCGAAGTGGTAGAAATTATCGCCCGGCGCGACCGACCGGTCCATGCCCGCTTCGTCGAAGCCGAAGCGGCCGATCTGGGGCCGCTCGGCCTCGGGCGGGGCGACCGGACCTTCCGCGGCGGTCGCGACGGTCGCCGTCTGCTCGCGCGTCTCGGCGGGAGTCACGCCGCGCGTGGCGCAGGCGGCGAGAGCGGTGGAGGCGGCGAGGAGGGCGAGCAATTTGCGCATGACGGCGAGTCCCTTGCAGCAGGTTCGGTTAGACGGGCGGCGCCCCAATAGCAGCGCGCCGTCTGCTTTCAAACGTCCGCGGGCCCGGCGCGGTGCCTGCGGCTGCGCCATTTGCGCGCCGTCCACCACCGCCAGACGAGGATCGAGGCGAGATAGCCGACCAAAGCGCAGAGCGAGGCAATGACGAACAGGCCGCTGACCAGGCCCGGCGCGGCGTCGGAGAGCAGCCAGGCCAGCCATTGGCGCGCGCCCGCTCCCCTCTCGCGAAGGGCGTTGAAGCTGGCGATATCGGTGTGGAAGCCGAGCCTTCCGCCCACTTCGAGGGCGGCGAGAAGTACGAACGGAGTCGTGAACGGGTTGGTGAGGAAGGTCATCAAAGCGGCGACCGGGATGTTCCCCCGCAACGGGATGCACATCAGGGCCGATCCCACGATCTGAAGCCCGGGGATCATCAGGAAGATCCCGACGAGAAGGCCGATCGCGACGCCGCGCGGGACGGAGCGGCGGGTGAAGCGCCAGAACTCGCTGTGCAGGACGCGCTGGCCGAACGGCTTGATCCAGCGGCTCCGGGCCAGGCCCTCGCGGGTCGGCATGTTCTTCCTGGCCCAGCGCGCCAGGCGGCCCTGGTCCTCAGCCATGCTGCCTCAGCAGCCGGCCCTGCTCGCGCTTCCAGTCTTTCTCTTTCTCATATTCGCGCTTGTCGTGGCTCTTGCGGCCCCGGGCCAGCGCGATCTCGACCTTCGCCCGGCCGCGCGCGTTGAAATAGACGCTCAGGGGCACGAGCGTCATGCCCTGCCGGGCGACGGCGCCGTGCAGCTTGGCGATCTCGCGCTGGTGCAGCAGCAGCTTGCGCGGCCGCTTCGGCTCGTGGTTGAAGCGGTTGCCGTGGCTGAACTCCGGGATGTTGGCATTGACGAGCCACACCTCCTCCTCCTTCACCTCGGCATAGCTCTCGGCGATCGAGCCCTCGCCGAAGCGGAGCGACTTCACTTCGGTGCCGGTCAGCGCGATGCCGGCCTCGAACACGTCCTCGATCGCATAGTCGAAGCGGGCGCGCCGGTTCTCGGCGACGACCTTGGCCTTGTCGAACGTGGCGGGGCGGGGGCGTGCCATCAGGCGAGGCCGGCGCGGCTGAGCGCGGCGTCGACGGCGGCGCGGCTCGCCTCCGACGGCGGCGTCATCGGCAGGCGAAGCTCGGCGGAGAAGCCGCCATGGATGCGCGAGAGGGCATATTTGACCGGCGCCGGCGACGCGTCGGTGAACAGCGCCGCGTGCAGGGGATAGAGCCGGTCCTGCAGTCTCAGCGCCCCCTGCCAATCGCCTGACAAGCAAGCATTCTGGAATTCGGCGCAGAGGCGCGGGGCGACGTTGGCGGTGACCGAGACGCAGCCGGCCCCGCCCATCGCCATGAAGCCGAGCGCCATGTCGTCATTGCCGGAAAGCTGGACGAAATCCTCGCCGCAGGCGAGCCGCTGGGCCGAGACGCGGGCGAGGTTGCCGGTCGCGTCCTTGACCCCGACGATGTTGGCGACCTTCGCAAGCCGCGCCATCGTCTCGACCGCGATGTCGGTTACCGTGCGAGCCGGCACATTGTAGAGGACGATCGGAATATCCACGGCGTCGGCGATCGCCGCGAGGTGGGCGTAGATCCCCTCCTGGTTCGGCCGGTTATAATAAGGCGGCACGTGGAGCGCCGCGTCGGCGCCGGCTTCCTTCGCGGCGCGGGTCAAGGCGACGGCGTGGGCGGTGTCGTTGGCGCCGCACCCGGCCAGCACTTTCACCCGGGCCGCCGCGGCCTCGACGGCCAGCTCGATCACCCGGCGGTGCTCGGCCGAGGTCAAAGTCGCCGATTCGCCCGTGGTCCCGGCGGGGACGACGGCATGACTCCCCTCCCCCACCTGCCAGCGCACGAAATCCAGATAGGCGCGCTCGTCCAACGCTTCGTCGCGGAAAATCGTCACCAGAGCCGGGATCGACCCGCGGAACATAAAAAGACTCTTTCTTCTTGGGCCTCGGCGGCGACAATAAAGACACGGCCGTTCACGGCCTGATAAGGAGGGGGTCGCCATTCTGTCCAGCATGCAGAAAAAAGCTTTGGCTTTGAGCCTCTTGGGTGTGTCGGCGGCTTCGGTCGCGGGCGTCGTCTCGACCGTCCGCCCCGAACATGTCGCTGCTGTGCTTCCGGCGGCCGTCCAAAGCGCCGTCATGCCTGCCCCGCCGCGGCCCGCTTACGCGCCGCCCCCGGCCTATCCGTCGATCCCGGCGCAGGTGAGCAGTGCGCTCGCCCGCTGGAACAGCCTGCGTCAAAGCGACTCCTTCCCTTTCTCCTCCTACGCGGGCTTCCTCCTTTCGAACCGCGGCTGGCCCGGCGAGACGGCGCTGCGCAAGACCGCCGAGAAGGCGATCGATCCGGGCACGAGCTCGCCTTCTGAGGTCGTCAGCTTCTTCCGGGCCTTCCCGCCGCTGACCAATACCGGCCAGGCCCGTTATGCCTTCGCCCTGCAGGCGACGGGCCGGATCGATGAGGCGCGCGAGGCCGCGCGCACGGCCTGGACCGGCGGCGTCCTCCCGAGCGAGGACGAATCCCGCATGCTGAGCCTCTTCGGCGGCCGCTTCGGTCCGGCCGAGCATGATTCGCGCATGGACGCGCTGCTCGGCAATGGCGACACCCAGAGCGCGGCGCGGATGCTGCCCCTTGTGTCGCCCGCGCGCCGCGCTCTGTTCGAGACGCGCCTCGCCCTCCAGACCCGCGCCGCCGAGGCCTCGTCGCGCCTCGCCGCGCTCGGCTATGTCCAGGGCGAGCCCGGCCTGCTCGTCGACCGCGCCAACTGGCTCCGCGCCACCGGCCGCAGCGGCGAGGCGCGCCAGCTTCTCGCTCAGCCGATGCGGCTCGTCTCGCGTCCCGCCAACGCCGAGAAGTGGCTCGACGCCCTGCTCACCTTCGCCCGCGGGGCTGCCAATGACGGCCAATGGTCGGCCGCCTACGGCATCGCCTCGCAGATCGGCGAGACCTACGCGCCGGGCACCGACGTGAGCGCCCGCTCCTATGCCGAGCGCGATTCCTATACCGACCTCGCCTGGCTGGCGGGGACCGCGGCCAATAAGCTCGGCCGATATTCCGACGCCGCGCGGATGTTCGACCTCTACGCGCACGCCGCCCGCTCCTCGCAGACCCGGGCCAAAGGCTCCTACTGGGCCGCGCGCGCCGCCTTCGCGGCGGGACAGACCGCCCAATCCAATTCGCTGCTGGAACGAGCCGCCGCGAGCCCCGACCAGTTTTACGGCCAGCTCGGGCTGGAAAGGCTCGGGCGGCGCGTCACGCCCCCTGCCCCGTCGCTCGTCACCGTCACCCCCACCGAGCGCAGCGCCTTCCAGACCCGCCCGATCGTCCAGGCCGCCAAGGCCCTGGGGCAGATGGGTCGGTGGAGCGACCAATCGCTTTTCGTCCGCGCCATCGCCGAGCAGGCTGAGACCGAACGCGACCGGGTCCTGGCGGCTGATTTCGGCCGCTCCATCGGACGGATGGACCTCGGCGTCTGGGTCGCGCGCGAGGCCCGCAACAAGGGTGCGACCTTCTACGATCCGGCCGGCTTCCCCGAAGTGGCTTTGCCGCCGGCCTACTCGCACCACTGGGCGCTGGCCCATGGCATCACGCGCCAGGAGAGCTCGTTCGACCGCGCGGCGACCAGCCCCGTCGGCGCGCGCGGCATGATGCAGCTCATGCCCGGCACGGCCCGCGAAACGGCTGGCAAGTCGGGCCTGCCCTACGATCTCTCCCGGCTGACCTCGGACCCGGCCTACAACATCCAGCTCGGCACCAGCTATTTCTCGACCCTGCTCGACCAGTGGGGCGGAAATGCCGCGCTCGCGGTGGCAAGCTACAATGCAGGGGCGGGGAACGTCCGCAAATGGATCCGCGAGAACGGCGATCCCCGGATGGGCGGCGACATCGTCGCCTGGATCGAGAAGATCCCTTATTCCGAGACGCGCAACTATGTTCAGCGCGTGCTCGAAAATGCCGTCGTGTACGAGGCCATCCGCGCGCAGCGGACCGGCGCGACGCCGACCCGCCTCTCCTATTTCCTCGGCAAGGGCGGCGCGGGCTGACCGAGGCGCCCAACTACATCACTCCGGAGGGCTACCGGCGCCTGCGCGCCGAATATGACGCGCTCTACGGCGAGGAGCGCCCCAAGCTGCTCGAGATGATCGCCTGGGCGGCGGGCAACGGCGACCGCTCCGAGAACGGCGATTACATCTACGGCCGCAAGCGGCTTCGTGAGATCGACCGCCGAATCAATTTCCTTTCCCGGCGGATGAAGGCGGCCAAGGTCGTCGATCCGGCGGCCCAGCCGGAGCGCGGCAAGGTCTTCTTCGGCGCGACGGTCGCTTTGGTCGACGAGGACGGTGCCGAGCGCACCGTCACATTGGTCGGCGAGGACGAGGCCGACGCCGCGGCGGGCCGGATAAGCTGGACGTCGCCGATCGGCCGAGCGATCCGCGGCGCCGCGGTCGGCGATCTCCGCCGCGTCGCCCTCCCCTCCGGAGAGAGGGAGCTCGAGATCGCCGCGATCAGCTACCCCGGTTAGCTCAGCCCGCCTTGGGCGGCTCGACCAGGCGGATGTGGAGCTCGCGAAGCTGCTTCGCCGAGACCTCGGAAGGCGCGTTCATCATCAGGTCCTCGGCCTTCTGGTTCATCGGGAAGAGGACGACCTCGCGGATGTTGGGCTCGCCGGCGAGCAGCATGACGATCCGGTCGATGCCGGGGGCGGAGCCGCCGTGCGGCGGCGCGCCATATTTGAACGCGTTGATCATGCCCGGGAAACTGGCGTCGACCTCTTCCTTCGCATAGCCGGCGATGCCGAACGCCTTGTACATGATGTCGGGCCGGTGATTGCGGATCGCGCCCGAGCTGAGCTCCACCCCGTTGCAGACGATGTCGTACTGATAGGCGAGGATCTCCAAGCGATCCTTGGTCTCGAGCGCTTCCAGCTCGCCCTGGGGCATCGAGAAGGGGTTGTGGCTGAAATCGACCTTCTTCGCTTCCTCGTCATATTCGAACATCGGGAAATCGACGATCCAGCAGAAGCGGAACTCCTCCTCCACGATCAGGCCTAGCTGCTCGGCGACCCGCGTCCGCGCCGCCCCGGCCAGCTTCGCGGCCTGGCCTTCCTTGCCGGCCGCGAAGAAGATGCCGTCGTCGGGGCCGAGGCCGAGCTCCGCGACAAGCCTGCGCGTCGCTTCCTCGCCATGGTTCTTGGCGATCGGCCCGCCCAGCTCGCCGCCCTTCTGGGTGATGTAGCCGAGCCCGGCATGGCCTTCGGAACGCGCCCAGTCGTTCATCTCGTCGAAGAAGCGGCGGCTCTTCTCGGCCGTGCCGGGGGCCGGGATTGCGCGCACGACGCCGCCCCCTTCGACGATCTTCGCGAAAAGCCCGAAGCCCGAGCCTGCGAAATGCGACGAGACGTCGCTGACCATGATCGGATTCCTGAGATCGGGCTTGTCGGAGCCGTATCTGAGCATCGCCTCCTTGTACGGGATGCGCGGAAACTGGCCTGCAGGAGTGACCTTCTTGCCGTTCGCGAACTCCTCGAAAACCCCCGCGAGCACCGGCTCGATCGCCTGGAAGACGTCTTCCTGGGTGACGTAGCTCATCTCGAAGTCGAGCTGGTAGAATTCGCCGGGCGAGCGGTCGGCGCGGGCGTCCTCGTCGCGGAAGCAGGGGGCGATCTGGAAATAGCGGTCGAAGCCGGCGACCATGATCAGCTGCTTGAACATCTGCGGCGCCTGCGGGAGCGCGTAGAACTTGCCCGGGTGGACGCGGCTTGGCACGAGATAGTCTCTGGCGCCCTCCGGGCTCGACGCGGTCAGGATCGGAGTCTGGAACTCGGTGAAGCCCGCCTCGACCATGCGCCGCCGTATCGAGGCGATGACTTGGCTCCTGAGCACGATATTGGCGTGGATCCGCTCGCGCCGGAGATCGAGGAAACGGTAGCGAAGGCGGATGTCTTCCGGGTAATCGGCCTCGCCCGCGACGGGGAGCGGCAGCTCCTCGGCGGCGGACTGGACGACGACCTCGTTCGCCGAGACCTCGATCTCGCCGGTTGCGAGGTTGGGGTTGCGCGCCTCGGGACCGCGGTCGAGCACCTCGCCGGTGACGGTCACCACGCTCTCCAGCCGGAGATGCTCGAGGATACGCAGCGGCTCGCTGTTCGCCTTGGCGACGATCTGGGTGATGCCGTAATGGTCGCGAAGGTCGACGAACAGCACGCCGCCATGGTCGCGCTTGCGGTGGACCCAGCCCGACAGCCTTACCGTCTGACCGACGTCGGAGGCGCGCAGAGCGCCGCAATGATGGGTCCGGTAGGCGTGCATCGAGGGCCGCTGACTTTCGCAGATGGGGATGAGTGTACGGCCCGGCGTTCGCGGCGCAGCCTGGCTTTGTCAAGCCGGGAGCCCGCCGCTATGAGCCGCGGCAACATGCACATCCACCCGCTGATCACCGATTCCGATTCGCTTGCATCCCTGGTCGAACGGCTCGCGAAATTCCCCTTCGTCGCGGTCGACACCGAGTTCATGCGCGAGAACACCTTCTGGCCCGACCTCTGCCTGATCCAGATCGGCAACGGCGACGAAGCCGCCGCCGTCGACCCCAAGGCGGAAGGGCTGGACATGACGCCCCTTCTCGACCTGCTCGTTCGCAACGAGGACGTGCTCAAGGTCTTCCACGCCGGCAGCCAGGACATCGAGATCATCTACAATATTACGGGGCGCACGCCCCACCCGCTCTTCGACACCCAGGTCGCGGCGATGGCGCTCGGCCTCGGCGAGCAGGTCGGCTATTCGAACCTCGTCGAGAGCATGGTCGGTAAGAGCCTCGACAAGGGCGCGCGCTTCACAGACTGGGGCCGCCGCCCCCTCGACCGCCGCCAGATCGACTACGCGATCGGCGACGTTACCCATCTCGCGCAGCTCTTCCCCAAGATGCTCGAGCGGCTCAGGAAGACCGGCCGCGGCGAATGGCTCGACGAGGAGATGGAGCGGCTTGCCGATCCCGCCAATTACGAGAACGACCCGGCCCTCGCCTGGAAGCGGATCCGGATCTCGAGCCGCAAGCCGGACGTGCTCGGCCGGCTGAAGGCGCTCGCCGCGTGGCGCGAGCACGAGGCGCGCGGCAAGAACCTTCCCCGCGGCCGGATCATGAAGGACGAGACGATCGCCGACGTCGCCGCCCATCCCCCAGGCAGCCAGGAAGCGCTGGCGCGCGTTCGCGGTCTCTCGCCGGCCTGGGCGACCAACGAGATCGGGGCTCGCCTCATGGCGGCTTTAGGCTCCTCCAAGCCGCTCGAGGAGGACGAGCTGCCCGCCCGCGAGGAGCGCGGTCCGGGCCTCGGCAAGGAAGGGGCCCTGGTCGCGGACCTTTTGAAGCTGCTTCTCAAGATCCGCTCGCGCGAAAGCAACGTCGCGGCGCGGTTGATCGCCCGCACCGAGGAGCTGGAGATGCTCGCCGCCGGACGCCGCGATGGCCTCGCCATCCTCGAAGGCTGGCGCTTCGACCAGTTTGGGCGCGACGCGCTGGACCTTGTCGAAGGGCGCCTGGCTTTCGGGGTTAGGGGCGGCAAGCTTTTGATGACTCGGACGGAGCGGGGCCAATGAAGATTCTGGTGGCAGGAGCGATGCTGATGGCCGGATGCGCGACGACGGTGCCACCCGACGAGCCGGAGGACGTGCCGGTGCGCGGCGAGACCGGCCGCAAATGCTCGCCCGCGCCGGCGCAGAAGCTGGTCGGACAGATCGCGACGAAAGAGCTTGGGGCGGAGGCGATGCGACTGACCGGTGCCGGCGCTATGCGCTGGATCCCGCAAGGCGGGATGGTGACGATGGACTATCGGGAGGACCGCGTGAACATCCACCTCGACGCGAAGAACCGCGTGGCGAAAATCGCCTGCGGTTAGAGCGCGGCGCGGGCGCGGCGGATGACGCCCTGCTCCTGCAGGGCCCGGCGCGCCATCGCGACCGTCATCCGGCGGTGATTCGCGAGCGCCGCGCGGTCGAGCCCCTCGACGACCTGCTGGACGGCGACGTAGCTCCGCTCGATCCGCGGTACGATATAGGCGGGGACTTCGGGCGGCACGGCGACGCCGCGGTCGCCGAGCAGCTTGACGATCAGATTGCCGATCAGCGCGTCGTCGGGGGGGGCGATCGCCAGGCGAGGCGTCGCCGCGAGGCGGGAGCGAAGGTCGGGAAGCTTGATCTCCCAGGCCGGCGGCGCCGAGTCGGCGACGATGAGGACCGGCCGGCGCGTCGCCTGCGCTTCGTTCCATGCGTGGAAGATGGCTTCCTCGTCATGGCGCTCCGCATCGTCGAACAGGCGGCCGCCGGTCTTGCGGACGAACAAGCGCCCGAGCAGGCTCCGACCCGATTTGCGGGGACCCGTCAGGAGTCCGGCCATCACCGGCCAGACCGACCAGCGCTGCAGCTGTCCGAAGGCCTCGCGGTTGGATTCGGAAAGGAGGAAATCCTCGTCGCGGTCCGCCACCGGCCAGTCGAGCGGCAGCGCGATCTGCGCCACTTCAGTCGCCCCCGCCCCGGCTGATCGTCAGGGAGGTGCCGGACCCCGACACTTGCCATCCCTGGGCCTGGAGCGCGGCCGCCAAGGCCGCGGCGTCGCCCATGTAGGTCACCCGCATCACCGACGTTCCACCCGGCGAGCGACTCGTGGTGAAGGCGGAAGCGACTCCGCGCACCCGCGCCACGGCGAGCTCCGCGGCACCGATCGCGGCGTCGTCGGGAGTCGCCGCCTGGATCCGGAAGGTCGTGATCGCGCCGGCGGAGCTTGGAGCGAGCGGCGCGGCATCGCTCGGCCGAGTCCCCGCGTCGGCTGGCTTCTCCTCGTCGGGCGCCTCGACCGGCGGCGGCTCGGGGACGTTGAGGGACGGATCGGGCCGCAGCAGGCCGGCCTCGAGCGCTCGCGCGTAGAGCTGGTCGAGCCCCCGCACGCCTTCGTCGAGCATCTTGTTGAGGCCGGCGCTGTCCTCGGCGCGCAGCGTGAAGCTGCCGAGCACGCGATTGTCGGCGCCGTGGCGAGCCGTGAAGGTCGCGATCGCCGGCCCGCCTGGAAACAGGCGGCGGAGATAGACTTCGGGCGCGACGACGTCGGCGGCGCCATATTGGTCGAGCAGCATCCGCCACCAGGCGCGTCCCGGCCGCCGGGTCTGGGACGCGTTGAGCAGCAGCGGGTCGATGCCGTTCCCCACCGGCCGGACATAGTCCACCGGGCTGTTGCCGGTCCGGAAGCGCGCCCAGGCGGCCTGCCAGATGTTGCGCGATTCAAAGCTCTGCAGCGACGAGCCGGTCTGGAGGATCGGGATGACCAGCATCGGTGCGGAACGGCGGACGGTGCCGCTGACTCCGAGAAGCTGGCCGGTTCGGGCGCGGTCAAAGAGGATTCCGAGCGTCGCGATGTAGCGCTTCGGCCCGATCTGCTCCTCCTCGATGACGATGCCTGCGACGAGGCCATCGAGCGCGGAATCGGCGAGACCCGGCGCTTCGGAGAGCGGGCGGCCGTTGGTCTTGGCCCAGAGCGCCTTCCAGCCCTTGAGCTGGGCCTGACGCCAGCCCTCCTCCCGGGCCCTTTGCGGATCGTCCGCGCCGACGTCGACCTCGATTCCGGTCACCTCGAAGGTACTGGCGCTGTCGATCGGCGGGATGCCGCGGTCGGCGCCCTCGAGTTGCGCCCACAAAGCCCCCCCGGCGAGAAGCGCGGCGAGGGCGGCGGCGAGAAAAGGCAGACGGCCGGGGAGCTTCACGCCCGCCTTTTGGCGACTTGCACGTGGAAATCCAAGCGCGTTGTCGGTAGGCCGCGGCCATGGCCGAGAGCGAAAGCTATACCTATGCGAAGGCCGGCGTTTCGATCGCCGCCGGCAACGCGCTCGTCAAGGCGATCGGCCCGCTGGCGCGCTCGACCGGGCGGCCCGGCGCGGACGCGGCGCTGGGAGGATTCGGGGGCTTCTTCGACCTCAAGGCGGCCGGCTATCGCGATCCCCTGCTGGTCGCCGCCAATGACGGCGTCGGCACCAAGCTCAAGCTCGCGATCGACCACGATCGGCACGAAGGCGTCGGCATCGACCTGGTCGCGATGTGCGTCAACGATCTGATCGTCCAGGGTGCCGAGCCGCTTTTCTTCCTCGATTATTTCGCCTGCGCGAAGCTCGAAGGCGGAGTCGCCGAGCGCGTCGTGGCCTCGATCGCCGAAGGGTGCCGCGAGGCGGGCTGCGCCCTGATCGGCGGCGAAACGGCGGAGATGCCGGGTATGTACGCACCCGGCGATTACGATCTAGCCGGTTTCTGCGTCGGCGCGGTCGAGCGCGGCGAGGCTCTGACCGGGGACCGCGTCGCGGCCGGCGACGTCATCCTCGGCCTGGCTTCCTCGGGCGTGCATTCCAACGGCTTCTCGCTGGTCAGGAGCCTCGCGGCGGACAAGGGCTGGAAGCTCGACCGCCCCGCTTTGTTCGATCAGGACGTGCTGCTGGTCGAGGCTCTGCTCGCCCCGACGCGGATCTACGTGCGCGCCCTGCTGCCGCTTGTCCGCGCCGGCAAGGTCGCCGCGCTCGCACATATCACGGGCGGCGGCCTGCTCGAGAACATCCCGCGCGTCCTCCCCGAGGGCTGCCGCGCCGTGATCGACGCCGGCGCCTGGGACCAGCCGCGGTTGATGGCCTTCCTCCAGGCCCAGGGAAATATCGAACCGGAGGAGATGGCGCGGACCTTCAACTGCGGCGTCGGCATGGCCGTAATCGTGGCGGAGGAGGATAGGAATGTCGTTGCGCAAAAGCTTGAGAAAGCTGGCGAAACGGTCCTCTCTATAGGCCGCGTCGAGGCGGGAACGAAAGGCTGCACCGTTTTGGGGGCGCCGGGCGTCTGGAGCTCGCGCGCAGACTGGACCGCCTCCTTCGATGGCTGATCGGGTGCGCGTCGGCGTGCTGCTCTCGGGACGCGGGACGAACATGATCGCGCTGTCGGAATATAAGCGCCGCGACGCGCGCAGCTACGACCTCGTCTTCGTCGGATCGAACGTGCCCGAAGCGCGCGGGCTCGTCGCCGCGCGGCGCCTCGGCATCCCGACCTGGGCGAAGAGCCATAAAGGCATGGCCCGGGAGGCGTTCGACCATCTCCTCGACCTCGCCCTTCTTGAGCACGACGTCGAGGTCGTGGCGCTGGCCGGCTACATGCGCCTCCTCTCGCCCGAATTCATCCGCCGCTGGGAAGGCCGGATCCTGAACATCCACCCTTCCCTTCTGCCGGCCTACAAGGGCCTCGACACGCACGCGCGGGCGATCGCGGCGATGGAGCCCTGGGCCGGCTGCTCGGCGCACCTCGTCACCGACGCGCTCGACGACGGCCCGGTCCTCGCCCAGGCCAGGGTCCGCGTCCGGGAGCGCGACACCCCCGAGACGCTCGCCGCCCGAATCCTCGAGGAAGAACACAGGCTCTATCCGGCCACGCTCGACCTCTTCTGCGCCCGACTAAGGCCGGGCCATGTGGACCTGCTGCCTTAATCCTTCCCGAGCTCGCTCGGGGAGGGGGACCGCACGAAGTGCGGTGGAGGGGCCGGGGCGAAGCGGAGGGATTGCACCCTCGCTATCGCTCGCACCCCTCCACCAGGCTGCGCCTGGTCCCCCTCCCCCAGCCAGCTGGGGGAGGAATTAAGTCAGCCGACGATCTCGTCGGGCTTGAAGAAGAAGTCGATCTCGATCCTCGCATTGTCGGCGCTGTCGGAGCCGTGCACGCTGTTCGCCTCGATCGATTCGGCGAAGAGCTTGCGGATCGTGCCTTCGTCGGCGTTGGCGGGGTTGGTCGCGCCCATCACCTCGCGGTTGCGGGCGACGGCGTTCTCGCCCTCTAGCACCTGCACGACGACGGGCCCCGAGGTCATGAAAGACACGAGGTCGTTGAAGAAAGGCCGCTCGCGGTGGACGCCGTAGAAGCCCTCGGCCTGCTCCTTGGTCATCCGGATGCGGCGCGAGGCGACGACGCGCAGGCCGGCTTCCTCGAGCTTGGCGGTGATCGCGCCGGTGAGGTTGCGCCGGGTCGCGTCGGGTTTGATGATCGAGAAAGTGCGTTCGGTCGCCATGGCCGGCTCTCAAGCTCCGTGATGTGTAGGGATTGGCGGGCTCTCTAGGGTGAGGCCCGCGGCCGCGCAAGGCTCAGGGGCCCTGCACCCATTTGCCACGCTCGTCCTGCTTCCAGTAGCGCGCCTCTGCTTGCGGCTTGTCTTTCAGCGCCCGCCACGCTTCGCGTGCCCCGTCGCGCGCGGCGCTGTCGAAGAAATAGAAAGTCCGGTCGAACCCCAAGGCCTCCTCGCGCCAGCGCCCGTCGGCCAGGGCGACATTCGTAGCGCCGTTCGCTGCCACGGGCTCGGCGGAGAGCAGGATTGGCTGGCTCTCCGGCGGCTCGCGCCCGTGCGGGAGGAACGCCTCCTTCGCGTAACCCCAGAGCGCTTCGTCGAGCCGGGCGAGCTGGTCTTCCTTCGCCACGACCAGCAACCGCCCGCCGCCCGCCAGCACCTTCTCGCAGATGCTGGGCAGCACGCGCTCGAGCGGCGTCGCCGTCAGGTGGTAGAAGTCGACGATCACCCCTCGAAATTGTCGGCCACGAAGCGGTCGAGCAAGGCGACGCCGAAGCCGGTCGCGCCCTTGTCGTAAAGGTGGCTCGCTTTCTCCGCCCAGACCATGCCGGCAATGTCGAGATGGGCCCATTTGACGCCGCTCTCGACGAAGCGCTGGAGGAAGACCGCGGCGGTGATCGATCCGCCCTCGCGCGGGCCGACATTCTTCATGTCGGCGATCGGCGAGTCGATCAGTCTGTCATAGGGATCGCCGAGCGGCATCCGCCACAATTTGTCCCCGGAAGCCGCAGCCGCCGCGGCGAGCTGGCCGGCAAGGCCGTCGTCGTTCGAGAACATGCCGCCATATTCGTGGCCGAGGGCGATGATCATCGCCCCGGTGAGCGTGGCGAGATCGACGAGAACTTCCGGCTTGAACTGGCGCTGAGCCCAGGTGATCGCGTCGCACAGGACGAGACGGCCTTCCGCGTCGGTGTTGATCACCTCGACCGTCTGGCCGGAAAGGCTGGTGACGACGTCGCCCGGGCGCTGGGCGTTGCCGTCCGGCATGTTCTCGGCGAGGGCGCAAATGCCCACGACGTTCGACTTGGCCTTGCGTCCGGCGAGCGCGGCCATCGCGCCGGTGACGGCGCCGGCGCCGCCCATGTCCCACTTCATCGCCTCCATGCCCGCCGCCGGCTTGATCGAGATGCCGCCGGTGTCGAAGGTGATGCCCTTGCCGATGAAGACCAGCGGCCTGCGGTTGGCGTCCCCCACCCCGTTCCAGCGCATGACGAGTAAACGCGGCGGCCGGACCGAGCCCTGGCCGACGCCGAGCAGCGCACCCATGCCGAGCTCGCCCATCTCCTTTTCGTCGAGCACCGAGATCTCGACACCAAGCGGCTCGAGGCGGGCCCGCGCGCGCTCGACGAAACTTTCCGGATAGATGATGTTGGCGGGCTCCGTGACCAGCTCGCGGGTGAAGGAGAGCCCGGCGAGCAGAGCCTCGCGGTCCGCCCAGGCCTGGCCGGCCTCGCCGCCGCCCACGATGATCACTTCCTCGAGCGTCGGCTTCTGCTTCTTGGGAAGCTTGGTCCGGTAGAGGTCGTAGCGCCAGCTGCGCGCCGCCGCGCCGAACGCGATGCGCGCCGCCTCCTCCTCGCCGAGGCCGAGGCCGCTGAGGTCGATCACCAGCCGGGTCTCGCCCGAACTGAGCAGCCGAGCGACGAGCGCCCCGCCGACCTTCTCGTGGAGCGCCTCGTCGTCGCGGCGCGCGCCGAGCCCCACGATCAGGAGCCGCCGCGCCGTTTCGCCCTCGGCGATAAAGGCCTCCGCGATCGTCGCCGCCTCCCGCTCGAATCTCTGCGCCTCGGCGGCCCGGGCGGCGAGCGTGCGGGCCGCCGGTTCGAGGCCCGAGAGGCGCTCGGTCAAAATGTCCTCGCTCCACACGGGCAGGGCGAGGGCGTAGGCGCCGGAGGGACGGTCGTTGGCGAAGCTGATTTTCACGCGGGGGGACTCCTGGATATGCGGCTAAGCCCTTAGGCAATCGGGCGGGCGCTTGCAAAGGCTCGCCGCTCGCCGCTCGCGGCGCCATTGCAGCGCCGCCGTTGCGGTGCGATAGGCCCGGCTGTCGCCTGTTCCTTGCGGCGGGGAAAGTGAAGAAGCTCAACCTCATCTGCCTGACCGCCCTGCCGCTGCTGGTCGCCGCCCCCGGGGCCGCGATGGCGCAGGACGAGGCGCGCCCCGGCCAGGACGAAGGGCTCGACGCGTCCGCGCCCCCAGCGCCTGGGGCGGACGACCGCGAGGTCGCGTTCAGCGCCGACACGCTCGAATATGATGCGGAGAGCGAGCGGGTCACCGCGGCCGGCGACGTGCGCATGACCAGCGAGGGCAACCGCATCCGCGCCGACCGCATCGTCTGGAACCGCAAGAGCGACGAGGTCCGGGCCGAAGGCAATGTCCGCCTCGTCAATCCGGGCGGCGACGTGGCTTATGCCGACAGCGTCGTACTCACCGACGCGCTCAAGACCGGCGTCGTCGACAACATGCTTCTGGTCCTTGCCGACGGCGGCCGTCTCGCCGCCGACAAGGCGGAGCGGCGGGACGGCTATACGACGCTGTACCGCGCCGCTTATTCGCCCTGCGCCGTCGTCAGCCGCAGCGGCTGTCCCAAGAACCCGACCTGGCAGATCAACGCTGTGAAGGTCGTCCACGATCCGGTCAGAAACCGAATCCGCTACGAAGGCGCGTCGCTGAACCTGCTCGGCGCGAGGATCGTCGCTCTTCCCTTCCTTTCCCATCCCGACGGCAGCGAGGGCGGCGGCACCGGCCTGCTCGTTCCCGACATAAGGATCAGCTCGCGCAACGGCCTTGAGCTTTCCGCTCCTTATTACATCAAGCTCGCGCCCAATCGCGACGCGACGATCACTCCGCACGTCTACACGCAGGTCATGCCGATGCTGGAGGGCCGCTACCGCCAGCTGACCCGGCTCGGGGCCTTCCAGCTCGCCGCCTACGCCACCTATGGCACCGTCATCCCGCTCTCGAACCCGATCGGCCGGGGCGACAGCAAGGGCCGCGCCTATGTCGAGGGCAATGGGCGATTCCAGCTGAGCCCTTCGTGGAGCGTCACCGCCTCCGGCCGCTGGGTCACCGACAAAACCTTCCTGCGCCGCTACGATATCTCCCGCGACAGCCGCCTGCGTTCCTTCGTCAACGGCGAGCGGATCAGGCCGGACAGCTATGTCTCGATCGCCGGCTGGGCCTTTCAGGGCCTGCGCCTCACCGACGTGGCCGGCCAGCAGCCGGTCGTGCTGCCGGCCATCGACGCGCGCTGGCGCCTGCCCGAGCCCGTCTGGGGCGGTCGGGTCGAGCTGCAGGCGAACAGCCTCGCAATCCTGCGCACGAGCGGCCAAGACACTCAGCGCGCCTTTGCCGGAGCAAAATGGGAAAGGCGCCGGATCACGCCCTGGGGACAGGAGCTGATCCTGACCGGATATGCCCGCGCCGACGCCTACCATACCGGCGATACGCTGCTCACCGCGACGGCCAGCTATCGCGGCGAGGAGGGCTGGCACGCCCGACTGATCGGCGCGACCGCGGCGGAGCTGCGCTGGCCGCTCGTCGGTCCGTTCAGGGACGGCCTGCAGCGCCTCACCCCGCGGCTCCAGTTCGTCGCCTCCGGGACGAGCGCCAACCTCTCCATCCCCAACGAGGACGCGCGCTCGGTCGATCTCGAGGATTCGAACCTCTTCGCTCTCAACCGTTTCCCCGGTTACGATCGGTGGGAAGATGGCCCGCGCGTCACCTACGGGCTCGACTGGGGCGTCGACGTGCCAGGCGTCGCGGTTCGCACCACGATCGGCCAGAGCTACCGGCTCGACGACAAGCCGAGCCTCCTTCCACAGGGGACCGGCCTCTCCGATCGGTTCTCCGATTTCGTCGGCCGCACCAACGTGAAGTTCGGCCGCAAGCTCAACCTGGTCCACCGCTTCCGGATCGACAAGGACAGCCTCGCGATCCGCCGCAACGAGCTCGACGCGGTCGTCGGCGGCCGACAAACCTACGCGACGATCGGCTATCTCCGCCTCAACCGCAACATCGACCCCGCCATCGAGGATCTTCGCGACCGCGAGGAGATCCGGCTCGGCGGCCGCGTCCGTTTCGCCCATTACTGGTCGGTCTTCGGCTCGACGACGATCGACCTCACCGGGCGGCGCGAGGATCCCCTGTCCTCGTCCGACGGCTACGAGCCGATCCGCCACCGGCTCGGCGTCAGCTACGACGACGACTGCCTCGAAATCGGAGTGACGTGGCGGCGCGATTATGACACGACCGGCGACTTCCGGCGGGGGAACACCTTCCTCTTCCGGGTAGCGCTCAAGAATCTCGGGCGCTAGGGTCACGAGGACCGCTAAGCTGCGGTTCAGCAAATCTTCGGCAAGGCCGGGGCCTGCTTTTACTGGAGGAATGATGAAGCTCGGCAGTTTTACGAGAGCGGCGACGATGCTCGCGGGCATGCTGGCGGCCGCGGCGGCACTTGCGCAGGCGGGCTCGCCGCCGGCCCCGGGCCCGGGCACGACGGGGCTCGACATCCCTACCCATGCCCAGTTCCTCGGCGGCGAGGAGGATCCCCACCTCCGCAAGGCGACCGCGATCGTCAACGGCGTCGTCATCACCCGGACCGACGTCGACCAGCGCCTCGCTCTGATCCAGATCGCCAATGGCGGCCGAATCCCGGCGGAGGAGCTGCCGCGGCTGCGCCAGCAGGTGCTTCGCAACCTCGTCGACGAGGTCCTCCAGATCCAGGCCGCCGAGGGCCAGGAGATCAAGATCACGCAGAAGGACGTCGACGCCTATTTCGCGCGCTACGCCCAGAGCCAGTTCAAGATGACGCCCGAGCAGCTCTCCGCCTATCTGCGCTCGAACGGCGCCTCGGCCGAGACGATCAAGCGGCAGATCCACGGCGAAATGGCGTGGAGCCGCCTCCAGCGCAGCCGCATCGAGCCGTTCGTCAACGTCAGCGAAGAGGAAGTGAAGGCGGTCATCGACCGGCTCAACGCCGCCAAGGGCCAGCAGGAGTTTCGAGTCTCCGAGATTTTCCTCTCGGCGACGCCCGAAACGGCCGCCGAAGCGCTGGCAAACGCGCAGCGCATCGTCCAGCAGCTTCGCGCCGGAGCTTCGTTCCTGGCTTACGCGCGGCAATTCTCCGAGGCTTCGACGGCCGCCGTCGGCGGCGATCTCGGCTGGGTCCGTGCGGAGCAGCTCCCCGACGCGCTTGCCGCCGCGGTGCGCGCCATGCCGATGGGCTCGATCAGCGATCCCATTGCGGTGCCGGGCGGATTCTCGATCGTCGCGGTCAACGACACCAGACAGGTGCTGACCGCCGATCCGCGCGACGCGGTCCTCAGCCTGAAGCAGATCTCGATCGACTTTCCGGTCAATACGCCCAAGGCCCAGATTCAGGACAAGGTCCAGGCCCTCGTCCGCGCCGGCCAGACGATGGGCGGCTGCGGCGGCGCCGAGGGGGCGGCGACGTCCCTCGGGGCCGAGGTCATCCAGAATGATCAGGTTTTGGTCCGCGATCTCCCGGCCCCGCTTCAGCAGACCCTGCTCGCGCTCGGCGTCGGCCAGGCGACCCAGCCCTTCGGGACTGAGCAAAGGGTCAGCATCCTCGTCCTGTGCGGCCGCGACGATCCCGATCCGGTCAACGCCCTCTCGTTCGACCAGGTCTATAACCAGATCGCCGACGCGCGGGTGAACCTGCGCGCCCGCCGCTACCTGCGCGACCTGCGCCGCGACGCGGTGATCGACTATCGCTGAGCGGTCCCGCCGGTGACGGCGCCGCTCGCGGTAGCGCTCGGCGACCCGTCCGGGGTCGGCCCCGAAGTCACCGCCAAGGCTTGGGAAAGGCGCAACGAGGCGGGGATGTGCCCCTTCTTCGCAGTCGGCTCTCCCGAGGCGGTCCGCGCGGTCTGGGACGGCCCTCTCGAGGTGGTTGCCGGGCCTGACGAAGCCGCCCGCTGCTTCGCCTCGGCCCTGCCCGTGATCCGGATCGACACGCAAGGCGAGCCGGCGCCGGGCGTTCCGACCCTGGAGGGCGCCCGAGCCGCCCTCGATGCGCTCGAGCTCGCCGTCGGCCTCACCCGCTCCGGCGCCAGCTCCGGGCTGGTTACCGGCCCCGTTTCCAAGGCGCAGCTCTACGCGGTCGGCTTCACGCATCCCGGCCAGACGGAGTTCGTCGCCGAGCGCTGCGGTGTCGCCGCCGAGATGGTCGCGATGATGCTCGCCGGCCCGACGCTTCGGACGGTCCCCGTCACCACGCACGTCGCGCTCCGCGACGTCCCGGATCTCGTCACCACCGAGCTGATCGTGATGCGCGGCCGAACGGTCATCCGGGCCTTGAAGCGCCTCTTCGGCATCGCAAGGCCGCGCCTTGCGGTCGCCGGCCTCAACCCACATGCGGGCGAGGGCGGAGCGCTCGGGCGCGAGGAGATCGAGATCGTCGCCCCCGCGATCGAGCGGCTTCGCGACGAGGAGGCCGACGTCACCGGCCCCTGGGCCCCCGACACCATGTTCCACGCCGCGGCCCGCGCGACCTACGACGCCGCGCTCTGCCTCTATCACGACCAGGCCCTGGTGCCCTTGAAGGCGCTCCATTTCGAGGAAGGCGTCAACATGACGCTCGGCCTGCCGATCGTCCGTACCTCGCCCGACCACGGCACCGCCTTCGACATCGCCGGCCAGGACCGCGCCCGCCCCGGAGCAATGGTAGCGGCGCTCAGGATGGCGGGGGCCTGCGCGGCGCGCCTCGCGGCGGCGTGAGCGGGCTCGCCGGCCTGCCGCCGCTGCGCGAGGTCATCGCGCGCCACGGCCTCAGCGCGGCCAGGTCGCTCGGCCAGAATTTCCTCCTCGACGAGCAGCTCCTCGACCGCATCGCGCGGGTGCCCGGGAACCTCGCCGGCGAGCGCGTCTACGAGGTCGGCCCCGGCCCCGGCGGGCTGACCCGAGCCTTGCTGCGCGCCGGCGCCGAGGTCGTCGCCGTCGAGCGCGACCGCCGCTGCCTTCCCGCTCTCGCGGACGTCGCGGACGCCGCCAAGGGGCGGCTCAGAATAGTCGAGGCCGACGCGCTCCAGGTCGACGAAGCGGCCGAGGCCGGCCGGGGAGCCCATGTCGCGGCCAACCTCCCCTACAATATCGGCACGGCCCTGCTGGTGCGCTGGCTCTCGGGGGAAGCCTGGCGGCCCTGGTGGGCGTCGCTCACTTTGATGTTCCAGCTCGAGGTTGCACAGCGGATCGTCGCCGCCCCCGGTTCCGGCGCCTACGGCCGCCTGTCGGTCCTGTCGCAATGGCGCAGCGAGGCGCGGATCGCGATGAAGGTGCACCGCTCCGCCTTCGTGCCGCCGCCCAAAATCATGTCGGCAGTCGTCCACATCCTGCCCAGGCCTGCCCCCGAAGGCGTGGCCGCCGCCACCCTCGAGCGCCTGACCGCCGCCGCCTTCGGCCAGCGCCGCAAGATGCTGCGGCAGAGCCTCAGGGGCCTTGCCGGCGGCGCCGAGGCGATGGCGGCCTGCGGCATCGACCCGGAGCGCCGGGCGGAGACCCTGTCCGTCGCGGAGTTCGTCGCCCTTGCGCGTGCGCTCGGCTAGGGCCGCGGCGGCACGGGCGCCGGGGCCTGGGCTGTCACCACGTCGGCCGGCGGGCCCTTGGCGATGGCGGCGGCGAGCTGGTTCACCTGGACGCAGGAATTGCCGCACAATTTGCGCAGCCGCTCCAGATTCGCCTTGGCCTTCTCGACCGCGCCGCGCTGGACCAGCGCTTCGCCCTGCCCTTCGAGCGCGTTGAGGTCGTTGGGCTCGAGCTGCAGCGCCTCGCCGTAGAGCTTCACCGCCTTGCCGGGAAGTTTCATGCCCTGCGCCGCGCGTGCGAGGCCGATAAAGGCCTGGCGGTTGCGCGGATCGACGACCAGCGCGGTCTCGTAATAATCGGTCGCGTCCTGGAAGCGGGCCTGGCCGAGCAGCGCCTGGCCCTGCTGGGCGAGAGCGGTGGAGCGCGGGTCGATCTGGTCGTCGGCTTTCTGGCCGTGGCCGGCGCTGGCCATGGTCGCGAGCGCGATGGCGGCGGCGAGGACGACTGGGGTGAAGCGCATCAAATTCTCCATTGCGTGCCGCGGACTTAGCACGGGGCCCGCCACCGTGCGACGAAAAAGCCGTCGGTGCCGTCCCGGGCCGGGGTGAGGATCCGCCCCGCGCCGGCATCGCGCCCCGCCTCGATAGGAACGACTTGCGAAACCAGCGATGAACGCGCCCCGAGCGCCTCGGCCTGGTCGCGCCCCTCCTCCGCCAGAAGCGAGCATACCGCATAGACGAGCCGGCCGCCGGGCGCGAGCAGCCCGGTAGCGAGGTCCAGCAGATAGGCCTGCAACTTGACGTTCCGCTCCAGCATATCCCGAGTGAGGCGCCAGCGCAGCTCCGGATTGCGCCGCCACGTCCCCGTCCCCGAGCAGGGCGCGTCGACGAGAACGAGATCCGCCTTCCCCGTCAGATCCTCGAGCGCGCTCCGCTCCCGTCCCGGATCGAGCAGGCGCGGCTCGACGATCGTCACTCCGGCCCGAGTCAGCCTGGCCGGCATGCGCGACAGGCGGCCCCGGTCGCTGTCCGAAGCGATCAGCCGGCCCGAATTCCCCATCTCGGCGGCCAGCGCCAGCGTCTTTCCCCCCGCCCCGGCGCATAGATCGACGACCGTGTCGCCAGGCCTCGCTTCGCAGGCCAAGGCAAGGAGCTGGCTGCCCTCGTCCTGCACTTCGACGAGGCCCGAGTCCCAGGCGGGCGTACCGTCGACCGGCGCGGCCTCGGGGAGGCGGAGTCCGATGGGCGAATGCGGCGTCGGCTCGGCGCCAGCAAACGCCGCCGCAGCCTCGTCGCGCGTTCCCCGGAGGCGATTGACACGCAGGTCAAGCGGGGCCCGTCCGCTGAGCGACGCGAGATCCTCGGCGCCGATCACGGCATCGAAGCGGGCCGCCAGCCACCCCGGGACTGCGCTGTCGGGCAACGCCACGACCCTCTCCGCCTCGGCGACCGGCGCGGGGCCGTGGGGCGAGCCGTCGAAAAGCGGCAGGAGCTCCGGATCGGCCTTGGCCAGCGCCAGCATCGCCGCCCGGCCCGACGGCGGCGGCTCGGGAAAGGCGCGTACGGCGCGGTAGACGAGCTCGCGCACGGCGCGCCGGTCCTTGGACCCCGCATATCGCCGCGTCTTGAAATAGCGGGCAACGAGCGTGTCGGCGGCGGCGCCTCCGCCTTTGGCGGCGGCGGCGATCTCGTCGACCAGCTCGATCGCCGCCTGCAACCGCGCGGCCGGGGTCAAGGCTCAGCCCGTCGTCGGATAATTGGGCGCCTCGCGCGTGATCGCGACGTCGTGGACATGGCTCTCTCGCAGGCCCGCATTGGTGATCCGCACGAACTTCGCCCGCCGGCGAAGCTCCTCCAGGCTTGCGGCGCCCGTATAGCCCATCGCCGCCTTCAGGCCGCCGACGAGCTGGTGAATCACGTCCTTCGCATGGCCCTTGAACGGGACCTGTCCCTCGATCCCCTCCGGAACGAGCTTCAGCTGGTCCTTGATGTCGTGCTGAAAATAACGGTCGGCCGAGCCGCGCGCCATGGCGCCCACGGAGCCCATGCCGCGATAGGACTTGTAGGAGCGGCCCTGGTAGAGAAAGGTCTCGCCAGGCGCTTCCTCGGTCCCGGCGAGCAGAGAGCCCACCATCACCGTAGACGCGCCCGCGGCAAGCGCCTTCGCGATGTCGCCGCTGGTCCTGAGCCCTCCGTCCGCGATGACCGGCGTGTTCGACTTCGCCGCGGCCTCGGCCGCGTCCATCACTGCGGTGAGCTGCGGCACCCCCACCCCCGCGACGACCCGCGTCGTGCAGATCGAGCCGGGGCCGATCCCGACCTTCACCGCGTCCGCGCCGGCGTCGATCAGCGCCTTCGTCGCATCGGCCGTGGCGACATTGCCCGCGACGATCTGGACGGCGTTGGAGCGCTTCTTGATCCGCTCGACGGCGGCCGCCACCTCGCGATTATGGCCGTGCGCCGTGTCGATGACGATGAGGTCGCATTCGGCGTCGATCAGCGCCTCGGAGCGCTCGAAGCCCTTGTCCCCGACGGTCGTCGCCGCGGCGACGCGGAGCCGACCCGCCGAATCCTTGGTCGCGTCCGGATATTTGCCCGTATTCTCGATGTCCTTGACGGTGAACAGGCCGGCGCAGCGCCCCTCCGGGTCGACGACGATCAGCTTCTCGATCCGGCGCTGGTGCAGGAGCCGCTTCGCCTCCTTCGGGCTGACGCCGGGTCCCACCGTGGCGAGATTGTCGCGGGTCATCAGCTCCGAGACCGGCTGCATGGGGTTCTCGGCGAAGCGCACGTCCCGGTTGGTCAGGATCCCGACCAGGCGCCCGCCCCGTTCGGTCACGGGGATTCCGGAGATTTTGTGCTTCTCCATCAGCGCCCGGGCCTCGGCCAGCGTCTGCTGCGGCTCGATCGTGATCGGATCGGCGACCATCCCGCTCTCGAAGCGCTTCACCGCCCGGACCGCCGCCGCCTGCTCCTCGACGCTGAGGTTGCGGTGGAGGACGCCCATCCCGCCCAGTTGCGCCATGACGATGGCCATGTCGGCCTCGGTCACCGTGTCCATCGCCGAGGAGAGGATCGGTATGTTGAGACGGATCGCGCCGGTGACCCGCGTCGACGTGTCGGCCTCGCTCGGCAGCACCGACGATTCGCCGGGCTGGAGCAGAACGTCGTCGAAGGTGAGACCGAGCCTGATGTCCATTGCGTCCTCGATGGATTCGGTCGCCTTCCTATAGGCAGCGGGCCGGGCGCGCGCCAGAGCGGCCGCCGGTTGACGCCGCGCCCCGCCTGAGTCGCTCTACTGGCTGATCCACATCGCCCGCTGGGGCCCCAATCGCGACCATATCGGCAGGCGCGCCTTCCAGCTCCTGCACCGCCGCTACCCGGGCTCCTGCTGGGCAAAGCGCTCGCCTTATTATTACGACTGGCCGCCCGATCCGGCCTGAGGCTGGGGCGGCCCGGCCGCGCGGTCGGCGGCGGTCCAGGCTCTACCGGCCGAGGCCTGGACCGCGTCGTGATTCTCGTAGAGCCACCGGACCGCGTCGACCACATCCCGGCCCGGCTCCCCGGTGCCGTCGCCGAACATCACCTCGTCGACCTTGGCCGCGAGCGAGGCGCGGCTGAGCTCGACCCGCAAGGCGTCGTCGTCGATGATGGCGAGAGCGGCCGCAGCATATTCCTCCGGGTTCGCCGCGATCAGGCGTTCGGGCATGCCGAGGCGGCGGAGCAGCATCGCATCGGTGCGGGCATGCGGCTCCCGGCCCTCCATGGCGACCACCGGCAGGCCCTGGCGGAGCGAATCGACGACGCTGTGAAGCCCGCCGAAGGGAAAGGAGCTGAGCGTGAGGTCGCACCAGCTCAGCGCCGCCCCGTAGAGATTGTTCGGCAGTGCCGGGTGAACCTTGGCCGCGCCGAACCGGGCGAGGAGCCGAGGCCGCAGCGCCTCGAAGGTGAGCGGGTGGGCGCTTGGGAAGAAATGGAATTCGAGCGGTCTGCGCGCTTGCGCGGCGATGCGCTCGAGCATCGCCAGAAAGGATCCGTTGAGCTTCATGGCGTTGCTCGGAACCGCGACCCGCAGCGGCCTCTCCAGCTCCCGAATCTCGGCCGGCGGCCATTTGAGCCCGGGGGGGCGCTCGAAGCGCAGGCTCTCGTCCGGCAGCAGGATCAGCTTCTCGCTGAACAGCGCCGGGTCGGAAACATAGCCCTCCTCCAGAAGGAAATAGTCGATCGCCGGCGAGAAAGTGGAGGCCGAATGGCCGAGGCCTGCGATCTGGATGGGAGCGAGCCGCAGGTTGGCGAGCAATGGTCCCCATTCCGACATGCCGACGCTCGGCCAGAAGACGATGTCAGGAGAGCAAGAGCTGATGAGTGCGGCGGCTTCCCCGAGGTGGGCGCCGCTGGGCTTCTTGTCGAACGTCAGGCAGTCGTCGAACAGCGCCGGGACATGGTCGTCTACCTGGGTGCCGTCGGTGATCAGGACGAGGCGGAAGCGGGTGCGCAGCTGGCGCAGATACTGGCCGAAATAGCGATATTGGACGTGGCCGGATTTCATCAGCTCGGCGGCCACCGCGATGGTCGGGCGCGCCCTGCGCGGGCGCTCGGCGTCGAGAGGAGCGTCGGCAAGATCGAGCGTGCGCAGATGGAGCGCCAGCGAGCGGTTGAACACGGTCTTGATACGGTGCTTTGCAGGATGCGAGCCGTAGCTGCACAGCATCCAGGCGCCGGTCAGCATGACGAGGGCGTCGAGGCCAGCCGGCAGCGCGGCCGCCTCGATCCGGTCCGCCTCGCCGAGCAAAGCGTTGCGCCGTTCCTCGCCCCGGACGGTGGTGACCAGCTCCGACGAGAGCAAGCTCGCAAAGGCCATTTGCAGCGCCGTCGGGTCGAGGTTCGCGAGCTCGCTCGAATCGAATTCGGCTTCGCTGTCGAGACTGAGCAGGAGCAGGCGCCGCTCGACCTCGCCCAGGGCGGCGACCGCGCCCTTCCGCGCCGCGAACAATCCGGTCGCACGAAGGATGAAATCGGCGGACCGGAACCCGCTGGCTCCGAACAGGTGCTGCAACGCGCGGCGAAGAGGCCATAGCCGCAGGCACTGGCTGGGGCCGGGCGCGAAGGCCGGGTCTCCAAGGATGGCGGCGACCGCGGCCGCGGCGCGAGTCGCCGCCGCCTCCCCGCTTGCTCCGGCCGCGATTTGCGGCACGGCGTCCAGCATGATCCCGAGACGGTCGGGCGTACGTCGGTATGCCGCCGCCTCGAGGCGCTGGAGCGGGGCCTCGGCCCGCGCGCCCTTAGTCACTACGGCTCATTCCCGCCAGCGCCGCCGCAGCGCTTGTAGACCGCCGGATCGGCGAGCTTGCGCCCGAGCCTCACCATAAGATCGGCATCCTCCGCCGCGCCTCCCAGCTCCACCTGCGGGCCGGGATTGTCCGCCGCGGAATGGTACGGGCCCTGGAGGAAGGCCTGGAGCTTCTTCATGTCGGCGAAGGAGCCGCCGATCATCAGCGCGGGGATGCCGGCGCGCTGGAGCGCCCAGCCGTCCTGGCGCGTGACGAAAGCGGCCGCCTCGTCGTCCTCGTCGAGCACTCGCCCCGACTCGCGGATCACCGTGTCGAGGATCGCGTCCATCGCCGGATCCCCGCGCCCGATCACGGCCACCTTCTCGCCGCGCGCGGCGATCGCCACCGTATCGAGGTTGATCGCCGCCACGATCGAGGCGCGCGGCACGATCGGCCGCTCGGCGAAATATTGCGCTCCAAGCAGCCCCTTCTCCTCGGAGGTCGTGGCGACGAACAGGACGTCGCGCTTCGGCCGCGGCCCGCGGGCCAGCGCGCGGGCGATCTCGAGCATCGCGGCGATCCCGCTCGCATTGTCCACCGCGCCGTTGCAGATCCTGTCCGCGGCATCGGGCTCGCAAATGCCCAAATGGTCCCAGTGGCCGAGATAGAGCAGGCTCTCGCCGGTCGCCCCGCTGCCCCGCAGGCGCCCTGCGACGTTATGTGTCGCGATCCGCCGAACCGAGGTGGTGACGTCGAGCGAGCCGCGCAGCTTCAGCGCCATCGGCTTGAACGCAACCGGCTCGCCCGGCATCGCGGCGATCAGGTCGGCGCGGGCGGCGGCGAAGAGGCGTTGGGCGGCGGCCATGGACAGATAGCCGTGGATCGGCGCCGGAGGGTCGATGGCGAGGCGGTTTTGGCCGCCGTCGTAGATGCGCTGCATGATCGGCCAGGACATATCCGCGCCGACTATGCCTATGACCGCTGCCGCCCCCCGTGCCGCGACCGACTTCACCCGATCGGAATAAGCCGGAAATGAATCCGTGTGCGGTCCCTCGTAGAGGATGAAGACGATCGCGCCCTTGAGATCCGCCCCGCCGAGCTGGTCGATCCCGAGCTCTTTCGCCACCGCGCCGTGCCCCGCGAAGATGACCGGGGCGCCGGCGATCGTTTCCCGCTCCGACCGGCCGAGCAGCAGGATCGAATCGCGGTCGAGCTCGACCCGGTCGCGCTTCTTCTTGCGGCCCTGGAAGACGATGTGTTGGTCGCCCGGCTTGCGCTCGATCACCTCGACCGGCTGGTAGAAGCTGCCGTCCGCCCCCGGCTCCAGCCCGATCGCGCGCATCTGGCCGGCAATATAGGCGATCGTCTTCTTCTCGCCTTCCGTGCCGGGCTCCCGGCCTTCGAAGGCGTCGCTCGCGAGCACGTCGATATGGCGGCGGATCGCCTCGGGCGCGATCGCCTGGGCGAAGGCGGGAATTGCGGCGAATAGCGCGATCGGCGCGAGAAAGCGAACGAACATGGCGTGCGGTTTGTCGGGGCGAGGGGCGGCTGGCAAGCCTTTCAGGCGAGCCGCGCCTTGGCGAGCACGGCGCGTGCCTGCGCCACGTGCATCCCCTCGATCATCGAGTCGCGATAGCGCTCGGCGCCCCCGGTCGCCGCGGCGATCAGTCCGCGCGCTTCCTCGATCTCCTCGGCCGACGGGCCGAAAATCCGGTTCGCGGCCTCGATCTGCCCCGGATGGATGAGCGACTTGCCGTCAAAGCCGAACGCCCTCCCTTCCTCGCACTGCGCCGCAAAGCCGTCGAGGTCGTCGAGGCGATTGTAGACTCCATCGAACGCCGCGACACCGGCTGCCCGGGCGGCCAGGAGGATGGTCTGGAGCGAGGTCGTCAGCGCCGCCCGTCCGGAGCCCGGCGGCAGTCCGAGATCCGCCGAGAGATCGTTCGTGCCGGCGATCAGCCCGACCGTCGCCGGAGCGATCGCCGCCGCCGCGAGCACGCCGGGGGCCGTCTCGATCATGGCCAGCACCGGCTTGCCCGTGGCCTCTCCGGCGCGGCGCGGCTCGTCCGGCGCCGCGGTCATCGGGACGACGACGTAATCCGCCTTGCTCTCACGCACCGCCGCGAGGTCGGGCTCGCTCCAGGGCGCCTTCGAATTCGCCCGGATCGCGGATAGTCCGCGAAAGCCGGCGGCGGCCGCCTGGACGGCCGCCGCCCGCGCCCGCTCCTTGTCCTCGGCCTTCACCGCATCTTCGAGGTCGAGCACGACCATGTCCGCCTCGAGCCCCCGCGCTTTCTCGATCGCGTGCGGGTTCGACGCGGGAAGGAAGAGCAAAGAGCGGCAGAGGCGGAGTTCGTCTTTCACGGTCCGATTTCGCTTGGAGCGCGCTTCCCTTGCCGCCATTATGCGGCCCACCGCAAGGGGAGGCGCGGCCCGATGATCACCACCATCATGCTCATGTTCCTGATGCTCGTCGTCCTGTTCCTCTTCTCGGGGATCAAGATCGTCAGGCAGGGCTATCATTACACGATCGAATATTTCGGCCGATTCACCGGCGTCGCCCATCCCGGATTCAATTTCTACATGCCGTTTTTCTATCGCGTCGGCCGCAAGGTGAACATGATGGAGCAGGTGCTCGACATACCGGGCCAGGAGATCATCACCAAGGACAACGCCATGGTCCAGGTCGATGGCGTCGTTTTCTTCCAGGTACTCGACGCGGCCAAGGCCGCCTATGAAGTGTCGGACCTCTACATCGCGATCATGCAGCTGACCACGACCAACCTTCGGACCGTGATGGGCTCGATGGATCTCGACGAGACCCTCTCCAAGCGCGACGAGATCAACGCCCGACTCCTCTCCGTGGTCGACCAGGCGACCGAGGCCTGGGGCGTCAAGCTGACCCGGGTCGAGATCCGCGACATCCGGCCGCCCGCCGACATCGTCAACGCGATGGGCCGACAGATGAAGGCCGAGCGCGAGAAGCGCGCCGTGATCCTCGAGGCCGAGGGCAGCCGCGCCTCCGCGATCCTCCGCGCCGAGGGCGAGAAGCAGGGCCAGATCCTCGAGGCGGAGGGCCGCCGCGAGGCCGCCTTCCGCGACGCCGAGGCGCGCGAGCGCGCCGCCGAGGCCGAGGCGAAGGCGACGACCGTGGTCTCGGAGGCGATCAAGGACGGCAACACCCAGGCGATCAACTATTTCGTCGCCCAGAAATATGTCGACGCGATCAGCCAGTTCGCAACCTCGCCCAACGCCAAGACCATCCTCTTCCCGGTCGAGGCGACCGCTTTGATCGGGACCTTGGGCGGGATCGGCGAGCTCGCCAGGGACGCGCTGGCGGCTCCGCGCAGCGGCGAGGGCCAATGAACCTCGACCTCGATCCGCACTGGATGTGGCTGCTCGCCGCGATCCTGCTCGCTATCGCCGAGCTGATCGTTCCAGGCGTCTTCCTTATCTGGCTCGCCGCCGCCGCCGCGGTGACGGGGCTCGTCGCTTTGGCCTTCGGGATCGCCCTTCCATTCCAGTTCGCCGTCTTCGCCTTGGTCTCGATCGCGTCGGTCTATTTCGGCCGGCGCTGGTATCTCAGGAACCCGATGCCGAGCGCGGATCCCATGCTCAACAACCGCGCCGAACGGCTCAAGGGCCGAACCGTCACGGTCGTCGACGCGATCACCCACGGCGAGGGCCGGGTGAAGGTCGGCGACGGCGTCTGGTCCTGCCGAGGCGAGGATTGCCCCGAAGGCGCCCAGGTCCGGATCACCGGCGCCGAAGGAAATCGCCTGACCGTGGAGCCGGTGCGGGTTGTGAAAGGGCCCGCGGAGCCGGTCTAGAATCTGACCCGCCCCGAGGCGACGATACGGGCCTTGTAGGGGTGCGCGCCGCCGCGGTTGGTGCGTAATAGCGTAGGTCGAGCGTCACGGGTTTGACCGGCGTCCAGGCGACGCCTGCGTTCCAGGCGGTGTAGTCGAGACCGCCGGAGCGCTCGCGCCTCCCTGCCGTCGCCCCGGCCACGAGCGACTTGGCGAGCCTGTAGGTCGTGCCGGCCTCCGCGAAGAGCGTCCGGCCGGTGGTTCCGAGATCGTCCGGACTCCAGACGGCGGAGAGGCGCGGAGTCAGGGGCCCGATCTTGCGGCTGACGAAGGCCGCGATCTCCAGCGCCTGCGCGTCGGAGCCCGGCGCCGGATCGATTGCGAGCTTCCAGGCCGCGCTGGCGCCGACATCGAATCCCCCGGCCTTCGTGCGAAGCCCGACCAGCGCCGCCGCCTCTCCTTCCGCGCTCGTCGACGTTACGTTCTTCGCATAGCCGCCGATATAGATACGCCCGAAGGCCAGCTCACCTCGGACCAGCGCCTGTGGCCCCTCGGTCTGGGCAAGGCCCTTCGTCCGGTGCTGGCCAGGTTGAATTCGATGCTCGGCATCGGCGGCGGCAGATCAACCAACTTCGGCCCCTTCGATCAGAACCCCCCACGGGGCGAACCAGGGCGGCCATAGCGGCCGCCGGGATCGCCGCTATCCATGCCACAATAATGTTGCCCGCGACACCCCATCGCAGCGCCGAGGCGTGGCCGTCGGCGCCGACCGCCTCAGTCGTCGCCTCTCTCGTCCCAGCTCCTGCGGTAGAAGAGCGCGCCCGCCGCGACCGCGACCCCGGCCGCCGCCGCTCCGAGCCCGATGTTGCGCCAGCTGAACAGGCTCTGCTCGCCGAGCGCCGACCCGTCCCGCTCCTCCTCGAGGAGGGCCGCATTGTCGGCATTGGCCGAGAGCCGTACCTCGTCGCCCTCGACGGCCGCGACCAGGCCGCCGGAAATGTAATGGTGGTGGCCCGAATGCGAGCCGCTGTCCGCCTTGACCAGCTTGATCCGGTCGCCCTCGAGCGAATCGACGGTTCCGAGCTTCGCGCCGTCGGCGCCGATTATCGTCATGTGGGGCTGGATTCGGCTGAGGTCGGCCATGGCGGTTCTCCTGCTGATGGGTTCGCCGCATGAAACTCCCGGGCGCGGAGATGGATGCAGCGTTGAACCGGCGGTCCGCGCGGGTTAAACCTGGCGCCCAAGGAGAAAATCCATGCGCCTCATGCTCGCTTTTGCCGTCCTCGCCCTCGCCGCCTGCAACGTCGACAGCGACGGCGGCAACGACACGGTGACGCTCGAATACAACCAGCAGCGCATCGAGGAAGGCGCGGCCAAAGCGGCGCGCACCGCCGAATCGGTCGGCTCCAGCGTCGGCAACGTCGCCGAAGGGACGGCACGCGCGATCAAGGACGAGGTCGGCGACATCGACGTCGACGTCAAGCGCCGCCGCCCGGGCGAGGAAGCGGCCAACGCCGCCGCCATGACGAACAGCCAGTGACCGGCGGCCGATAGCCGCCCTTGCGGTTTCCGGCGGGCGCGCTAGAGGCCGCGCACCCGAAGGAGCGGCCGCGACCCATGAAATCCTACAAGGACCCGTCTTTCCAGGACCGCGTCGGCCGCGCCGCCGAGGCCAAGCAGAAGGCGATCGATGCGCTTCGCGCCCGCCCGGCCGCCGACCCGGCCGAGCTCGCCGAGCGCGCCGTCGCGCGCGAGCGCAAGGAAGCGGCGCAAGCCGAGAAGCGCGAGGCGAAGAAGGCCGCCGCCGAAGCCGCCGGGGCGGTGGAAGCCTCCAAGGCCGCCGCCGCTGCCGAGGCCGAGGCCGAGGCTTCGGCTCCCAGCGAGGCCGACCGCAAGGCCGCCCGCGACGCCCGCTACGCGGCCCGAAAAAGCCGCCGCTGAGCCGCGTGACAGGTACGTGACAGGTACGTGCCTGTCACCGCATCAGCCGCGCCGCCGCGCCGTCAGATAGCCGTAGCCGGCCCCGACCGCCGCTCCGAACAACGGCCCGACGAAGGGCACGGGAATCGCGATCACCGCCCCCACCGCCGCCGCGATCGCCGTCCTCTTCGCCACCGGATCCTCGAACATCGACTCGCTCCTTCTTGCCACGTGTATTATATGGATAATACACGTGCGAGCACAAGGGGGGAGTCGGTCATGATCGCTGGCTTTCCCCTCTCCCCGGCGGGGAGAGGGTTGGGGTGAGGGGGTTCTGAGTCCGAGGCTCGTCTCCGGCGCGGTACCCCCTCTCCCTGCCCTCTCCCCGCGGGGAGAGGGAAGTGGAGCTCAGGCGGCCGGTTGCGGGGTCTCCACTTGCGGTCGGACTTGCGCCCGGGGCGCCGCGTCCCGAACCCCCGCGTCGACATGGGCTTCGAACCTGGCGAAATTGGCGATGAACAGGCCGACCAGCTTCGCCGCGGTCGCGTCGTAATCGGTCTTGTCGGCCCAGGTGTCGCGCGGGTTCAATATCGCGCCGTCGACGCCGGGCACTTCGACCGGGACCTCGAAGCCGAAATTCTCGTCGGTGCGGAAAGCGGCGCCGCTGAGGCTCCCGTCGAGCGCGGCGTTCAAAAGCGCGCGCGTCGCCTTGATCGGCATGCGCTCGCCGGTGCCGTATTTGCCGCCGGTCCAGCCGGTGTTGACCAGCCAGCATTTGACGCCGCCGCGCGCGATCCGCTCCTTCAACAGGTTGCCGTAGACGCTCGGGTGGCGCGGCATGAAGGGAGCGCCGAAGCATGTCGAGAAGGTCGCTTCGGGCTCGGTGACGCCGATCTCGGTGCCGGCGACCTTGGCGGTGTAGCCGGAGAGGAAATGGTACATCGCCTGGTCGGGAGTGAGCCGCGCGATCGGCGGCAGCACTCCGAACGCGTCGGCGGTCAGCATGACGATGTTGCTCGGCACGGGGCCCATGTTTTCGGCCGAGCAATTGGGGATGAAGTCGATCGGATAGGCGCCGCGCGTGTTCTCGGCGAAGGTCGCGTCGTCGAGGTCGAGCTCGCGCGTATCCTCGTCGATCACGACATTCTCGAGCACGGTGCCGAATCGCTTCGTCGTCGCGAAGATCTCGGGCTCCGCCTCGGGCGAGAGCCGGATCATCTTGGCGTAGCAGCCGCCCTCGAAATTGAAGACCGCCGTATCGGACCAGCCATGCTCGTCGTCGCCGATCAGGGTGCGGCTGGCGTCGGCGCTGAGCGTCGTCTTGCCGGTGCCGGAGAGGCCGAAGAAGACGGCGGTGTCGCCCTTCGGGCCGATGTTCGCCGAGCAGTGCATCGGCATCACGCCCTCGGCGGGAAGGAGGTAGTTCAGAATGCCGAACACCGACTTCTTCATTTCGCCGGCATAGGCTGTGCCGCCGATCAGGATCAGCTTCTCGGTGAGGTTGACCGCGATCACCGTCTCGGAGCGGCAGCCGTGGCGGGCGGGCTCGGCGCGGAAGCTCGGCAGGTCGATGATGGTGAATTCGGGCTCGAAAGCGGGCAGGTCGGCGGCGTCCGGGCGGACGAGCAAAGTGCGGATGAAGAGGTTGTGCCAGGCGAGTTCGTTGATCACGCGGACGCGGACGCGGTGCTCGGGTTGCGAGCCGCCGTAGAGGTCGGCGACGAAGAGCGTCTCCTTCTCCGCGACGGCGGCCAGGAAATCCGCCTTGAGCGCGGCGAAATGGTCCGACGTCATCGACTTGTTATTGTCCCACCAGATCGTCCCGTCGGTCTCGGCGTCGCGGACGATGAACTTGTCCTGCGCGGAGCGGCCGGTGTGGCGGCCGGTGCGCACCACCAGCGGCCCGTCCTTGGCGAGCATTCCCTCGCCGCGGCGCACCGCCTCCTCGACCAGCTGCGGGGTCTGAAGGTTCCAGTGCAGCTTCGCCGCTGCATTGATGCCCTGATCGGCAAGACCCCTTGCCGGCACGCGATTGGCCACGCTCGAAACTCCCATTGAATTATAAGACAAAAAGGCGGCATTTACGCCGCCCCTCGTTACGCCGCCGCGCATATCGGAGCGGCTGCTTTTCGTCAAAGGGGGGTTGGGCTACAGCGAGGCCCATGCCGGTGACGATCGCCCTGGTCGACGACGACCGCAACATCCTGACCTCGGTGTCGATCGCGCTCCACGCCGAGGGCTTCGCGACGCGGGTCTATTCGGACGGCGAGGCGGCGCTGAAGGCGCTCGGCGACAATCCCGCCGACCTCGCCGTGCTCGACGTCAAGATGCCGAAGATGGACGGCATCGAGCTGCTCCGGCGGCTGCGCGAGAAGAGCGACATGCCGGTCATCTTCCTCACCTCCAAGGACGAGGAGCTGGACGAGGCGCTCGGCCTCGCGCTCGGCGCCGACGATTATGTCACCAAGCCCTTCTCGCAGCGCCTGCTCATCGCCCGCATCCGCGCGATCCTGAGGCGCGCGGAGGCGCGGGCGACGGCGCCCGCGGAGGGAGGCGCCGAGGAAGCCGCGCAGATCGTGCGCGGACGGCTGGCGATGGATCCGGCGCGCCACCGCGTCGCGTGGGACGGCAAGGACGTGACCCTGACCGTGACCGAGTTCATGATCCTCGAGGCGCTGGCCCAGCGGCCGGGCGTCGTCAAATCGCGCAACCAGCTGATGGACGTCGCCTATCAGGACGACATCTATGTCGACGACCGCACGATCGACAGCCACATCAAGCGCCTGCGCCGCAAGTTCCGCGCGGTCGATCCGGAGTTCAAGGCCATCGAGACGCTCTACGGCGTAGGCTACCGCTTTGGAGAGGAATGACGAGCGGGACCTGGACCTCAAATGGTCCGGGCGCTGGATGCTTCTCCACCGCATCCTGGCCGTCAACGTCTTCGCGCTCGCCATCCTCGCCGGCAGCATCTTCTATCTCGACGGCTTCCGGCGCCGGCTGACCGAGGAGGGCATGGCGAACGCACAGACGCAGATCCGGATCGTCGCCGATTCGCTGGCGCTCGCAGAGCCCGCCGAGCGCGCCGACCTCGTCCACCGCCTCGGCCAGCACTCGCGCACCCGAATCAGGCTGTTCGACCGCCAGGGCCGGCTGCTGCTCGACAGCTGGCAGGGTGCGGCCCCGACCTACACCCTGCGGGATCCGAAGCAGGAGAGGTGGCGCAAGGCCGTCGCGCGCCAGCTCGACCGCGCGCTCGATGCGATCGTCGGAGCGCCGGCGCCGCCGCCGCTGGCGGTTCCCGAAAGCGGGCGCCTCGAGGACTGGCCGGAGGCCGCCCAAGCCCTCGCCCGGCAGGTCCCGACCAGCGGCCTGAGGCGTGCGCCGGAGGGCACCTCCTTCCTTTCGGCGGCCGCCCCGGTCGAGCGGACCGGCGAGGTCGTGCTCCTGACCCGCAACGCGCGTGACATACGCTCGGTGGTGCGCGACGAGCGGACCACCCTGCTTATCGTCCTTTTCGTCACCATCGCCGTCTCCGTCCTGCTCTCGCTCTTCCTCGCGCGTACGATCGCCCTGCCGCTGCGCCGGCTCGCGCGTGCCGCCCAGCGCGTGCGCCAGGGCCGGGCGCGGGAAGTCGACGTGCCCACGCTCCCCGCCCGCCGCGACGAGATCGGCCTGCTCGCCCGCGCGCTGCACGACATGACGCAATCGCTGCGGCAGCGGATCGACGGCACCGAGGCCTTCGCGGCGGACGTCACGCACGAGCTCAAGAACCCGCTCGCGTCGCTCCGTTCCGCGGTCGACAGCCTCGACCGGGTCGACGATCCCGCGCTGAAGGCGCAGCTCGTCGAGGTCATCAGGAGCGACGTCGCCCGGCTCGACCGGCTGATCGTCGACATAGCCGAGACCTCGCGCCTCGACGCCGAACTCAGTCGCGCCCGCTTCGAGCCGGTCGACCTCGGCGCCTTAATCGAATCCCTGCTCGACCTCTGGCGCCCCCGAGCGGAGGAGCGGGGCGCGCGCATCGCCTTCGCGCGGCCCCGAGCCCGAACGGCGGTGGTCCTCGGCGACGAATCGCGGCTCGCTCGCGCGATCGACAATATCGTCGACAACGCCATCTCCTTCTCGCCGGCAGGCGGCCTCGTCGAGATCGGCGCGACGCGGATCGACGGCGAGGTCGTGCTGGCGGTCGAGGACGAAGGGCCCGGCGTGCCGGAGGAAGCCCGCGAATCGATCTTCCGGCGCTTCCACAGCGTGCGCCCGAGCCGCGAGGATTTCGGCCGTCATTCCGGCCTCGGCCTGGCGATCGCGAGATCGACCGTCGAGGGTCATGACGGACGGGTCGATGTGGAAGAGCGTTACGACGGCCGCAGCGGAGCGCGCTTCGTGCTGCGCTTCCCCGAGGCGCCCCGGCAGGAATGAGAGGCGAACCCCTCCTGGTCCACGCCTCGTGTGTCGCCGTGGCGGGACGGGCGGTGCTGATCGCCGGGCCGTCCGGAAGCGGAAAGTCGGACCTTGCGCTTCGGCTGATCGACCGGGGCGCGGCGCTTGTCAGCGACGATTATACCGAGCTTCGGGCGAGAGGTGGCCAGCTGCTCGCGCGAGCGCCCGACACGATCGCAGGACGAATCGAGATGCGGGGTGTGGGGCTCGTCGACCTCCCTGCCATGGTCGACGTGCCGGTCTGCCTCCACGTGCGCGCCGCAGACGCCCCCGAACGCCTCCCCGAAGCCGGCACGGTCGAGCTCGCCGGCATCGCCCTCCCCTCGGTCGCCATTGCGGCGCTTGAGCCTTCGGCACCGCTCAAGCTAGAAGCCGCGCTCGAGCGCTTCGGACTTCCGCTTTGACCGCTGCCACCGCCCCGCAACGCCTCCTCCTCGTCACCGGCCTTTCCGGCGCCGGCAAGTCGACGGCGCTGCGCACGCTGGAGGACATGGGCTGGGAAGTGGTCGACAATCTCCCGCTCTCGCTGCTCGAGGATCTGCTCGAGGCGCCTCGGGGCAAGGGCAAGGCCCGGCCACGCGAGCGACCTTTGGCGATCGGCATCGACAGCCGCACGCGCGACTTCGACGCGCGGCGAATCGTCAAGCGGATCAAAACCCTCTCGGCCGACCATAGCTTCCCGATCGAGACCCTGTTCTTCGACTGCGCCGGCACCGAGCTCATCCGCCGCTATTCAGAAACGCGCCGCCGCCACCCGCTGGCGCCGGACCGGCCGGCGACCGACGGCATCGCCGCGGAGCGCGAGCTGATGGAGCCGCTGAGGCGCTGGGCGGACCATGTCATCGACACGACCGACACGAGCTCCAACGCGCTCCAGCAGCAGGTGCGGCAGCGCTTCGCGACCGGAGCGGAGACGACGACGGTCACGATCATGTCGTTCGGCTTCGCGCGCGGCGTCCCCCGCAACGCCGACACGGTGTTCGACCTGAGGTTCCTGCGGAACCCCTATTGGGTGGACGGCCTGCGCGAACTGACCGGAGTCGACTCCGAGGTCGGCGCCTATATTGCCGGCGACGAAGGCTATCCGGCCGTCGGGCGCATGGAGGCGCTGCTGCTCGATCTCGTCCCGCGCTACCAGTCCGCGGGCAAGGCCTATCTCACCGTCGCGTTCGGCTGCACAGGAGGGCGCCACCGCTCCGTCCACGTCGCCGAGCGCGTCGCTACGCGGTTGCGCGAAGCCGGTTTTTCGCCCACGGTCGAGCATCGCGACCTGGCCTCCCGGATGCGGGACGGCATGGAAGGCGGCCGCGGGGGCGAGCCGCAGGATTTGGGAAGTTCTGGATGATCGGTCTGGTTTTGGTGACCCATGGCGGGCTCGCGGCGGAGTTCGTTCGGGCGATGGAGCATGTCGTCGGGCCGCAGGAGCGGATCGAGGCGATCTGCATCGGTCCCGACGACGACATGGACGCGCGGCGCAACGACATCGCCGCGGCGATCGCCAAGGTTGATGAGGGCGGCGGCGTCATCGTCCTCACCGATCTGTTCGGCGGCACGCCCTCCAACCTCGCCATCTCGATGATGAAATCGGAGAAGATCGAGGTCATCGCCGGGGTCAACCTGCCGATGCTGATCCGGCTCGAGGGCGCGCGCAAGCTGATGGACGTCAAGGCCGCGGTCGCGGCGGCGCGCGAGGCCGGCCGCAAATATATTTCCGTCGCGTCCGAGATACTCGGAGAGACCGTCTAGAGTGCCGAGTCGGACGCTGGAAATGAAGAACCGGCGGGGCCTTCATGCCCGCGCCAGCGCCCGCTTCGTCACATTGGCCTCGCAGCTCAGCGCCGACGTCGAGGTCGAGAAGGACGGCAGCCGGGTCTGCGGCACCTCGATCATGGGCCTGATGATGCTCGGCGCCGCGATGGGCGATTCGATCATCGTGCACACCTCCGGCGAAGGCGCGGACGAGGCGCTCGAGGCGCTCTCGAAGCTCGTCGAGGAGCGCTTCGGCGAGGAGTGAACAGCGACCGTCAGTGCGAGCGTAGCGAAGCAATCCATCCTCGGGCCGCGTCATGGATTGCTTCGTCGCTCCGCTCCTCGCAATGACGGCCAATGCCGCGTCAGATCACCGCCTTTTCGAATCCTCTAGTCAAGCAGGTCCGCGCACTGCGGGAGAAGAAAGGGCGGCGGCGCGAGGGGCTGTTCATCGCCGAGGGGCTGCGGATCCTCACCGAAGCGCGCGAGTGCGGACGGCTGCCGACGATCCTGTTCTACGCGGCCGGCACGTCCCATCCCCTGCTCTCGGCCCTGATCGACGAAGTCGAAGCCGCGGGCGGCGAGGTAATCGAGACGATCCCGGACATCCTCCACAAGCTCTCGGGCAAGGACAACGCGCAGACCGTGCTCGGCGTCTATCCGGCCTTCGACACGTCG
>DATAIU010000093.1:0-50048 GCA_036262495.1 Allosphingosinicella sp.
CACCGCTTCGCGACCCAGGCGCCCGAGCTCGTCATCCTCGTCTCGAGCCCCGTCGAAGGGACCAAGATCCCCCTATGGGAGCAGGAGCTTTCCTGCGGCGCGGTGGCGATGAACCTGCTCCACGCTACCCATGCGCTCGGCTTCGCGGGCGGCTGGGTCACCGGCTGGGCGGCCTATTCCCCGCACGCGGCGAAGCTCCTCGGCCTGCGCGAGGGTGAGCGGGTCGCGGGCTTTCTTTTCCTGGGAACTCCGGGAACGCCGCTGGAGGAACGCCAGCGCCCCTCGCTCGACCAGCTCATGTCGGAATGGTGACGGAAAAAGGGCGGCCCGTCGCCGGACCGCCCTCGGGATGCCGAAACCTGGGGTCGAGGTTCGCCTAGCGCTTCGAGAACTGGAAGCTGCGGCGGGCCTTGGCGCGGCCGTATTTCTTGCGCTCGACGACGCGCGGGTCGCGGGTCAGGAAACCCTCGCGCTTGACGGTAGTGCGCAGCTCCGGCTCGTAGCGAGTCAGGGCGGTCGAGATGCCGTGGCGGACCGCACCGGCCTGGCCGGAAAGGCCGCCGCCCTTGACGGTCGCGATCACGTCATACTGGCCACGGCGCTCCGTCACGTCGAAGACCTGGTTGATGATGAGGCGCAAAGTCGGGCGGGCGAAATAGACCTCCTGGTCCCGTCCGTTGACGACGATCTTGCCGGTCCCGGGCTTCAGCCAGACACGGGCGACGGCGTCCTTGCGGCGGCCGGTCGCGTAGGCGCGGCCCTGCTTGTCGAGCTGCTGCTCGCGAAGCACCGCCTGGATCTGCGGGCCCTGGGTCGAGGCGCCATGGTCCTCGGAGCCGGGGATCGGGGCGTCGGAAGCTGTGGCAGGCGGAGCCGCTTCGGCTTCGGCAGCGGCCGGGGGAGCGGCGGCGGCGGCGCCGGTCAGCTCGCCGAGATCGGCCAGCGATTGACGATTGTCGGTCATCAGGCACCCACCTTGTTCTTGCGGTTCATGCCCGCGACGTCGAGAGTTTCAGGGTTCTGGCCGCCGTGCGGATGCTCGGTGCCGTTGTAGAGGTGCAGAGCGCGCATCTGGTCGCGTCCGAGCGGCCCGCGCGGGATCATCCGCTCCACGGCCTTTTCGAGCACGCGCTCCGGGAAACGGCCCTCGAGCACCTTGCCCGCGGTTACGCCCTTGATTCCGCCGGCATAACCGGTGTGGCGGTAATAGACCTTGTCCTGCAGCTTCTTGCCCGTGAAGCGCACTTTGTCGGCGTTGACGACGACGACATGGTCGCCGCAATCGACGTGCGGGGTGTAGCTCGGCTTGTGCTTGCCGCGCAGGATGTTGGCGATGATCGAGGCGAGCCGGCCGACGACAAGGCCGTCGGCGTCGATCAGATGCCATTTCTTCTCCACCTCGGCCGGCTTGACCGACTTGGTGGTCTTCATCAGCGCCTTCATGGCCTGAATCTCCCAGAGAGGGGGTGACCTCGTTTTCAAAATGAAGCGCCGCCCAACGAAGGAGCGGCGCGCGAGCGGCCGAATGGCAGGGGAGGGTGCGAAAGTCAAGGAAAAGCGGGGGTTTGCTGGGAGGTATTATGTTACCTTGAGGTCTCCGACGCCACCCACTGCGCGTAGGCGGGCAGCGCTCGCGCGATCGGCCAGACCACGGCCGCGGGGACATCGTAGCTGTGCAATTCGGCGAGGCGCGCGATGAGCGGGTCGGCCAGGTCCGCCCGGGTCTTGAACAGAGCGGCGACTTCCTGCGCGTCCTCGATGCGGCCTTCCCAGCGATAGATGGAGCGGCAGGGGCCGAGGATGTTGGCGCAGGCCGCCAGCTTTTCCTCGACGAGGCTGCGGGCGATCCGCTCCGCTTCGTCGGCCGAGCCGAAGGTCGCGTAGACCGTGACGATCCCGGTCATGCCGCGCGGCGCCCGAGGCGATGGCCGGCGACCAGGGTCGCGGCGAGAAGGAGGACGGCGTTCGCCTGGTGCGCGGCGGCGATCAGCAGGTCGACCCCCGAGAGAAGCGTCAGGATGCCGAGCAGCATCTGGAGCGCGACCGCCCCGATGAGGACGGCGGCCTCCCCGCGCAGGCCCCGCCGCCAGGCCGCGCCCCCGAGGAAAGCTGCGGCCGCGGCCACCGCGAAGGCCAGCCAGCGATGAACGAACTGAACCACCACCGGGTTGTCGACCAGGTTGCGCATTGCCGGGCGCAGCATCGGCGTTTCCGCGGGGAACCATTGGTCGCCCATCCTGGGCCAGCTCGCATAAGCGTAACCGGCGTCGAGCCCGGCGACATAGGCGCCGAAGAGCAACTGGAGGAAGAGGAGAGACAGCATCCACAGCGCGGCGGTCGGGAGCCGGGCCGCCGGCGCCGCCGAGTCGCGCGCCCGGTCGAGCAGGTCGAGAGCCACCCAGAGGATGAAGCCGAAAAGCGCCAGCGCGGTGAGGAGGTGGACGGCAAGGCGGATGTGGCTGACGTCGGGGCGGTCGACGAGCCCGGAGGCGACCATCCACCAGCCGATCGCACCCTGGAGCCCGCCGAGCGCCAATATGCCGCCGAGCTTCCAGCCGTAGCCGCGCGGAACGGCGCGCTTCGCGGCGAACCCGATCAGCGGCAGGGCGAAGGCCAGCCCGATGATGCGTCCGAGCAGCCGGTGCACATATTCCCAGAAATAGATGTTCTTGAAGTCGGAAAGCGTCATGCCGGTGTTGACGAGCTGATATTGCGGGCTCTGGCGGTAGGCCGCGAATTGGGCTGCCCATTGCGCCTCGCCGATCGGCGGGACGATCCCGGACACCGGCTCCCAGCGCACGATCGACAGGCCCGATTCCGTGAGGCGCGTGATTCCGCCGACCACCACCATCGCGAAGATCAGCGCGGCGACTGCGAGGAGCCACCAGGCGATCACGCGCGGCCGCTCGCGAATCTCCTCGCGCGGGCTGGGGACGGCGGTGCTGGCCATGACCGCGATATGGCCGCGCGAGGACGCGAATCCAATGCAACTTTTTCTAGGATGTTATGTTGTATCTTTACGGTTGCGGGACTATAAACGGGCCGAAGGAGTCGAAAGGCGAGATGTTCGCGAGGGCGAATGGCGCGGGGACGATGGACCGGATGGCGATCGCGCTGTCCGGGCTCTGTCTCGTCCACTGCCTGGCCAGCGCCATCTTCGTCGCTCTTCTGACCTCGGCCGGCGGCCTCCTCCTCCACCCCGTGATCCACGAGGTCGGCCTCGTCCTCGCCATCGGCCTCGGCACGCTGGCGCTCGGGCGAGGCGTCGCCGAGCACGGCTTCATGATGCCCTCTGCCGTCGGCGGGCTCGGGCTCGGAGTCATGGCGGGCTCGCTCGCGCTCCCCGAGGACGGCATGGGCACCGTCTACACGATCATCGGAGTCGCCGTCCTCGCGCTGGGCCACGACCTCAACCGCCGCGCGGTGATCTGAGGCTTCGCCTTGCCGGGCGGGCGGCGAGGCCTTACCTTGCGCCGATGGCGCATCAGCATCATCACGAGGCGCACGAAGGCGCTTCCCTCTTCGACGCGGCCCAGACGACGATGGAGCGCTCGGGCGAGCAGTGGACGCAGATGCGCGCCGCCGTGTTCAAGGCGCTCGCCAGCTTCGATCGTCCCGCCTCCGCCTACGACATAGCGGACAAGGTCAGCCAGTCGCAGGGCCGCCGGGTCGCGGCGAACAGCGTCTACCGGATCCTCGACCTTTTCGTCGGCGCCAATCTCGCCCGCCGCGTCGAGAGCGCCAACGCCTATGTCGCCAACGACCATCCCGACTGCCTCCACGATTGCATCTTCCTGATTTGCGACAGCTGCGGGAACACCACCCATATCGACGACGACAAGCTCGCGGGCGGCGTCCGAGCCGCGGCGCGGGAGACCGGCTTCTCGCCCGAGCGGCCTGTGATCGAGGTCCGCGGGACGTGCAACGACTGCAAGGACGGCTGAGCGTTCTCCAAGGAATGGTGCGGCCGTGTCGTTAGACGACGAGATCATCGACACACCCGACGGGCCCATGACATGGGCCGAGTGGAAGAAGAAACACCCAGTTCAAATCCCGTCGCGCCGCACCAGAGGCAAGAAGCTGCCGGTGAAGGTGAAGCGATTCACGGAGGACTGATGAGAGGCCGCAGGTTGGGCAGGCTCGGCATGGTCGCCGGGTGGCGGCGCTCAGCGCTTGCGACCCCGAGCCGGCCTGCGGGCCACGGCGCGCGCCTCGTCCCGACCCAAATACCGAATCCCCACGGTGCGCTGACGCTTTTTGACCGGGCGCCCGTCCGCTGAGCTCAGCCGGATCGCGACATCCTGTCCGGTCACTTCGAAGACGACGCCGTCGCCGGAGACGATTTTCGCGGTGCTGGGTGCGAACGAACGGCCGTCTGCCCTGATCATCGCGCCACTAGCGCTCTGGCGCGGCTTCGCCGCCGGCACGGCCTGGGCCACCGTCAACATTCCTGCGCCCGCATCCTGATCGCCGTAGGTCATCTTCCATCGTCCGGGGCGGACCGGCGTGACAATGAAATAGTCGCCTGGCTGGAGAGCACGGCTGTCGAAATGCGCGCCGTCGCGCTCATCCGCGTCGAGCACGACGTGGAAGCCGCTCGCCTCGCCGCCCGAATGGAAGACGACGAACAGCGGGTTCTCGTCGTCGCTATGGCCGCGATATTGAAGGTGACCGCCGGCTACGGCCTCGCTGAGGTCGATCTCCACCTGATCGCCGCTGCCGCCGGGCGCGACCTGGATCGTCAGGGAGCCCACCTGCGTATCGCCGTGCCATATATCGCCGTGATAGATTCCAGGATTGAGCGGATGCGCAATCGAGTCGAGCGGACCGAGCCGATCGGAGCGGAATTCGACCGCTCCAATAGCCGCGAGATTGACCCTCATAGGCATATTACAAAATCCCTACCGATGCCGAAATCACCATCTCGTCGTCGTTCACGACTATGCCCGGGGCCAGGACTGGAACCAGGACGGGAACGAGGGACGACCCACCCGGGCCCTGAGAGGCCGGGAGAACAGGATAAGGATCGTCGAACTCGAAGATCGGGAATTTGTCGGCAAAAAATTCCAGGACCATTTGAACGGCGAAATCGAACAACCCGAGGCTGACGCCGAGCAAGTTCGACAACCATTCTTGAATGTCGTCGGGGATGTCCAGGATGGTCCTGATCAGATCGGTGAAGCTGCCGAGGATCGCCTTCACGAGATCCTTGGCCCAGCCCGGCAGGAAACCAAGCAACTGGTCGACTGCGGCATCGACGAGCTTGTCTATGAGGTTTCCCACGGTGTCAGCGATGTCGATCAGGTCGATATCGATATAGCCAGGCTCGAGGAAGACCCGCCACTTATTGGAGTGATTGACGGCGGAAGCCATCCAGGGGGTCATTCCCGCATTGGCGGGATCGTTGAAATGCTTGAGCTTGGCCCCGCAGCTCGCTGAAACCTCGGTCGCGATTATTCCGCCCAGATCGAGGCCAACCTCGATATCGGGGTCGCCACTGAAGAATGTGATCTTCGGCGCTTTGAGAAGGCAACCGTGCCACGGCCAGGGCTTTGGAATGATGCAGAATCCACCTACCGTGACGGTCGGAATGTCGATCCCGAAGGTGAGCTTCAGCGGATCGTAGACAATATCCAGTTCCTTGATCAGGACGGTGTTGTTGTTCTGAAAGTCGATCTTCCCATGCTGGAGCTTGATTCCCACCGAATAGCCTACCGAGAACGGTCCGAGATCCGCGCTGTCCGAGTGGCTGACCGCGAACTTGTCCCGCAGCTGTTCAAAGAGCCGATTGGCGACCTCTTCCGAAACCGCGAGCTGAAGGTCTGGCATATCGCCTCCTCAATGCAGCGTTACGTTCACGAACACCGACAATCGGTCATTGGCGATGCTCGGATTGAACGGTACTGCCGCCGATATCGGAGTAAGGCCGATATCCAGGCTGCCGAAGCTGCCCAGCGAGAGGATGGCATCGTCGAGCGCCACTCTGATTCTGGGTAGGACACCGAGCGTCAGCGTCGCCACCAGCAGGCATTCGAGGCTATTCTCGAGCCCCTGAGGCCGAATGTCGACGATCTCCAGGCCTTTGAGCACGGCGGCCAGAACCGGCGAACCGGACGCGGTCTCGTGCCGTACTCGGGCCGTTGCGAAGACCTCGAGGCAGAAGCAATGGATATGTTCGCGGTCTATCGGCAGAGTCTGCGGCGGCCGCACCGGCGGGTCCTGACGGCTTTTCTCCCCACGAATTGCGTGGAGCGGATCGATCGGCGGATATCGGTCGCCCTCCGCGGCACCCAGCTCGGCGAGCAGCTTCGGCGACGGACAGGCAATGGCGCCGCAAACCTCCAGGCCAATCGCGAGCGTCTGCGCCGCGAGCGGAGGGTTGAGCTCGGGCGGCAGATTGAACAGCTGGCCCGGATGGAAGTCGATGGCCAGCTTGGTGAGCTGCGCGCAGAATTCCATGGCCCAAGCCCCCGCCGTCCCCGGTACGGGGATCGGCGGCTCGAGCGTAACTCTCGGTTGGTTGGTCGGCAGGCCGGTAGCGACTGCGATCGGGTGGCACATGAGGTGCGGCATGGCGACGAATGAGGTGGTGCCGTAATTGAAAAGCGAAGGGCGCTGACGTCCGATATTAGCGACCAACTTGTTGAACATCTGCTCTGAAACAGACGCAAAGACGTCGCAATTGGCGGTTAGAGTCATTTCGGCCCCGCTGTAACATCAGTTTGAATCAGTTACTTAGAGCTTTCTCGAGCCAATGTGATGCGAGTCGAAGCCCGAGCCCCTTTTGCACGATGCGACTCGAACTATGGCGAGTCAAGGAAGTACAAATGGAGAGTAGAAGCGGGGATTGATGGGGGCGACTGGACCTTTGTTGAAACCGTGCGGAGGGCTAGCGGGGCTCAGGCGTCGACTGGTCGCAATCAAGCGATATTGCGCGTACCGCACTCGCCGCTGCATGATCGCTGCACATCTTCCCCATTCGACAGCGAGGGGGCTTTGGGCTAGCGCCACCAGGCGACAGGGACCATATCGCCGCCGATGACCGACCGTCCGAACACCCCCCTCCTCGACGCCGTCGGCACGCCCGCGGAGCTGAGGAAGCTCGAGCCCGCGCAACTGAGGCAGCTCGCGGACGAGCTGCGTGCCGAGACTATCTCGGCCGTGTCCGTAACCGGCGGTCATCTCGGCGCAGGCCTCGGCGTCGTCGAGCTTGCCGTGGCGCTCCACTACGTCTTCGACACGCCCGACGACCGGCTGGTCTGGGACGTCGGGCACCAGGCCTATCCCCACAAGATCCTGACCGGCCGGCGCGATCGCATCCGGACCTTGCGCCAGGGCGGCGGCCTGTCCGGCTTCACCAGGCGCAGCGAGAGCGAATATGATCCGTTCGGCGCCGCGCACAGCTCGACCTCCATCTCCGCCGCTTTGGGCTTCGCGGTGGCGAACAAGCTTGGCGGGACGCCGGGCAAGGCCATCGCCGTGATCGGCGACGGCGCGATGTCGGCCGGCATGGCCTATGAGGCGATGAACAACGCCCAGCACGCCGGGAACCGGCTGGTCGTGATCCTCAACGACAACGACATGTCGATCGCGCCGCCGGTCGGCGGGCTGTCGCATTATCTCGCCCGCCTCGTCTCCTCGAACAAATATCTGACCGTCCGCCATCTCGCCCAGCGCTTCGCGAGGAAGCTGCCGAACAAGCTCCACGTCATGGCCCGCAAGACGGAGGAATTCGCTCGCGGCCTCGCCACCGGCGGCACGCTCTTCGAGGAGCTCGGCTTCTATTATGTCGGCCCCGTCGACGGCCACAATGTCGAGCGGCTCGTCCAGATCCTGGAGAACGTCCGCGACGCCGACGAAGGACCGATGCTGGTCCACGTCGTCACCAAGAAGGGCAAGGGCTACGGCCCGGCCGAGGCGGCGGCCGACAAATATCACGGCGTCCAGAAGTTCGACGTCGTCTCGGGCGAGCAGGCCAAGGCCGAAGCGGGCCCGCCCAGCTATACCGGCGTCTTCGCCAAGGCGCTGATCGCCGAGGCCGAGCGCGACGAGAAGGTGGTGGCGATCACCGCCGCGATGCCTTCGGGGACCGGCCTCGACAAGTTGGAGCAGAAATTTCCCGAGCGGACCTTCGACGTCGGCATCGCCGAGCAGCATGCCGTGACGTTCGCGGCGGGCCTCGCGGCACAGGGCTACCGGCCCTTCTGCGCCATCTATTCGACCTTCCTTCAGCGCGCCTACGATCAGGTCGTCCACGACGTCGCGATCCAGAACCTCCCCGTACGCTTCGCCATGGACCGCGCCGGCCTGGTCGGCGCCGACGGCGCGACGCATGCCGGCAGCTTCGACCTCGCCTACCTCTGCACCCTACCCAATTTCGTCGTCATGGCCGCGGCCGACGAGGCGGAGCTCGTCCACATGGTCCACACCATGGCGCTCCACGACAGCGGACCGATCGCGGTGCGCTATCCGCGCGGCAACGGGACTGGCGTCGAGCTGCCCACCCAGCCCCAGCGGCTCGAGATCGGCAAGGGCCGCATCGTCCGCGAGGGCAAGAAAGTCGCGATCCTCTCGCTCGGCACGCGGCTCGAGGAAGCGCTGAAGGCCGGCGAAGCGCTCGAGGGCCGGGGCCTTTCGACGACGGTCGCCGACCTGCGCTTCGCCAAGCCGCTCGACGAAGCCCTGATCCGGCGGCTGCTGACCAGCCACGAGGTCGCCGTCACGGTGGAGGAAGCCTCGATCGGCGGCTTCGGCGCCCACGTCCTCACCCTGGCCAGCGACGAGGGCCTGATCGACGGCGGCCTGAAGCTCCGCACGTTGCGCCTGCCCGACCGCTTCCAGGACCAGGACAAGCCGGAAAAGCAATATGCCGACGCCGGCCTGGACGCCGACGGCATCGTCGACGCCGTGCTGAAGGCGCTCCGCCACAACAGCGCCGGGGTGGTCGAGGGGGCGAGGGCCTAGACATGCAAAAGCCGCCGGGAATCCGGCGGCTCGCATGAGTTTCTCTCGGGCGGCGCGGGCTCAGATGAGCAGGGCGCCGACGACGAGGAACTGGGCGGCGAGGGCGACGAGCCCGGCCATTGCCATTTCCACGATACGCATTGTCTTTCCTTTCGACGGGAGCCGTTTCGCTCCCGAACCGGATATGGAATGGGCGGCGCGTATTCTCAACTGCAAAGCTAGACATAAGCGATTGCACAAACTGCAACTGCCCGCGGTGGAGCCTCCCGCTATGGCTCGTACATGGCGAAGGCGCGTGCCGATCAGATGCTGGTGGAGCGGGGACTCGCCGAGAGCCGGGCGCGGGCGCAGGCGCTGATCCTGGCCGGTCAGGTCTTCACCGGCGAGCGGAAGGTCGACAAGGCCGGCCAGGCTCTGGCGCCCGACGCTCCGCTCGAGGTGCGGGGACGCGACCACCCCTGGGTGTCGCGCGGCGGAGTGAAGCTCGCTCATGCGCTCGACCATTTCGGCTGGGACGTGACCGGAGCCGTGGCGCTCGACGTCGGCAGCTCGACCGGCGGCTTCACCGACGTGCTGCTCCAGAAAGGCGCGGCCAAGGTCTTCGCCGTCGACGTCGGCACCAATCAGCTCGCCTGGAAGCTGCGCCGGGATGCGCGAGTCGCCGTGCACGAGAAGACGAACGCCCGCTACCTGACCGACGAGATCGTCAGCGACCCGGTCGACCTGATCGTCTGCGACGCGAGCTTCATCTCGCTCGCCAAGGTGCTCGACGCCGCGCTCGGCTTCGCTCGGCCGGGAGGCCGGTTGATCGCGCTGGTGAAGCCGCAGTTCGAGGCCGAGCGGCATGAGATCGGAAAGGGGGGCGTCGTCAGGGATCCCGCGGTGCACGAGCGTGTGTGCGTCGCTGCGGCGGGGTGGCTGGCTTCGCGCGGATGGAGGGTCGAGGGCGTGGTCGAGAGCCCGATCAAGGGCCCCGAGGGCAATGTCGAGTTCCTTATCGCAGCGTCGCTGCCGGCATGAAGGCGGGCTTCACCGGGCTCGATTGGGCCATCGTCGGCGCCTATGCGGTCATTCTCGCCGTTGCCGGCTTATTGGCGACCCGGCGGCAGCGCGACGCCGACGATTATTTCCTCGCCGGCCACCGGGTCCCGGTCTGGCTCGTCGCCGTCTCGGTGCTGTCGACCACGCAGTCGGCCGCGACCTTCGTCGGCGCTCCGGACTACAGCTACCGCGGCGATTATACCTACCTCACTTCCTATCTCGGCTTCCTGCTCGCCGCTTTCCTGGTTGCTCGGCTGCTCATCCCGCGCTTCTACGCGCTCGGCGTGACGACGGTTTACGAGCTTCTCCTCCACCGCTTCGACGCCCGGGCGATGCGGGGGGCCGCGGGCATGTATCTGGTCGGAAGGGTCTTCGCGAGCGGCGCCCGGCTCTATCTCGCCGCGATCGCCGTCTCGATGATCATGTTCATGGACATCGGCGCCGGCCACGTCTTCGTCGCGTCTCTCCTGCTGCTCGTCTTCGGCCTCGCCTTCACGTTCGTCGGGGGCTTGCGCGCGGTGATCTGGAGCGATCTCGTCCAGGTCGTGCTCTATGTCGGCGCGGCGCTCGTCATCCTGCTGATCCTCTGGGCGGCGATCCCGGCTCCCCTGAGTGAGATCTACGGTGCCCTCGCGGCGCCGGCCGCCGGTCCGAGCAAGCTGCGACTGCTCGATTTCTCGCTCGATCTCTCCGCGCCTTTCTCGCTGCTTGCGACGCTGACCGGGGTTACCCTCCTCTTCTTCGCCAACACGGGCCTCGACCAGGACACGACCCAGCGCCTGATCGCCTGCCGCGATTCTCGAGAGGGCGTCCGCGCGCTATATGCGACTGTGCTCGCCATCGTGCCGGTCGTGCTGCTCTTCCTGGTGGTCGGCTCGCTGCTCCACATCTTCTACGACCGGCCGGACCTGATGGGCGGGGCCGCCGCGGAGCGCGGAGCCGATTTCCAAGGCGAGAAGATCACCATCCTCATGCATTTCATCCTGACCCAGATCCCGCCCGGAGCGCGCGGCTTCGTCGCGGTCGGAATCCTGGCCGCTGCGGCCGTCAATTCCGGCCTCATCTCGATGGCCTCGGTGCTGGTCGAGGATTTCTACCGGCCCTGGATTGCCCGCCGCCGCGAGCTCCCGGAGGCGCATTTCGTGCGGGCGGGACGCTGGGCGACGGTCGCCCTCGGCTTCGTCCTGCTCGGCATGTCGGTCCTCTGCTTCTACTGGCAGCGCTACACCGACGCCCCTTTGCTCGAATTCGCCCTGGGCGTGATGACCTTCGCTTATTCCGGGCTGCTCGGAGTTTACCTCACCGCGCTCTTCACTCGCCGCGGGTCGTCCGCTTCGGTGATCGCGGCGCTCGCGACCGGCTTCATCGCGATCGGCCTTCAACAGGCCTATATCGTGGACGCGCTCGGGCTCCCGGCGGCGTGGAAGAGCCTCGCTTTCCCCTATCAGCTCTGCGTCGGGACGGCGGTCGCCTTCGCGACGTGCGTCTTGGGCCGGCAAGCGCCGAGGCTTGATCGAAGCGCGGCGCGCGTTTAGCGCGCCGGCGTGCTCCTCGGCCGGAAAGCCTTTGCCCTTGCGGCGGCTGGCTGCTCGTCGTCTGGGACGACCTCGCGGCTCGGACTCTCCGTCCCGCGATCGCGCTCGTCGGTCTACCCGAGGCCGTGACTCGCAAGCTCGAGGCGCAGCTCGCAGCGGCCTAGCCGATCTGCTCGCGGACCAGAGCGGCGAGATCGGCCTCGGGCCGCGCGCCGTAATGCGAAATGACCTCCGCGGCCGCGATCGCGCCCATTTGCAGGCACTGCTCGAGCGGCCGCCCCTGCGCCCGGCCGGTGAGGAAGCCGGCCGCGAAGAGGTCGCCCGCGCCGGTGGTATCGATGACCTGCGCCGCCGGCTCGGCGGGTACGTCGACGCGCCGGCCGCCCTCGACACCGACCGCGCCTTCTTCGCTTCGGGTCACGACGAGCACAGGGACGCGCCTCGCCGTGGCGTTCACCGCCGCGTCGAAATCGCTTTCGCCGGTCAGCGAGAGGATCTCGGCTTCGTTGGCGAACAATATGTCGAGCCGGCCGCTGTCGATCAGCGCGTTGAAGCCGTCGCGGTGGCGGTCGACGCAGAAGCTGTCGGAAAGCGTGAAGGCGACCTCACCGCCGGTCTCGCGCGCGATGTCGATCGCCCGCTCCATCGCGGCGCGCGGCACTTCGGGATCCCACAGATAGCCTTCGAGATAGACTATCCGCGCACGGCGCACCTGGTCCTCGTCGAGCGCGTCGGGGCTGAGATTCTGGGCGGCGCCGAGGAAGGTGCTCATCGTCCGTTGCGCGTCCGGCGTGACGAGGACGAGGCAGCGCGCCGTCGGCGCCTCGGCCTGGGGCCGCGCCGGCGTCGTGAACTCGATTCCGAGCGAGGTGATGTCGTGGCGGTAGACGTCGCCCAATTGATCGTCGGCGACCTGGCCGACGAAGGCGGCTTTGCCCCCGAGCATCGCTACGCCCGCCGCCGTATTGCCCGCCGAGCCGCCGCTTATCTCGCGTCCCGGGCCCATCCGACCGTAGAGGCGCTTCGCCTCGTCGGCGTCGATCAGCCGCATCGCGCCTTTGTCGAGGCCCTCGCCGCCGAGGAAATCATCGGCGGCGGCGGCGATGACGTCGACGATGGCGTTGCCGATGGCGAGGACGTCCAGATTCTTCTCGATCACGAAGCGGCTTTCCTGGGGAAGGGAGCCCGCGGCCCTAGCCGCCGGGCGTCCCACCGGTCAATTGCGCCGAGGCGAGCCGCCGGCGGGGCGGGCGGCGTGGCTCTCGCGCCCCGGCTTTGCCACTCTACGTGCGGCGAGGGAGGGCAGGATGAGACACGGGATGCTCGCGGCGGCGGCCTTGCTTGCCGCCGGCTGCACGTCGACGAAGGCGCCGCGGCCGCAGGCCACGCCGCGCCCCATCGAGAAGCCCGTCGCCTATATGACGACCGGGCTCGAGGCGATCGTCGGCCGCACCGCCCGCATGCTCGAGGCGCACCTCGGCAAGGCGAGGCTCGACGTCCGCGAAGGCACGGCGCGCAAGCTCCAATTCTCAGGACCCGCCTGCGTCCTCGACGCCTATCTCTACCCGCCCAAGGCCGGGGGCGAGCCGATCGTCACCCATGTCGATGCGCGCCGCCCCGACGGCACCGACTTCGACCGCGCCAGCTGCGTCGCCGCGCTGGAAAGGAAGTAGCGAACGGACCCGCGCGAGCGCCCAGGCGGCAGCCTCGGCCACGACCGGGTCCTTATCGCTCGTCAGCCTCTCCAGCACCGGCGCCAGCTCGGGCATGGCGCTGTTGCCCGCCGCGATCGCCGCGTTTCGCACCATCCGGGCGCGCCCGATCCGCTTGATCGGCGAGCCGGCGAAGACCGTGCGGAAGGCCGCATCGTCCAGCGCGAGCAGGTCGGCGAGCTTCGGCGCGGCCAGCTCCGCCCTCGGCAGGAAGGCCTTGTTCGCCCGCGCGGCGTCGGCGAAGCGGTTCCAGGGGCACACGGCCAGGCAGTCGTCGCAGCCGTAGACGCGGTTGCCGATCGCCTCGCGAAATTCCTCGGGGATCGAACCTTTATGCTCGATCGTCAGGTAGGAGATGCAGCGCCGCGCATCGAGCCGGAAGGGCGCCGGGAACGCGGCGGTCGGGCAGGCGTCGATGCAGGCGGTGCAGGTGCCGCAGCGCACCGGATGCGGGGGCGCGGTCTCTTCCAGCTCAAGCGTCGTGTAGATGGCGCCGAGGAAGAGCCAGCTCCCGTCGCGGCGGCTGACCAGGTTGGTATGCTTGCCCTGCCAGCCGAGGCCGGCCGCCTCGGCAAGCGGCTTCTCCATGACCGGCGCGGTGTCCACGAAGACCTTGAGCTCGCAGCCGGCCTCCGCGACCAGCCAGCGGGCGAGAGCCTTCAGGGCCTTCTTCACCACATCGTGATAGTCGGCGCCCTGGGCGTAGACCGAAATCCGGCCGACGTCCGGCCTTGCCGCCAGCGTGAGCGGGTCGCCGGCGGGGGCGTAGCTCATGCCGAGCGAGAGGATCGAGCGCACCTCGGGCCACAGGCCGGCCGGCGAGGCGCGGCGGTCCGCTTTCTCCTCCATCCAGATCATGTGGCCGTGGGCGCCTTCGGCCAGCCACTGGCGGAGGCGCTCGCCGCTCTCCGGCGCGCAATCCGCCCGAGCGACGCCGAAAGCGGAGAAGCCCAGCTTTTCCGCTTCCGCGCGCAGTCTTCCGACGAGGTGCGGCTTGCTTTCGCTCATCCCGCCTCGCTACCACAGCCGCGAAGGGAAAATCAGTGGCGAGCGGTCTGGCGATCGAGGCGAAAGGCCTCGTCAAGGCATTCGACGGCAAGACCGCGGTCGACGGCGTCGACCTCGCCGTGCCCGAAGGGACGATCTACGGCATCCTCGGCCCCAACGGCGCCGGCAAGACGACGACCCTGCGCATGCTCCTCGGCATCATCGATCCCGACAGCGGCGAGCGCTCGCTGCTCGGCCACGCCCAGCCGCTCGAGGTGGCGGGCCTGGTCGGCTATCTGCCCGAGGAGCGCGGTCTCTATCCCGCGATGACGGCGCGTGACGCCGTCGCCTTCATGGGCGCCCTGCGGGGGCTCCCCCTGGCCGTCGGCCGCAGCCGGGCCGAGGGCATGCTCCGCGACAACGGCCTCGGCGATTATGTCGACAAGCCGATCCGCAGCCTCTCCAAGGGCATGGCCCAGACCGTCCAGCTGTTCGGCACGATCGTCCACCGGCCGCGCCTGATCGTCCTCGACGAGCCTTTCTCCGGCCTCGACGCGATCAACCAGGGCCGGCTCGAGGCCCTGATCCGCGAGGAAGCCGCGGGAGGGGCGACGATCGTATTCTCGACCCACGTCATCGCCCATGCCGAGCGCCTCTGCGAGCGGATCGCGATCATCGCCGGCGGCAGGGTCCGCTTCGAAGGGAAGGTCGCGGAAGCGCGCGACCGTCTCCGCCCGCTGGTGCGCCTCAAGACCCGCGTTGCCGACGGCCGCTGGCGCTCCGCTCTGCCTGGCCGGGCGCGCATGGAGGACGGGTTCTGGTCGTTCGAGCTGCCGGGATCGGGCATTGAGCCGCTCCTCAAGGCGTTGATCGAGGGCGGCGCGGGAATCGAGGAGATGTCGATCGAGCGGCCGGGCCTGCACGACGCCTTCGTCGCGATCGCCGGCGAGGAGGCGGCGCGCGAGATGGAGGGCGCTGCGCCAATCGGAGCGACGGCATGACTCCGCTCCAGTCGGCGTTCGTCATCGGCCGCCGCGACTTCATCGCGACCGTCTGGTCGAAGGCCTTCGCTTTCTTCCTGATCGGTCCGCTGGTGATCATCGGCATGTCGTTCGGCTTCGGCATGATCGGCGAGCGCATCTCCCGCGAGGAGTTTCGAACCCGCGTCGCCGTGATCGCGCCGCAGGCCGAATTCACGACGCTCCAGAAAGTGCGCAACTCTCTAAACGGGGCGTTCGGCGAGCGGGGCCTCCCGGAGCTGGTCCACGCCGAGCCCGATTACGACCTCGGCCTGCAGACCGAGACCCTCCTCGCCGCGCGCGACCAGAAGATCGTCGCGGTGCTGAGCGGTATCCCCTCCCGGCCCCGCCTGACCGGCGCCCTCACCGAGGCGGGTTCGATCAGCAGGCAGATGGCCCTGCTCCTGGACGAGCTGCGCCAGCAGCGCGACCTCCAGGCGGCGGGCCGCCGCGTCGCCCCGGTGCAGATCGAGCTCGTCAAGGTGGAGGAATCGGCGGGCAGCCTGGCCAAGAGCCGCGCAGTGACCGCGCAGATCGGCCAGATGCTCCTCTTCATGCTGACCGTCTTCCTCTCGACCATGCTGCTTTCGAACCTGGTCGAGGAGAAATCGAGCAAGGTGATCGAGGTGCTGGCGGCCGCGGTGCCGATCGATTCCATCTTCATCGGCAAATTGTTCGCGATGCTGGCCGTCTCGATGGTGGGTGTCGCCGCCTGGGCGTCGGCGTTGGCGATCGGCCTCAACTTCTCGCCGCTCGACAGCGGCCCGCCCGTCCCGGCGGTGGGCTGGCCGGTCTTCGCCTTGCTCATCGTTCTCTACTACACGACCAACTATCTGCTGCTCGGAGCGCTCTTCCTCGGCATCGGCGCGCAGGCCAATTCGGTGCGCGAAGTGCAGACTCTTTCCATGCCGGTGACGGTCGGCCAGATGCTGATCTTCTTCTTCGCCATCTTCGCGGTCGGGGCGTATAACGGGCCTCTCGGCCTGGCCGCTGCCGCTTTCCCGTTCAGCTCGCCGCTCGCGATGGTCGCGCGCGCCGCGCAGACCCCGGAAATCTGGCCGCACCTCGTCGCGCTCGGCTGGCAGGCTTTCTGGGTGTGGCTGACCGTCTCCCTCGGCGCCACCCTGTTCCGACGCAACGTGCTCAAATCGGGCGGAGGATCCTCCTCGGAGCGGGTGTCGCGGCGACGCAAGGCCTGAGCCTGAAGGGAGGACGGATACGGGGCCGCGCATCGTGGGGACCGCGGCCCCGGGCCTTCGAGAGCCGCCTCGGACCGGGACGAGCGCTCTGGGGCCGAGGGTCCGATACCATCTCGCGCAAGTGCGCCCAGTTTGTTGGCGCACAGATTGAGCACCAAAAGGCTGGCCGCACCCGTCGCCGCCGACCAGCGTGGGGGCCATGGCCAGACCCACGAGCGGGACCGACGACGACGAGTTTGCGCGCCGCGCGCGGCTTTTCCGCCGGCTCGCCGCCGGCCAGAAGGATAGGGGCGAGCGTGCAGCGCTGCTCGGGGCCGCTTTGTTCTGGGAACGGAAGGCGAGGAGGGGCGATGGCGACGGCGGCGCCTAGGCCACCAGATCGAGCACCTCGGTTCGCACCAGGTCGTCCACGGTCCGGCTGAGCGAATCGAGCTGCTTGCGGACCAGCTCGATCGTCCGCGCCTTTTGCCCGTGGCCGGGCGCGAAGCCGACGACGCCGTCGCGGTCCTTCGCCAATATCCCCTGGGCGATGAGGGCGTTTACCTTGCGGCGCGTCGTCTCGCGGTTGAGGCCCGTCGCGGCGGCGATCGAGGAGAGGTTGCAGCGATTGAGATATTCGGGCGCCAGCGGCCGCGACAGATCGCGCAGCTCGGGCTCGAGCTCGGCGCGCGTCCATCGCTCGGAACTGATCGCCACGACGGCGAGGGCGATCATCGCTGAATCGTAATCGGCGACGTTGCGCTTCCAATATTCCATCCACCGAAGGGTCAGGAGCGCCAGGTGGATGGCGATCAGGCGGCTGTTCTTCAGGGCTTCGTTATCGTTGACGACGACGCGCAAGGGAGGACTTTCTTGGACACGAACATGGCCGCGGAGCTCGGGGCCGGAGTGGGTGGAGTGGGTGGAGTGGACAGTGCGCCGGGGAACGTCGCAGCGGCTCCGGCACGCCGCGGCAGATAAAGACATTCGCCGCGCGATCAACCGCGGGCGCTCAAAATGAGCGGCACGGGGGCGGGCCGGCCGCGCGCCGTCCCGGCGAGTTGCAGGCCGCCGCAAAGGCCGCTAGGGAGCCAAGCCAATATAAAGCTTCCTTTATATCCCGATCCCAATCAGCTTCGAGGGAAGGCATCTGAAGCCGATGCGCAGCAATTATCTCTTCACATCCGAATCGGTCTCCGAAGGCCATCCCGACAAGGTCGCCGACCAGATTTCCGACGCCGTCGTCGACCTTTTCCTCGCCAAGGACCCGGAGGCGCGGGTCGCCTGCGAGACGCTGACGACGACGCAGAAGGTCGTCCTCGCCGGCGAGATTCGCGGTCGCGGGATCATGGACGAGGAAGGCAATTGGGCGCCGGGCGTCCAGGCCGAGATCGAACAGGTCGTCCGCGAGACGGTCAAGGCGATCGGCTACGAGCAGGACGGCTTCCACTGGCGGACGCTCTACTTCTCGAACAACCTCCACCCTCAGTCCGCCCACATCGCGCAGGGCGTCGACGCTGCGGGCAACAAGGACGAGGGCGCTGGCGACCAGGGCATCATGTTCGGCTTCGCGTGCGACGAGACGCCCGACCTGATGCCGGCGACGCTCTATTACAGCCACAAGATACTCGAGCGCATGGCTGCCGACCGCCATTCGGGCGCCGCCCCCTTCCTCGAGCCCGACGCCAAGAGCCAGGTGACGCTCCGCTTCGCGGACGGCGAGCCGGCCGCGGCGACGGCGATCGTCGTCTCCACCCAGCACGGCAAGGGCTACGACCAGGGCGACCAGGAGGCCGAGCTCAAGGCCTATGTCCGCGGCGTCGTGGAGGAGGTGCTTCCGGCCGAATTGCTCTCCGACGACACCGTCTACCACATCAACCCGACCGGGAGCTTCGAGATCGGCGGACCGGACGGCGACGCCGGCCTCACCGGGCGCAAGATCATCGTCGACACCTATGGCGGAGCGGCCCCGCACGGCGGCGGCGCCTTCTCCGGGAAGGACCCGACGAAGGTCGACCGTTCGGCCGCCTATATCGCCCGCTATCTCGCTAAGAACATCGTCGCCGCCGGCCTGGCGCGCCGCTGCACGATCCAGCTCGCCTACGCGATCGGCGTGTCGGAGCCGCTGTCGCTCTACGTCGACACGCACGGCACCGGCAGCGTGGGCGACGCCGAGATCGAGCGCGCGATCATGTCGATCCAGGAGCTGGGCGGCCTCACCCCGCGCGCGATCCGGACGCATCTCGGCCTCAACAAGCCGATCTACCGGAAGACCGCGGCCTACGGCCATTTCGGCCGCAAGGCGGAAGGCGACTTCTTCCCCTGGGAGAAGACCGACCTCGCCGAGAAGCTGAAGGCGGCGCTCTAACGGCGCGGAAAGCGCGGCGGTGAACGATCCGACCACGATCCGCCGCCTGTACGGCCGCCGCTCCGGCCACAAGCTTCGCGCCGGGCAGGCCGCCTTGCTCGAGGAGTTGCTGCCGGCGATGTCGGTGCCGGAGGATGGCCCGGTCACTTCCGAGCGGCTGTTCGGCGACGCGCGCCCGCTCCATTTCGAGATCGGCTTCGGCTCGGGCGAGCATCTTGCCTACCGCGCAGACCTGCTTCCCGATCACGGCTTCGTCGGGGCGGAGCCGTTCCTCAACGGCGTGGTCGGGGCGTTGACCCACATCCGCGACGGGCGGCTCGCCAACATCCGCCTGCACATGGGCGACGCGCTCGAGGTGCTGGTCCGCGTGCCCGATGGCGCGCTGTCCTTCGCCTACCTGCTTCACCCCGATCCCTGGCCGAAGGCCCGTCACGCCAAGCGGCGGATGGTGAACCCCGGCCCGCTCGACCTCATCGCCGCCAAGCTGAAACCGGGCGGCGAGTTCCGGCTCGGAACCGACGACCCGACCTATTGCCGCTGGGCGATGATGGTGATGGGCGCGCGGCGCGATTTCGAGTGGCTCGCCGAGAGCGCGAAGGACTTCCTCATCCGGCCAAGCGGCTGGCCCGAGACGCGCTACGAGGCCAAGGCGCGGCGCCAGGGCCGCGAAGTCTGGTATTTCCGCTACCGGCGGATCTAGCGCGCAGGCGTCAGCCGGAGCAGCCTCCCGCCTTTCTTGTCCTCGAGCAGGTAGATGGCGCCGTCGGGGCCTTCCTCGACCTCGCGGATGCGGGCGCCCATGTCCCATTGGTCGGCCTTGGCCGCCGATGCGCCGTTCAGCGCGACCCGGATCAGCGCCTGGCCGGAAAGGGCGCCGAGAAAGGCGCTGCCGCGCCACTGCGGGAAGAGCTTGCCCGAATAGACGATGAGCCCGGAGGGCGAGATGGAGGGGTTCCACCAGACCTTCGGCGCCTCGAAGTCCGGCCGGGTCGGATGGTCGGGTATGTCGCGGCCGTCATAATGGCTGCCGTTCGAGACGGTCGGCCAGCCGTAATTGCGGCCGCGAAGGATGAGGTTGACCTCGTCCCCGCCCTGCGGGCCCATTTCATGCTCCCAGAGCCGGCCGGAGCGATCGAAGGCGAGGCCGAGGAGGTTGCGGTGGCCCAACGACCAGATCGTCGCCGCGACGCCGCCGCGCGAGGCGAACGGATTGTCCTTCGGGACGCTGCCGTCGTCGTTGAGGCGGATGACCTTGCCGAGGCTGGAATTCAAATCCTGCGCGGGCTCGAACTTCATCCGCTCGCCGCTGGTGACGAAGAGCTTGCCGTCGGGGCCGAAGGCGATGCGGTGGCCGTGATGGTAGCGCCCGTCGGTCTTCTCCGCGTGCCAGAGCACCTGTAGGCCTTCCAGGCGCGGGGGCTGGCCAGCATCGACGATCAGCCGGGCGCGGCCGACGACCGGTCCGCGGGTGCCGTCGGGCCCGGGCTCCGACCAGGTCAGATAGACGAGGCGGTTTGAGGCGAAGCCGGGGTGGAGGACGACGTCGCCGAGCCCGAGCTGGCCGCCATAATCGACCTTCGGGACGCCGGCGACGGGGACCGCGGCCTGGCCCTGCTTCCAGAGCAGGAGCCGCCCGGGCTTCTCGGTGATCAGCGCCGATCCGCCCGGGAGGAATGTCATCGCCCAGGGCTCGTCGAACGTGGCGAGCGGCTCGATCCGGAACGGGCGCGGCGAGGAGGCCGTGCCGGCGTTCCGCTCGATTGCGTCGCCGTTCGCGCTGCAGGCGGCGCCGGCGAGCAGGAGGGGGAGGAGCAACCGACGGAGCATCATGGTCACAGCCTCACCAGCATCTTGCCGATATTGGCCCCGGCAAAGAGATCGAGAAAGGCCTGCGGCATCGCCTCGAGGCCTTCGCGCACCGTCTCGCGGCTCTTGACTGCGCCCGAGGCGACCCAGCCGCCCATGTCGCGGTAGAAGTCGCCCATTTCGGGGAGATAGTCGGTATAGATGAAGCCCTTCAGCATGATCCGCGCGGCGATCACCCGCATGATGTAGCGGAAGGCGTGAGGCGGGGCGCCGTTATAGCCCTCGATCATCCCGCAAATCGCGAAGCGCGCGTTCTGGCGGGCGGCGGCGAAGGCGGCGTCGAGATGCTCGCCGCCGACATTGTCGAAATAGACGTCGATCCCCTTGGGCGCGGCGCGCATCAAGGCCGGGACGATCGGCTCCGCTTTGTAGTCGATCGCCTCGTCGGCGCCGAGCTCGCGGACCCACGCGACCTTCTCTTCGCCGCCGGCCGAGCCGATGACGGTCATGCCCTTTTCCTTCGCGATCTGCACGACGGCCGAGCCGACCGCGCCGGCGGCCGCCGAAACGAAGACGGTGTCGCCCTCCTTGGCCTGAGCCGCGCGGAGCAGGCCGAAATAGGCGGTGGCGCCGGTGAGGCCGAGATTGCCGAGCCAGTGGCGGTCGTCGACGCCGAGCGGCGGCACCTTGTTGAACTTCTCGGCCGGGCCGGCGGCGGCCTCGCGCCAGCCCATCATGTGGAAAACGGTCTCGCCGACCGCGAAATGCGGCGAGCGGCTCTCGACCACCTTGCCGACCGCGCCGCCGTCCATCGGCGCGCCGACCTCGAAGGGCGGGACGTAGGATTTCACGTCGTTCATCCGCCCGCGCATGTAGGGATCGACCGAAAGCCAATTGTTCTCGACCCGGACGAAGCCGTCCTCGAGCTCCGGAAGCGGCGCCTCCTTGAACTCGAAATTGTCCATCGTCGGCATGCCCTGCGGGCGCGACTTCAGATGCCAGGCGCGGGTGGTTCGGGTCATGGCGCTGCTCCTCTCCCCCCGCGATGGCGCGCCAGCGGCCCGGAGTCAAAGGAAGGCCCGGCCCCCACGGGGAGAGCCGGGCCAGTTCCTGGAATGGGCGTTGCTCAGTCCTTGCGGTCGCCGTAGGTGCCGGCGAAGCTTCGGTTCAGCACATGCGCGCCGGGCTGGCCGCTTTCCTCGCGCTCGAAGAGAGCGCGGCCGCGATCCTCCGCCTTCCACTCGGTCATCGCCTGCTCGGCGGTGCGGTTGAGGGTGACTCGGTTCTCCTCGACCGCCTCGACCCACGAGCAGGGCAGAGAATGGTGGATCCCGGCGGCATTCTCGTCCTTGCGGTTGAGGACGATGCGGTCGTCGCCAACCTTGTCGACCGTGCCGACATGGCCGCCGTCCGCGCCGACCACCTCCATGTTCTCGCTGACCTGACCCAGCATCTGGCGCTGGCTTTGGCGGCGCGAGCGCCAGCTGCCGAAATCGCTCTCGAACTTCGACTGATGCTCGCGTCGATATTCCTCATAATCGCGGTCGAGCGCCTCGATCTGGCGGCGCCGCCATTCCGAATAATGGGGGTCGTGATGGTCGCCCTGCGGGGGACGCGAGCCGTCCGCGGCGCCCCAGCGGCGGCCCCGCTCGTCGCCCTCCGAGGCGGTGAACCAGCCTTCGCGATCCTCGCGGGCGTCGCCATAGCCCGGCTCGCCCGGCCGCTCGCGGCTCCAGCTCTCGCTGCGCTGGTTGCCCCAGCCGCCGCCCATCGAGCCCGAGCCGCCGCTGCGGCCGCGATCGCCATATTGGCGCCGTCCGCGCTCGTCGTCGTCGTGGAACCAGGAGCGCACCTCGTCGCCGGCGCGCTCGAAGAAGCCGCGCTCGTCATCCCTGCCGCGATAGCGGTCGCGGTCGCGCCATCGATTGTCGGGACGATCGTCGTTGCCGTAGCCCATCTTGCTCTCCTCATCTGGCTCCCCGCGGATACCGGCGCGGCCTCTCCGCGCGCGCGGGATGAGAGGAGAACAGGCCGGCGAGCGCTCCCGTTCCGTGCCGCGGGCCGACCCGTGGGCGGGTTCGGGCGAACCGAATCCGCTGGAGAAACAGGTTGGAAAAAGGCTGGTGGAGCTGAGGGGAATCGAACCCCTGACCTCTGCAGTGCGATTGCAGCGCTCTCCCATCTGAGCTACAGCCCCGCGCCATTTGGCGGCCAGGTTTTCCCGCGCGCAGGCGGGCTGGGAGGCGCTCAGATAGCGACCCGCCGCCGCCAGCGCAATGCTATGCGGTTGGGTGACAGGCACGTGACAGGTACGTGACAGGTACGTACCTGTCACCAACGCTCAGGCACTGGCCTTGGGGGGGAGCGGGAACAGGCTCGCGAAGCGGACGGCGACGCTGGGGTCGCCTTCCACGCGGAGCATCCCCGCTTCCTCCAACGCTGCGAGGGGCTGTCCGCCATAGACCGCCGCTGCGACTCCGAGCGGCGATCCGGCGAACAGGACGTCGACACCCTCCGTCGCTCCCCTCGCGACGTGGAGCCGGCCGTTCTCGATATGGGCGAGAAAGGTCTCGGCGCCGAGGCGGAAGCCGATGCGAGCGCGGAAGTCGCCGGCCCGCCCTGCGTCGAACATGGTCCGGAAGGAGAGCATGAGCGACGTGGCGCTGATCGGCAGGGTCGGGTCGTGCGCGGGGGAGCGGGCGGCCCAGCGGCCGAGCGACTGGACGATCGGCTCCGCCTCATGGCCCCAAGGCGTCAGCTCGTAGACCTGGGCCGAGGCGGGCGGGGGGAGCCTTCGCCTGACGATAAGCCCCGCCGCCTCCAGGCCCTCGAGCCGCTGGGTGAGCACGTTGGCGCTGATCCCCGGCAGGTCGGAGCGGAGGTCGCCGAAGCGCTTCGGCCCGAGCATCAGCTCGCGCATCACCAGCAGCGCCCAGCGCTCGCCGATCAGGTCGAGGGCGTGGGCCGTGCCGCACGCATCGTCGTAGCGCCGTTTAGTTATATTTCGTAACTTCACAGTTGCATTTTATAACTGAAGAGCGCATCGGGGTCAAACGGCGATTCGCGAGAGGAGGAAAAAATGGCCCGGATGATCTTCGTGAACCTGCCCGTGGCGGACCTCGACCGGTCGGTCGCCTTCTACAAGGCGATCGGAGCGGAGCAGAACCTGCAGTTCAGCGACGAGACAGCGGCGATGATGGTCCTCTCCGACACGATTCACGTCATGCTGCTCACCCACCACAAGTTCCGGCAGTTCACGACGAAGCGCATCGCCGACGCGCACGAGAGCGTTCAGGTGCTGCTCGCTTTGTCCTGCGACGGACGCGCGGGCGTCGACGAGATCACCGAGAAGGCGCTCGCCGCCGGCGGGCGGGAGACGCGCGAGAGGGACGATCACGGCTGGATGTACGGCCGCGCCTTCGAGGATCCGGACGGCCACGTCTGGGAGCCGATGTGGATGGACGTCGAGGCCGCGGCTCAGGCCATGGCCAGCGCCTGAATCGCCTCCGCGCTTAACCTGGATTATTGGAGACTCGCATGGCCGACCCCCGCAACCCGCACGGCAGCTTCATCTGGTACGAGCTGCTGACGAACGACCAGGACGCTGCGGCGACCTTCTATGGCGAGGTCCTCGGCTGGGCCTCGGAGCGCTTCGAGGGCGCCGACATGGAATATCGCATATTCTCGGCCGACGGCGCCGGAGTCGCCGGGCACATGAAGCTCCCCGAAGGCGCGGAGGACGGCGCGATGCGCGCCGGCTGGCTCGGCTATGTCGGAGTGGACGACGTCGACGCCGCCGTCGCGAGCGTCGAGGCGGCGGGCGGCCGCGTTCACATGCCGGCGATGGACCTCGAAGGGGTCGGCCGGATGGCGCTGCTGGCGGATCCCCAGGGCGTCCCGTTCTATGTGATGCGCGGCGCCTCCGAGGCGGCAAGCGACTCGTTCGACGCGAAGAGGGCCGGCCATTGCAGCTGGAACGAGCTGTCGACGCCGGACCCGGTCGCCGCGTTGGATTTCTATGCGGCCCTGTTAGGCTGGAAAGCCGGCACCGCGATGCCGATGGGCGAGATGGGCGACTATCGGTTCATCGAACATGGTGGACAGGCGATCGGGGCGATCATGCGCAATCCGCCCGGCCGGGCGCCGGGCTGGAACTTCGCCTTCGGAGTCCGCGACGTCGACGAGGCGGCGGCGAGGATAAGGGCGTCGGGCGGCACGGTCCGCCACGGCCCGGTCGAGGTGCCCGGCGGCGACCGCGTCGTCATGGCGAGCGACCCCGAAGGCATAAGCTTCATGGCGGTCGGCCCGCGCGAATAAGGAGAGAGACGATGTCCAACGCCGAGCATGAGCTGTCGATCACCCGCTTCATAGACGCGCCGCCCGATACCGTCTACCGGGTCTATACCGAGCGGACGGCGGAATGGTGGGCGCCCAAGCCCTGGAAATCGCGCGTCGTTGCGCAGGAATTGCGCCCCGGCGGCCGCTCGTCGATCGAGATGGAGGGGCCCAACGGCGAGAACCATCCGGGCGAGGGCGTCTATCTCGAGGTGGTGCCGGGCGAGCGGATCGTCTTCACCAACGCCTTCACAGCGGGCTGGCAGCCCAAGACCGGCATGCAGAGCGACTGCGACTTCCTGATGGTCGCGATCGTGACGTTCGAGCCCGAGGGGACGGGGACCCGCTATACCGCGCGAGTGCGCCACTGGAACGAGGAGGCGCGCAGGGCGCACGAGGCGATGGGCTTCGAGGAGGGCTGGGGGATCTGCGCCGCCCAGCTCGCCGAGCTCGCCGAGCTCGCCGAGGCCGAGGCGCAGGCGACGGTGGACGCCTGACCATTTACTCGAGGAGAGATTCCATGACCTATGTCGAGGGCTTCATCGTTCCGGTGCCCGTGGAAAATCGCGATTCCTACCGGCGCCACGCCGCGGCGGCCTGGCCGCTATTCGCCGAATTCGGCGCGACCCGTCTCGTCGAGGCGTGGGAGGACGACGTCTCCGACGGCAAGGTCACGGACTTCCGCCGCGCCGTCGAGGCGAAGGCGGGCGAGAAGATCGTCTTCTCCTGGATCGAATATCCCTCGAAGGAGGTCCGCGACGCCGCAAATGCGAAGATGATGAGCGATCCGCGGATGCGGGACCTCGGCGAAATGCCCTTCGACGGCCAGCGGATGATCTTCTCGGGCTTCGCACCTTTTCTCGACGCGGGTTCGGGCTCGGGCGGCTATGTCGACGGCTTCGTCGCGCCGGTGCCCGCCGGCAAGCTCGACGCCTATCGCGCCATGGCGAAGAAGGGCTCGGCGGTGTTTATCGAGCATGGCGCCATCCGCGTCGTCGAGTCGCTGGGCGACGACCTTCGCCAGGGCAAGGTCACCGATTACGCCCGCGCCGTGAAGCGCGAGCAGGAGGGCGAAGACATCGTCTTCTCCTGGATCGAATGGCCCGACAAGGATACCCGCGTCGAGGGCTGGAACAAGGCGATGGCCGATCCCCGCATGCAGCCCGATCCCGCCGGAATGCCGTTCGACGGCAAGCGCATGTTCTGGGGAGGCTTCGAGGTGCTGCTCGATTCGGCCGCCGGGATCGGCCTCGAGGCCGCGGCGCGCGAGCCGGCCTGAACTTTCACCTCGTCATTGCGAGCGAAGCGAAGCAAACCAGTTCGGCCTCCAGGTTGGTCTGGATTGCTTCGTCGCTTCGCTCCTCGCAATGACGCAATCGAGGAGCCTTACCATGCCCGACAAGATCACGCCCGTCCTCTGGTTCGACGGCAACGGCGAGGAGGCGGCCCGCTTCTACGTCTCGCTCCTGCCCGACAGCCGGATCGACCGGGTGACGCGCGCGCCGGCCGACTATCCGAGCGGCCGCGAAGGCGACGTCATCACCGTCGATTTCACGCTCGCCGGCCGGCAATATCAGGTGCTGAACGGCGGCCCCCAATTCCCGTTCACCGAGGCCGTCTCGTTCATGATCCACTGCGCGGACCAGGCGGAGGTCGACCGGCTGTGGGACGCGCTCACCGCGGACGGCGGCGAGCCCGTCCAGTGCGGATGGCTCAAGGACCGCTACGGCCTGCGCTGGCAAATCTGCCCGGAGGAGATGCTCGACATGCTGGCTTCGGAGGACCGCGCCGCCGCGCGCCGAGCCTTCGAGGCGATGATGGGCATGGTGAAGCTCGACCTGGCCGAGCTGGGGCGGGCTTTCCGGGGCGGCTGAACTTTCTTTCGTCGCGCGCGGTCCGGGCGGGAACGTCACGTCCCCCTCCTTGGTTAGCGCAGGAGGGCCGCTCCACCTCAGGCCGGCCCGAACAGGGGAGCCGGCGCGTGACAGAGGCCGCAACGAAAGTCCTGCTGGTCGAGGACGAGCCGCTCGTCCTCCATTCGACTGCCGACCTGCTTCGCGACGACGGTTATGAGGTGCTCGAGGCGAGCGGATGCGAGGAGGCCCTCGCGCTGCTCCAGGCGGAGCCGGAAACGCGCGTGCTCGTCACCGATCTCAACCTCTCGTGCCCCGGCGACGGAGTCACCCTGGCGAAGCTCGTGGCGGAGAAATATCCCGACATACGCCTCGTCCTCGTCTCGGGCGGACTTCGCCCGGCGCGCGACGATTATCCCGAGCGCGCGACCTTCTTCACCAAGCCCTATGCGCCGGGTGCCCTGCTTCACGTCGTGAAGAGCCCGGACTTCGCCTGAGGCTTTTCCGAAGGCGCAGGCGCCCCTAACGCTCTGCCGAGATGGATGATGAGCTTCCCGATCCGATCCCGGCCGCCACCTTGATCGTGATGCGGCCCGCCGCAGCCGGCGGCGCGCCCGACATCCTGATGCTCCAGCGCTCCGAGACGATGGCCTTCGCGGCGGGCGCCCTGGTCTTTCCCGGCGGCCGGATCGACGAGGCCGACCGGCGCGCCGCCGCCCGGCTGGCGCCGCGCCTGGAGGACGGCGCCGAGCGCATTGCCGCGGTGCGCGAGACGATCGAGGAAACGGGCGTCGCGCCGGCGCTCGCCGGGTCGCCCGACGCCGAGGCGCTTCGCGCCGGACTGGCGGAGGGGAGGGATTTCGCCGGGCTGCTCGAGAAGCAGGGCCTCAGGCTCGACCTCGGCGCTCTGACTCCCTTCGCCCGCTGGTGCCCCAATTTCCGCGAGGCGCGCCGCTTCGACACGATGTTCTACCTGACCGAGGCACCAGCGGGCGCGGAGGCGCACAGCGCCGATCGAACCGAGACCGTGCACACCTTCTGGGCCCCGGCGAGCGATGTGCTGGCGAGGATCGAGGGCGGGACCGCCAAGGCGATCTTCCCGACCCGGCGCAACCTCGAGCGCCTGGCCCGTTTCGGCTCGATCGAGGAAGCCCGCGCGGACGCCGCCCGCTACCCGGTTCGGAAGATCACCCCCTGGGTCGAGGAGCGGAACGGGGGGCGCTTCGTCTGCATCCCCGAGGGCTGGGGCTATCCGGTAACCGCCGAGGCCTATGAGAGCGCCCGGCGGCGCTGACCGGCGGGTGGCGCGCTGGCTTCGGCGCGGCCTGCTTCTCGTCGTGGCGGCGTCTCTCGGGCTCTTGCTCTGGGGCTATTCCCGCAACCATCCCGAGGATGTGCCCTGGACGCAGCTCGATCTCGCCCGACCCGTAGGAGCCGCGACGTCAGGCAAGATCGCCCGGCTCGACGCCGCCGAGTGCCGCGCGCTGCTGCGGCGGGCGGGTATCGGGTTCAAGACGCTGCCCCCCGCCGGACGAGACGAATGCCGTGCCGACGACCTCGTCCGCCTTCGCGGCGGCGCGGTCACCATCGCCTACCGTCCCTCCGACCTTGCCACCAGCTGCAAGGTCGCGGCGGCGCTCGCGCTTTGGGAATGGCACGTCGTACAGCCCGCCGCGCTTCGGCATTTCGGCGTAGGGGTGGCCTCGATCGATCATTTCGGAAGCTATTCCTGCCGCAGGCCCTACGGCCGCTCGACCGGCGCCTGGAGCGAGCATGCCCGGGCGAACGCCCTCGACATCGCCGCTTTCCGCCTCACCGACGGCCGGCGCATCAGCGTCGCCTCGGACTGGGCCGATCCAGGCGGGAGGAGCCGGTTCCTTCGCGACGTCCGCGACGGCGCCTGCCGGATCTTCGCGACGACTCTCTCGCCCGATTACAACCGGGCCCATCGCGACCATCTCCATCTCGACGAGGCTGGACGGGGGCGGTTCGGCTCGCGGGCCTGCCGCTGAAAAAAGAGCGGCCCCGCCCGTCTCCGGGCGAGGCCGAACTCCGGTCCGCCATCGCGGAATAGGCTTATTTCAGATGGTTCGAGAGATGCTTGTTCATCTCGAACATCGAGCAGCGGTCCTTGCCGAAGATCTTGCGCAGCTTGTCGTCGGCCATGATCTCGCGCTTGTTCTGCGGATTCTGGAGATTGTTCTTGCGGATATGGTCCCAGACTTTGCTGACGACCTGGCTGCGCGGCAGCGGATCGGAGCCGGTGATCGCCGCGAGATCCGCGGACGGAGTGACGGGCCGCGAAAGTCCGCCCCGAGCGCCGCCGCCAGTAGTGCCCTTTGCCATAATCTTCCCTCCTGTGTTTCGCCGCTGATAAGCCTCAAACGCGCTCGGAGCGCAAGAGCGTACAAGAGAGAAAAGCGCCGTATCGCAGCAAGCGGCCGTCCTATCGCGATTTTAATGTGCGTTAGACCGCGCGATTGCCCCTCCGGAGGGTCGAAGAGAGACGATCAGCCACAGGACGAGAAGCACGAGTCCAGCCGCCGTCGGGCTGAACAGGCCGACGACGCCGTCCGAGTCGGCGGGCGCGAGCCTGGCAAGCAGCCAGAAAGCCGCGATCGCCGCACCGGCCGCGGCCATCTCAAAGGCGAACCGGGTCCAGGCCTTCCGGCGCGCCGCGACCAGGCGCCTTTCGATCAAAACTGCCTGCCTCGTGCGGAGCACGAAAGCCTCGTCGGGACCGCGCTCGGGGTGGCGCAGAAGCGCGGCAAGCCTGAGATCCGTCGCGTCGCTCATCCTTTCGCTCCTTCGAGCTGGCGCACCAGCTCCGCCTTCGCCCGCGCCACCACGCTCTTGAGCGTGCCGAGCGGCATCTTCAATATGGCGGCGGCCTCGCCGTGCGAATAGCCCTCGGCGTAGCAAAGTATGGCGGCCGCCCGTTCGCGCTCGGGGAGGCGGGCCAGGGCGCGCTCGACATCGAGCCGCTCCGACGCGCCGTCGCAGGCGCCCTCGCTAAGCTCGGCAGGGTCCATCGCCTGCTCGGTGCGCTTGCGGGCGCGGCTGACGAACAGGCTCCAGGCGATCCTCAACAGCCAGCCCTGGTAGCTGCCCTCGCCGCGGAAGGTCGCGGCCAGTCGCCAGGCCTTGAGGAAGGTCTCCTGGGCGAGATCGTCCGCGCCGTCCCCACGCGCCAGGCGCTGCAGGAAGGCGCGGACCCGGCGCTCGTGGCGCCGTACCAGCTCGGTAAAGGCGTCGGCGTCGCCGCGGGCCGCCTTTGCCGCAAGAATCCCATCCCCCTCCACTCCGGCGTCACGCGTCCCGCGCGGAGCGCCGGGTGACGAGGTAGCGGCCGAGCAGGGCCGCGCCGACGAACAGCGGGAAGAGCGCGATGCCGCCGGCGTTGCGCACGTCCTCCGCGTCGCCGGTCAGGATTCCGAAGCCGAGGATCGCGAAGCCGATCGCCAGGAGGACGATCGCGATCCGGTCCTCGCCGAAGAAAGCCGGCGCTTTCTCCTGGTCGATCCGGTCGAGCAGCTGCGGCGCGAGGCCGTTGTCCCGGGTCATCGCCTCGCGCACCGTGCGGTGCATCATCATCGCCCGGAACACGCGCCCGAGCTGGTTCGCCATCAGGACCACCGCGGTCATGATCGCGATCATGGTGATTACGTCGCCTGCCATTTGTCGCCCTTTCGCTCTGAACTCACAGCCACCAGACGCCGCGAAGCCGCCGGCTGGATGAGGCGGCGCGAATTTTTTCAGCGCCGGCCGAAGGGGACGATCTTGTTCGCGGCGTCGTGGCCGATATCGGCGCGGCCGAGCCAGGCGATCCCGGACCGCTCGCACCAGTAGCGGAACACTTCCTCCTCGCTGGCGCCGAAATCGGGGTCGTTGGGAGGCACTTCGGTGCAGCGGCCGAGGCGGATCCCGGCGACGCGGCGGACGGCGGGGCTCGAGGTGATGTGGAAGAGCGCGCGGTCGGTTCGGTACATGTGCTCCGACACGTCCTCGAGGATCAGCACGCAGCCCGAGAGGTCGGGCTCGAGGGGAGTGCCGAGGAGCTGGCTGAAGACGGTGATGTTGAACGCCGCGGCCGGCGCGCCCCCGAGCGATGGCTCGAGCGCCTCGGCGTCGCCGCGGACCAGCCAGCCGAGCGCCCGGCGGATCGCCGCCTCGCCATTTTCGTAGCGAATGTCGCCGGGCATCGGCCCGTGCGCCGGTCGTCCGACGCCTGCGCGGTGCAGACCGGCGAGCAGATAGCCCGCGTCGCTGTAGCCCAGATAGGACTTGTCTCTCGCGGCCGCGCCGAAACGCGCCAGGGCGCCCTCGGCGATGCGGCACGATCCGTAGCCGCCGCGCCCGAACCACACAGCATCGATCGCGGCGTCGTTCGCGACCTCCACCAGCGCTTCCTCGCGTGCGGCGTCCTCCCCCGCGAAATGGCCGTGCCGGAGAAAGCATTGCGGGTGGAAGACGAGCTGCGCCTCGGCAAACTCGGCGGCCGCGAGCGCGGCGACCCGGTCCGCAGCCTCGCGGGGAAGGGGCGTGCTCGGCGCCACGATCGCGATCCGCATGGCTCTCGCCGTCCCCGTTTGAAAAGCGTCGGCGACCTCAATAGGGCGGCGCGATGGCGGAGACCAAATCCTATTTCTTCTGCGGGATCGGCGGCAGCGGCATGCTCCCCTTGGCCTCGATCCTGCGTGCGCAGGGCGCCGAGGTCTCCGGCTCCGACCGCGCCCTCGACCAGGGGCGGACGGCCGCCAAGTTCGACTTTCTCCGGCGCCAGGGCATCGCGCTCTTCCCCCAGGACGGATCGGGCCTGACTTCGCCGCAGCAGAAGCTCGTCGCTTCCGCCGCCGTCGAGGAGACGGTCCCCGACGTGGAGGCCGCGCGCCGGCTGGGCTGCGCCCGGACAACCCGTGCGGAGCTGCTCGCCGACCTGTTCAACGCCGCGGATCTCGGCATCGCCGTCGGCGGCACCTCGGGCAAGTCGACCGTCACCGGGATGATCGGCTGGATCCTCGACCGCGCCGGGCTCGATCCGACGATCATGAACGGCGCGGTGATGAAGAATTACGCCAGCCCCGACGCGCCTTTCGCGAGCGCCCGCGTCGGGGCGGGCGGCGCCTTCGTCAGCGAGGTCGACGAGAGCGACGGCTCGATCGCGCTCTACCGCCCGCGCATCGCCGTCCTCACCAACGTCAGCCTCGACCATAAGGGCATGGACGAGCTGCGGGCTTTGTTCGGCGGCTTCCTCGCGGCGGCGCAGACGTCCATCGTCAATCTCGACGATCCCGAAGCGCGGGCCCTGGGCGGCGGGATCACCTTCAGCCTCGCCGGCAACGCCGCCGATTATTCCGCCTCGAACTTCGAGGCGGCGCCTTTCGCCGTCTCGTTCGACGTCGCGGAGCGCTCGACCGGCGAGACGCTGCGGGTCCGCCTGCAGGTGCCGGGCCGCCACAACGTCGCCAACGCTTTGTCGGCGATCGCGGCGGCCAGGGTGGCGGGGGTGACGATGGCGGCCGCTGCGGAGGCGCTCGCCGGATTCAAGGGCCTCAGGCGGCGCTTCGACCTGATCGGGACGCGCGGGGGCGTCACCCTGATCGACGATTTCGCGCACAATCCGGACAAGCTCGCCGCGACCCTGTCGGCCCTGCGCGTATCTCCGCAGCGCCTCCTCCTGTTCTTCCAGCCCCATGGCTACGGACCGCTCAGGACGATGCGGGCGGAGCTCGTCGCCGCATTCGCCGGCAACATGAGCGACGAGGACGTGCTGATCCTTCCCGATCCCGTCTATTATGGCGGCACGGTCGAGAAGGCGGTGGGGAGCGGCGATATCGCGGCGGACATCCGCGAGCGGGGGCGTCGCGCCGAGCATATCGCGGATCGCGCAGCGTGCCGCGAGCGGCTCGTCGCGCTGGCGCGGCCCGGGGACCGCATCCTCGTCATGGGCGCCCGCGACGATACGTTGACGCAGTTCGCCGAAAGCGTGCTTGCCGCGCTACCGGAATGAAATCGGCGGGCCCGAAGACGCGGCGCTCAATCCGGTAGGAAGCGGAGGCTCAACCCGCGACGGTGACGTCGATCTTGTCGACCCATTCGGGGAAGAAGACCGGCTCGCGGTTCGACCAGCCTGGCGCGGTCGCCGCCGCCTCGCTAATCGACTGGAGCAGGGCGCGGCGGCGCTCCGGATGCAGGTGGGGCAGGGCCGCGGCGGCGCAGAAGGCGCCGGGCAGCCACGGCCGCACCGCCGCTCCGATCAGCCGCTCGTAGAGGAAGCGGAAGGAGGCGAAATCGGGGAGACGGTCCTGGCCGAGGTCGAAGGCGGCCATCGTAACCATCGGGCCCATCACCGGCTCCATCTCGTCGAGGCCGGAATCGTCGGGGATGTTGGCGCGGATATGGTCGAGCCGGCGGTAGATGCGCTCCTGGGCCCGGATCGACGCGGCCTCTCCGACGTCGCGCGACCAGCGGCGGAGGGCGTCGCGGCGGCCGAGGCCGACGTCGAGCGAACGGCGGATGTAGCGCTGGGTCGCGGCGGAGAAGCCGGCGAACTCCTTCATCTCGACCAAAGTCAGCGCGCCGTCGGCAGGCTTCGTATTCGTCGCCATGATCCCACTCCCACTCAACCCAAGGCGGAGATCATGCGGCAAAGACGGTAAACGACCGCTTAACCCAGACCCCGCTCCCCATTCGGAAATGAATCAGAGAAAGGGGGAAGCGGCAATCGGAAAACGGCTCGGAGCGCTTTCGGCGGGGGCGACTGTAGCCGCCGGGCCACAGCGTTTCAGAGAATATCCAGTCAAATCAGCGATTTCGCGGTGCCGAAATGACTTTTCCACAGAAAAATCGACTCATGCCATGGGCAGCGATCCCAGCGCCGTCGCGAGGTCGGCCTGGCGATAGGGCTTCTGAAGCACCAGGGCGTCGCAGAAGGCGGGCTCGATCCCGGCCGCGCCATAGCCCGTCGAGAAGCAGAAGGGGATGCCGCGCTCCGCAAGGATGCGCGCGACCTCGAAGGTGCGCCCGTCGCCCATGTTCACGTCGAGCAGGGCGCCGTCGAGTTCCTCCTCCCGCGCCATCTCCTCGGCGTCTCTCAGCCGCAGCGCCGGACCGACGACGACGCAGCCGAGGTCGGTCAGCAGATCCTCGAGCAGCATGGCGAGGATCGGCTCGTCCTCGGCGATGAGGATTCGCTTGCCGGCCAGGGTGGCGGGCGTCGCCTGGCCCATTCAGGCTTCCGCGCTTTCGACATCGGCGCGGGGAAGCGGCATGGCGAGACGCCAACGCAGGCCCGAAGGCGCGAAGTCCACGTCCATCTCGCCGTCGAGCTCGGCGGCCGTGACCCGGAGAAGGCGCGAGCCGAAACCTTCCACTTCGGGCGGCGACGCCGGAGGCCCGCCGGACTCGCGCCATTCGAGGGTGAGAGACGTGGGATAGGGGCTGTCGGCGCTCCGTCCCACGGTCCATTCGACGTCGACGCGTCCGTCGGGCGCGCCGAGGCTGCCATATTTCGCAGCGTTCGTCGCGAGCTCGTGCAGCGCCATGCTGAGCGAGAGGCTGGCGCGCGGCGGCAGGACGAGGTCCGGGCCTTCGGTGGAGACGCGCGCGCCGTCGCTGCGATGGGCCTCCAGCTCCCCGGCGACGATGTCGGCGAGGTTGGCGCCGCGCCAGTCGTTGCGCGTGAGGCGGTCGTGAGCGGCGCTGAGCGCGAGCAGCCGCGGCTCGAAGCGTCGGCGGAATTCCTCGGCCGACCTGCTGCTCCGGGCGGTGTGCGCGGCGAGCGCCTGGACGGTCGCCAGGGTATTCTTGACCCGATGGTTGAGTTCGTCGAGGAGCAGCCTCTTCTGCTGCTCGGCGAGCTTTCGGGCGGTGACGTCCTGCACCATCCGGACCGCGTAGCCGAAGCCTCCGCGCTCGCCGCGCACGGTCGTGCTCGTCACCTCGACCCAGATCAGCTGGCCGTCCTTCCTGATGTAGCGCTTCTCGGCGAGGTAATGGTCGGTCTCGCCGCGGACCTGCACCGCGAAGGCGGCGCGCTCGCGCTCGAGGTCGTCGGGATGGGTGAGGTCGAAGAAGGTGAGGCCCATCAGCTCGTCGCGAGCGTAGCCGGCGATCGTCGCGAAGGCCTCGTTGACGCGGATGAACCTCCCCGCCCGGTCGCATTCGCCGATCCCCGCCGGCACGGTCTCGTAGGTGGCGGCGAGCCTGTCCTGGGCTTGCTTGAGAGCCCGCTCAGCCTCGACTTTCTCGGTGACGTCGACGGTGAAGCAGCGCGTGTTGGCAAACTCGCCCTCGCGGAAGCAGACCGAGGAGGAGATTTCGACGTGCCGGATGGACCCGTCCTTGGCCAGCAGCCGGGCGCGATATTTGTCGAGCCTTTCGCCGGCGGAGAGTCGCTCCAGGATGTCGGCGATCGTCTCCGCGTCGGCGTGGAAGCGCGTGATCGGCTGGCCGACATATTCCTCGGCCGAGTAGCCGAGCGGCTCGTAGTCGGCCCGGTTCGCCTTCAGGATCGTGCCGTCCGACCCGACGAGATGCAGCCCCACCGTGCCGTTCTCGAAAAAATCCTCGAGGTCGAGCCGGGCTTCGGCGGTGGGGACGGCGGCGGTCTGGCTCAACGGTTCCTCCACGGCGGCGCCAGCGCATATCGATGTGTCGGCTTGTCGACAATCGCGCGTCCGGATCGCGCGCCATGGAGTAAACGCGGCGCCGGAGTCAAAGTTCACCTGGATTAAAGGCGGGCCGATCCCGTCGGTCCGCCCGCGGGGCGCGCTATTTGACCGCCAGCGAGGTCGTCCCGCGGTCGGAGAGCGCGGCGAGCACCGGCTTGTCGCGCCCGTACATGTCCGCATAGCTCATCGGCGGCCCGTCGCTGGTCGCGGCGACGGTGAAATAGACGATGTAGACCGGAATCGGCGTCGCGAGATTGGCCTGCGTCGCCTTGCCCGACGCGATGGCCTGGTCGATCCTGGCCCGGTTCCACTCGGTCCCCTCGAGCAGGGTTGCGGCAAAGCCGACCGCGTCCTCGGTCCGGATGCAGCCGTGGCTGTAGGCGCGCGCCTTGGTGTCGAACAGCTTCTTGGCGTTCGTGTCGTGGAGATAGATGGCATAGGGGTTGGCCATGACCAGCTTGACCCGGCCGAGCGCGTTGGTCGGCCCGGGCGGCTGGCGGTAGCGCACGCCGCCGCCCGGCAGCTTGACCGAGACATAGCCCTTCTTGCCCGCCACCTCGTTCGAAATGCTCTGCGGCACTTCCCACCACGGGTTGAAGATGGCGCCGGTGATCATCGCCGAAAGCTGGGGGGTCGGCGTTTTCAGAGCGCCCGCGACGGCTCGACGGCGGTTCAGCGTCTGGCCGCTTTCGACCACCGAAACGGTATAGGCGGGAACGTTGACCAGCACATATTTCTGGCCGAGGTCGCGCGGCAGCCAGCGCCAGCGATCGAGGTTGATCCGGAGGCGATCCTTCATCGCCTTGTCGGTCGCGTTCGCGAGCAAGGCCTTCAGCGCCGCATATTGCGGGTGCGTCGGCAGCAGCGAGCGGAAGGTGTCGGCGATCTCGTGCGAAGCGACGGCGCGGTTCACCAGCGCCTGCTGGTCGTAGACGTTGAGGTCGTCGTCCTTGACGTGCCAGTCGACGCGGGCGTCGCCGCGGACATGGCCGTACATCAGGTCGCCGGCGACCTTGAGGAACGTCGAGGCAGCGACGCTGTCGAGGATGTCGCCTTTCGCCTCGATCGCGTCGCGCAGCGCTTCGGGGTTGTAATCGGCCGGATCGAGGCCCTCGGCGCCGATCGCTTCTACGAACTTCAGAAGCGCCTCGGCGTCCTTACGCGACCAGTCGGCGGCGATCGCGACGGGCGCGGGGGCGGGGGCCGGCAGCGCAGCAGCCGGCGCGGCCGGTTTCGCGGGGGGAGTCTGGGCGAGTGACGGGACGGCCGCTCCAACCGCAAGGAGGGCAATGAAATGTCGGCTCAGCATGGTCGGTCCCCGCTTTGGCGGCCGCTCGAACGACAGCTCGGCGGCGTCGGCCCTTATCCGTCTAATCTCCATTAAAGTGCGCTGAACGCGCCCGCAAGCCGCTCCCCAAGCTTCTGGAAATAAAAAAGAACCGGCCCGGCGGAGGCCGGACCGGTTCCTTGTGGCTTTCGCCGTCGCCGGAGTGTCAGCGCCGGTCGGCCGCGGTGTCGCGATGGACGAAGCCGAAATAGGCCGCGGCGAGCGCCAGAACGGCGTGCAGCGCCACGTCCATCCCGTAGAGCGGGACGAGGCCGAAGGTGGTGTAGAGCGCCGGGACGAGGCCCATGACGGTGAAGACCGCGTAGATCACCGCGACCGCCCGGAAATAGCCGCGCGCGCCGCCGAAGCTGCGCGACGCCAGCAGGCCCCAGACGCCGAACAGGAGGTGGACGACGCTGTGAAGCACGTTCACCGGGAACATGCCGAGCTCGTAGCCGAAAAAGCTTCTGACGGTGACTCCGGCGTCGCCGGGATGGCCCGCATGGCCCATGTCGGTCAGCCCCGGAACGAAACCGCCCGCGCCGACAATCAGAAAGACGATGCCGAAAATCATCGCCATGGTACGTGTGTTCATCGATCAGCTCCCTGTGTTTCTTACCGGTACGCGCACCCGTGGAATTCCTAGCGTAAGAACGGCTCCGTAACCAGTGCGGTTCCTGTCTCATTGGCCCCCTGCGAAGACGAGCTCGCCGGGCACGTAGGCGCCGTTGTCGAAGATCGAATCGCCGAGGAGGACGACGTGGGTCATGCCGCGGCCAAGCGGATCAGGCCGCGATCAGTTCCTTGACCGCGGCCGCGAAGCCCGCACCCGCATTGTCTTCGTAACCCAGGTAAAGATCCGGCTCGATCAGCTCGAGCTCGATCAGCTCGGGCGCGCCCGAAAGGCCGCGGACCAGGTCGACGCGGGCATAGAGCAACGGCTCCTCCACCGCCTCGAGGACGCGCGCGGCGGCGTCCATCTCGTCTGCTGCCGGGTCGTAGGCGCCGATGATGCCGTCAAACTCGGGCTGGACCCGGAAGTCGCCGGGCTGCGGCCGCTTGACGATGCCATGGCTGAATTGTCGGCCGAACCAGATCAGCGATACCTCGCCCGAATGCTCGATCTCAGGCAAATAGGGCTGGATCATCGCCGGTCCTTCCGGCCCGCCCTCGATGCTTTTGCCGGGCGACCAGCGGATGGTTTGCCAGGCGGTCGACGAGACTTGCGGCTTGGCGACGAGGCGGTCGGTGCCGAAGCGGGCGGCGGCGTCGACCAAAGCCGCCTCGTCGAGCTTCTCGACGAACAGGGTGGGAACCGCCGGCGCGCCCCGTGCGCCCAGCCTCTCCAGATACGTCTTGTCGGCGTTCCAGCGCAGCACCGGCGCCGCATTGGCGAGGCGGACCCCGCTCGCTTCCCAGCGGTCGACCGCCTCCGCCCAGCGGCGCGGCGCGAAGGGATAGCCCCAGACGAGGAGGGGAAGGACGAGGTCGAACCCGGCGAGGTCCGTCGCCGCGGTCCAGGCGCGCGGCTCGACCTCCAAGCCGGCGGCGCGCAGCGGCGCCGCATTGACCTCGAGCACGTCGCGCCACCGCGTCCGGTAGCCGTCGCTCTCAGGGTCGGGAGACAGGATCGCGACGCGTCCGCTCATGGCATGTTGAAGTTGATGCCCTGGGCGAGCGGCAGCTCGCCGCTATAGTTGATCGTGTTGGTCGCGCGCCGCATGTAGCTCCGCCAGGCGTCCGAGCCGCTCTCGCGGCCGCCGCCGGTCTCCTTCTCGCCGCCGAACGCGCCGCCGATCTCCGCGCCCGAAGGCCCGATATTGACGTTGACGATCCCGCAGTCGGAGCCAGCGGCGGAGAGGAAGGTCTCGGCCTCGCGAACGTCGTTGGTGAAGATCGAGGAGGCGAGACCCTGCGGGGCTTCGTTGTGCGCCGCGATCGCTTCGTCGAGCGCCCCGTAGCGCATCACGTAGAGGATCGGCGCGAACGTCTCGGTCAGAGTGATCGGCGTCTGCGCCGGCATCTCGACGAGGGCCGGGCGGACGTAGAGGCCGCCGAGGCGCTCGCCGCCGCTGACCGCGCCGCCTTCGGCCCCCGCCTGGGCCAGAGCACGCTGCATGGCTTCGACCGCAGCCTCGTCGATCAGGGGCCCGACCAGCACGGCATCCTCCAGCGGATTGCCGACCGGCACGCTCGCCCAGATCCGCTTCAGGCGGGGAACCAGCGTCTCGTATATGGCCTCGTGGACGAACAGGCGCCTCAAGGTCGTGCAGCGCTGGCCCGCGGTGCCGACCGCGGCGAAGGCGATCCCCCGCTCGGCGAGGGCGAGGTCGGCGGAGGGCGCGACGACCATGCCGTTATTGCCGCCGAGCTCGAGCAGGACCCGGCCGAAGCGGGCGCCGACGCGCGGCGCGACGTGGCGGCCCATCGCGGTCGAGCCGGTCGCCGAGACCAGGGCGACGCGCCGGTCGTCGACCAGAGCCTCGCCGGTCTCGCGGCCGCCCTGCACGATCTGGCTGAGGTGGGCCGGCGCTTCACCGAAATTCGCCGCCGCACGCTCGAACAGCGCCTGGACGGCCACCGCGCACAGCGGCGTCTTCTCCGAAGGTTTCCAGCCCACCGGATCGCCGCAGACGAACGCCAGGCACGCATTCCAGGCCCAGACGGCGACCGGGAAGTTGAAGGCGGAGATCACTCCCACCACGCCGAGTGGGTGCCAGGTCTCCATCATCCGGTGGCCGGCCCGCTCGGTGGCGATGGTGAGTCCGTAAAGCTGCCGCGAGAGGCCGACGGCGAAGTCGCAAATGTCGATCATCTCCTGGACCTCGCCGAGCCCCTCCTGGAGGATCTTGCCGGCCTCGAGGCTGACCAGCCGTCCGAGCATCTCCTTCTCCTCACGAAGGACTTGGCCGAACAGCCGCACCAGCTCCCCGCGCCGGGGCGGGGGGACGGTCCGCCAGGCGAGGAAGGCCGCGTGCGCGCGCCCCACAGCGGCCGCGACCTCCGCGCCGGAGGCCGACGGGACGGATCCTATCGCGCCGCCGTCGATCGGCGAGCGCGACTCGAGGTCGCCCCCGGTGGCGACCATGCCGAGCCGCGCGAAGAGCGACTGCGCTTCGGTGACGGAGTCGAAAGACATGGTTGGGCTCTAGCCGGTGAACAAAGATTTGGCAGCCCGCATCCGCTCGACCCCCGCCGCGAGCGTCGCGGGCTTCTTGGCGAAGCAGAGGCGTATGACATTGCTCACGGGCCGCTCGGCGTAGAAAGATGAAAGCGGGATCGCGGCGATCCCTGCCTCGCGCACGGCGCGCTCGCAAAAGTCGAGGTCCCCCAGGGGAATGCTCGTGGCGGAGAGGTCGACGCCGACGAAATAGGTCCCCTCCGCGGCCAGCGTCGCAAAGCCCGCTTCATGCAGGCCGGCGACGAGGAAGTCGCGGGCCTCCGCGAATTCGGCCCGCATGGCTTCGAAATACCCGCCCTCCTTGCCGAGCCCGTAGGCGACCGCCGTCTGCAGGTTGGGCGCGGTGGCGAAGGTCAGGAACTGGTGCGCCTTCGAGATCGGCCCGGCTAGGTGCGGCGGCGCGACCGCCCAGCCGACCTTCCAGCCGGTCAGTGAGAATATCTTGCCCGCCGAGCCCACCTTCACCGTCCGCTCCGCCATGCCCGGGAGCGAAGCAAGCGGCAGGTGGCGGAGCCCATCAAAGACGACATGCTCCCAGACCTCGTCGCTGAGCGCGATCGCATCATGGCGGACGCAGGCGTTGGCCAGAATCGCGAGCTCCTCCCCGGTGAAGACGCGGGACGTCGGGTTATGAGGGTTGTTGAAGACGACCAGGCGCGTGCGCTCCGTAAAGGCGCTGGAGAGCGCCTCTGCCGTGATCCGCCAGTCCGGGGGCGTGAGGCGCACATAGCGCGGCACGCCGCCGGCGCGCAGGACGAGCGGCAGATAGGCGTCGTAGAGGGGCTGGAAGAGCAGGACCTCGTCGCCCGGCGCGATCAGCGCCATCATCGTCGCGGCGAGCGCCTCCGTCGCGCCCGACGTGACGATCACGCTTTCCGGCGAGACGTCGAGCCCCTGATGGGCGCCGTAATGGGCCGCGACCGCGGCGCGCAGCTGCGTTTGTCCCGGCATCGGCGCATATTGGTTCGAGCCCGTGCGCAACGCCTCGGCGGCGCGTTCGACCACGTCGTCGGGCCAGCCGAAATCCGGGAAGCCCTGGCCGAGATTGACGGCATCGTGCTCGGCGGCGAGCGCCGACATGCGGCTGAAGATCGTCGTGGGCAGGCTCGCGAAGATCGGGTTCACAGCCGCTCCTTGAGCGCCATTGCCGCTGCGGGGGCACGGACCTTCGCGCCCGCGATGAAGAAGACGTAGGCGTCGCGCGGCGGCGCGGGGGCGGGCGGGCAGACATAGGGCAGGCCGTCGGGCGGCTCGCCGCGCGCCCAGATCCTCGCCCGCTCAGCAATCCGGTCGAGATCGCCGGGTGGATAGCCCGTCGGCTCTTCCTCGCGCGTGCGTTGCAGGCGGGCGTAGGCGACGTGGCCGGAAAGGTCGGCGATCGCGGGGAAGTCGTCGGCTTCGGAATAGACGATTCCGACGCCGGCGGCGCGCGCCATCTCGACGAAGGCCGGTTCTCGAAAGCTTTCGTGGCGCGGCTCGACGGCGTGGCTTAGCGCCACGCCCGCCACGTTGCGCGGCAGCAAGGCCAGGAAGGCCCTGAAATCGTCCGGGTCGAAGCGTTTCGCGCCCATCAGCTGCCAGAGGATCGGGCCGAGCTTGTCGCCCAATTCGGTGAAGCCCTGGCCGCAGAAGCGCTCGACCGCCTCGCCCGCTTCACCGAGCGCCTTGCGGTTGCTGCAGTAACGCGAGCCCTTGATCGCGAACCTGAAGCCGTCCGGCACCGAATCGCGCCATTTGGCGAAGAGCTCCGGCTTCTGGAGCTTGTAATAGGTGGCGTTGATTTCGATCGCGCCCAGCCGCTCGGCGGCGAAGGCGAGCTGCTTCGCCTTGGCGAGGCCGGGCGGGTAGAAGCTCGTCCGCCAGGGCTCGTAATCCCAGCCGCCGATGCCGACGCGGATGGTGCCCGAAGCCGCCATCCTCTCGTCCTAGGCGGCGCGTGGGCGCCGATCAACGCAGAGCCTTATGCATGTTATTGCATAATTATGCATGAAGGTGCAGGGCGCTCCGATGATTCGCGTTGCCATCCTCGGTGCGTCCGGCTTCGTCGGCTCGGAATTGCTCCGGCTCTGCGCCGGGCATCCGGGCCTGTGGCCCGCCCGTATGTTCGGATCGAGCCAGGCGGGGCAGCGCCTGGAGGCGGTCCATCCCCATCTCGCGGCCGCTTATCCGGGAGCGAAGCTCGACAGCTATTCCCCTGATGCGCTCGCCGACGTCGACCTGGTCTTCTCGGCGCTGCCGCACGGGCAGTCGCAGGCGCTTGCGCGGGACGTGATCGGGCGCGGGATCCCGTTCGTCGACTTGGGCGCCGACTTCCGGCTGGACAGCGCGGAAGATTATGAGCTTTGGTATCGCGAGCCGCATGGCGCACCCGAGCTGCTCGGCGACTTCGTCTACGGAATCCCGGAGCTGAACCGCGAGCGCATCGCGGCTTCCAGGACGGTGGCGGCCGCCGGCTGCTACGCCACCGCCGCCATCCTCGCGCTGAAGCCGCTGACGAGCCTCGTCGACCCGGACTCGATAGTCGTCGACGGCGCCTCGGGCGTCAGCGGCGCGGGCAAGGCGCTGAAGGAGGAGACCCATTTCAACGCGGTCGACGAGAATTTCTCGGCCTATGGCCTGCTCACTCACCGTCACACCGCCGAGATGGAGATGGCGCTCGGCGGCCGCATCCTGTTCACGCCGCACCTCGCGCCGATGAACCGCGGCATCCTCGCCACCTGTCATGCCGTCGCGAAGGGGCCGTGCGACCCGCTTCAGACGCTGCGCGCTGCCTATGCGAACGAACCCTTCGTCCACGTTTCCGAACGCCCGCCCGCGACGAAGTGGACGCTGGGCTCGAACGCCGTCCACCTCACCGCCCGCTACGACGAGCGGACCGGCCGCGTGCTTGCGATCGCCGCGCTCGACAATCTCGTCAAGGGAGCCGCCGGCCAGATGATCCAGTGCGCGAACCTGATGCTCGGTCTCGACGAGACCGCCGGCCTGCCGGTGGCGGGGATGTATCCGTGAGCGTCACCGCGGCCCAGGGGTTCGTCGCGGCCGGCTGCCACGCCGGTATCAAGCGCCGCCGTTTCGACATGGCGCTGGTCGCCACCGAGGACAGGAAGCCCGTCCCTGCGGCGGCCGTGTTCACGCAGAACAAGTTCGTCGCCCCGCCCGTCACCCTGTCGCGGCGCCGGCTCGAGGAGAATGGCAGCCGCGCCAGCGCGATCGTCGTCAACAGCGGCAACGCCAACGCCGGGACGGGCGCCGCCGGCCTCGCCGATGCCGAGGCGATGGCAGGCGCGGCTGCGCGTGCGCTCGCCGTGCCGGTCGAGCAGGTGCTGGTCTGCTCGACCGGAATCATCGGCACGCCCCTGCCGATGGACGTCATCCTCGCGGCGACGCCTAAGCTCGCCAGGAAGCTGTCCGCAGACGGCGCCCACGACGCGGCGCGGGGCATCCTCACCACCGATCACAATCCCAAGGAGGCGCTGCTCGAGGGCTCGACCTTCACGCTAGGCGGCATGGCCAAGGGCTGCGGAATGATCGCCCCGAACATGGCGACGATGCTCGCCTTCCTGACCACCGATGCGGAGGTGAGCGCGGCGGAGATGAAGGCGATCCTCCGCGACGCCTCGGACCGCACCTTCAACACGCTCAACGTCGACGGCGCGACCTCGACCAACGATACCGCGATCCTCCTCGCCTCAGGCCGCCGCGGGCGCCCGGACCTCGGCGAGTTCGCCGCCGCCGTCCATCGCCTCTGCGAAGACCTCACGCTTCAGATGGCGCGCGACGCCGAGGGCATGACGAAGATGGTCGCCCTCTCCGTAACCGGCGCCGTGAGCGACGAAGAGGCAAGGATCGCCGCGAGGAACATCGCCGAGAACAACCTCGTCAAGTGCAGCTGGTACGGCGGCGATCCCTATTGGGGTCGCCTGCTCGCCGCGGCGGGGTCGGCCGGAATCGCTTTCGAGGCGGAGAAGACGAGCGTCGCCTATGGCGGGGTCACCGTCTCGCGCGGCGGCACCAATGCCGAGCATGACGCCGAGGCCGTCGCGGCGCACATGAAGAAGGATCGGATTGAGATCGAGGTCGCGCTCGGCCTCGGCTCCGGCCGCGCGCAGGCGATCGGAATCGATCTCGGCCCAGGCTATATCAAAGAGAATTCGAGGACGTCATGAGCTGCACGCTTCCCGTCGTCCCAGCGAAGGCTGGGACCCCAGCGGGCGAAAGGCACCGGAGTCCTTCACCCCACGGGGCCCCAGCCTGCGCTGGGGCGACGAGAAAGTGATGAGGTCCCCCACCGAAACCGCGACGATCCTCGTCCAGGCTTTGCCCTATATCCAGCGCTTCCACGGCCGCTCGGTCGTGGTGAAGCTGGGCGGCGCAGCGATCGACCGGGAGCTGGACCGCGCCCTCGCGCAGGACGTGCTGCTGCTGAGGAGCGTCGGCGTGCGCTGCGTCCTCGTCCATGGCGGCGGGCCCCAGGTCGACGCGATGCTTCGGCGGCTCGGGATGGAGCCCGAGTTCCGCGACGGCCTCCGGGTCACCAACGCCGAGACGCTCGAGGTCGTCCGCATGGTCCTCGGCGGCAAGATCAACCGCGACCTCGTCGGCACGATCAACCGCGAGGCGCTCGAGGATCCGGTCGCCGTCGGGGTGTCGGGCGAGGACGCCGGGCTCCTCACCGTCGTGCCGCGCGAGGGCGCGCTCGGCTTCGTCGGCGACGTCAGCCATGTCCGCGCCTCGGTCCTCGAGCGCCTGCTCGACGAAGGTCTGACGCCCGTAGTCTCGACGATCGGCGCCGACGAGAGCGGCCAGCCCTACAACATCAACGCCGACGAGGCGGCGCGCGCCATCGCCGTCGCCATGGCGGCGGAGAAGATCGTCTACCTGACCGCCGCGCCCGGCCTGCTCGAGGACGTCGACGACGAGTCGAGCCTGGTCCCGCGCCTGACCTCCGCCGAGCTTTACGATCGGATCGAGCATGACAGCGTGTCGAAGGGCATGATCCCCAAGCTTCGCGCCTGCGCCGAGGCGGTGGACGCGGGCGTCGGCACGGCCCACATCATCGACGGCCGAGTCCCCCACGCTTTGCTGATCGAGCTCCTGACCGACGAGGGCATCGGTACGATGGTCAAGAGGGAAAAGAGCTGGTGACCCATCTTCTCACCATTGCCGGGCTCGGCGCCGAGGGCCTTCGCGAGATACTCGCGCTTTCCGAGCGCGCCGATCTCGGCCTCCCGCTCGAGGGGAAGGGGGTCGCGCTCGTCTTCCAGAAGCCGTCGGCGCGAACCCGAAACTCGATGGAGATGGCGACCGTCCAGCTCGGCGGCCATCCGGTGTACATCCAGAAGGACGAGGTCGGGCTCGGCGTGCGCGAGACGGCGGAGGACGTCGCGCGAACCCTCGCCTGCTACCACGAGATCGTCGCCGCGCGCGTCATGGACCATCGCGACCTCGAGGCCATGGCCGCGGTCTCGCCCAAGCCCGTCCTCAACATGCTCTCCGATCGCGCGCACCCGCTCCAGGCCCTCGCCGACCTTCTGACGGTGAAACAGCTTCGCGGCCGGATAGAGGGCGCCAGGATCGCCTATGTCGGGGACGGCGACAACAATGTCTGCCGCTCGCTCGCCGAGGCCTGCGCCCTCGCCGGAGCCGAGCTCAGCATCGCCAGCCCGGACGGCTACGGCCTCAGCGATGCGCCCGACGGCGTCCGACAGCTCGTCGATCCCGCCGAGGCGGTCGAGGGCGCGGACATCGTCTACACCGACGTCTGGGTTTCGATGGGACAGGACGAGGAAGCCGAGGCCCGCCGCAACGCGTTTGCCGCCTACCGCGTCGACGAGGCGCTGATGGCGCGGAGCAACGCCGCCCGCTTCCTCCATTGCCTCCCGGCCCGCCGCGGCGAGGAAGTGTCGGCGGAAGTCATCGACGACCCGGCCAGCGCGGTCTGGCGCCAGGCCGAGAATCGCATGCACACCGCCCGCGGCGCGCTCGCCTGGCTGATGGGAGTGAGGGCGTGACCGGGAACCGCTTGGTTCCTCCCCGGCACGGGGAGGGAAACCATGCGAAGCATGGTGGAGGGGGCCCGTCTCTCCACTGCGACCACGGGGGGACCCCTCCACCACGCGCCTCGCGCGCGGTCCCACTCCCCGTTCCGGGGAGGAGCAATCAGTGACGGAAGGACGCATCCGGCGGCAAAAGGCGATCGCGGACCTCCTCCGCTCCGAGGCGCTCGGCAGCCAGGAAGAGGTGACCGAGCGGCTCGGCGGCCTCGGCTTCGCGGTTACCCAGGCGACGGTGTCGCGCGATCTCGAGCAGATGGGCGCGGTCAAAGTGAAGCGCGGCGGAGCGCTCGCTTATGCCCTGCCCGACCAGCTCGGCGAGAGCGACTGGGCGGCGGCGCGGCTGCGGCGGATCTTCGCCGAATGGGTGGTGTCGGTGGAAGCGGCCGGGACCCTTCTCGTCCTGCGCACGCCGCCCGGCTCGGCCCACCTCGTCGGCCTCGCCCTCGACCAGGCGAAGCTCCAGGAGGTGGCGGGCACGATATCCGGCGACGACACTTTGTTCGTGGCGCTTCGCGACGGCGTCGACCCCGGCATCATGGCCGACCGGTTCCGCAAGCTCAGCCAGGATGCGAAATGACTCTCCCCACGCCCAGGAAGGTCGTGCTCGCTTATTCGGGCGGGCTCGACACCTCGATCATCCTCAAATGGCTGCAAACCGAATATCGCGCCGAGGTCGTCACCTTTACCGCCGATCTCGGCCAGGGCGAGGAGGTCGAGCCGGCGCGGCGCAAGGCGGAGCTGCTCGGCATCCGCCCGGGGAACATCTTCATAGAGGATCTCCGCGAGGAGTTCGTCCGCGACTACGTCTTCCCGATGTTCCGGGCCAACGCGCTCTACGAGGGCCAGTATCTGCTCGGCACCTCGATCGCCCGCCCGCTGATCGCCAAGCGCCAGATCGAGATCGCCCGCTCGGTCGGTGCCGACGCCGTCTGCCACGGCGCGACCGGCAAGGGCAACGACCAGGTCCGCTTCGAGCTCGCTTACTATGCGCTCGAGCCCGACATCCGGGTCGTCGCCCCCTGGCGCGAATGGGAATTCGCCAGCCGCGAGGCCCTGCTCCGCTTCGCCGAGGACCATCAGATCCCCATCGCCAGGGACAAACGCGGCGATGCGCCCTTCTCGGTCGATGCGAACCTGCTCCACTCCTCCTCGGAAGGTAAGGTGCTGGAGGATCCGGCGGTCGAAGCGCCCGAATATGTCCACCAGCGCACGATCTCGCCCGAGGAGGCGCCCGACAGGCCGACCGTGATCGAGATCGGCTTCGAGCGCGGCGACCCCGTCTCGATCGACGGCGAGCGCCTATCGCCCGCGACGCTTCTCGCTCGCCTCAACGACCTCGGCCGCGACAACGGCATCGGCCGCCTCGACCTGGTCGAGAACCGCTTCGTCGGAATGAAGTCGCGCGGGGTCTACGAGACTCCCGGCGGCACGATCCTCCTCGCCGCCCATCGCGGCATCGAATCGATCACGCTCGACCGCGGCGCGATGCACCTCAAGGATGAGCTGATGCCGCGCTACGCGGAGCTCATCTACAACGGGCTCTGGTTCTCGCCCGAGCGCGAGATGCTGCAGGCCGCGATCGACCAATCCCAGCTCCGCGTTTCGGGAACGGTCCGCGTGAAGCTCTACAAGGGCAATGCGAGCGTGATCGGCCGCGAGAGCGCGCAATCGCTCTACGACCAGGAGCTGGTGACGTTCGAGGAAGGCTCGGGCGGCTACGACCAGCGCGACGCCGAAGGCTTCATCCGCCTCAACGCGCTCCGCCTGCGGATCGCGGCGCGGCGCGCCCGGCGAGGCTAGACCCGGATCGTTCAGGCTGAATCCGCCTGAAACGTGAATCCTGGTCTCGAGATGGTCTGGAGCCTGATTCACGCGTTCAGCCGAAGCGCGAAGCGCTTCGACTTCAGACGATCAGGCTCTAGCGGCGCTTCTTCCCGGCGCGCTGCGCTTCCTGCAGCTGCTGGCCCTTGGCCTCGGCCGCGCCGAACAGCAGCCGGTCCGACGTCTCCTCGGCCGCTTCGGGCGTGAAGGAGAGGGCGAAACCGTTCGGGCCGTCGACCAGCACCTCGCCTTCCTGAGCGCTGACCTTGCTCGGCGTGTCGAAGGGTTTGCTGATCATCGCACCGAGAACGGGCGCCTCGCGGAGACGTTCCCTCTGGCGCGCCGCGTCGCGCGGCATGTTATGGGACGACGGCACCGGGGGAGAGAGGGCGTCATGGCGACGATCACGCGAGGCGCGCGGCCGCGGCTGTTCCTGAGCGCGGGCTGGTATGCGCTCGCGATGCTGGCGGTCGCGCTGATCGCCTTCTGGCCGGTCTATGTCAGCAAGCTCCCCTGGGGCGCTGAATATTGGGTCAACCTGCACGCGGCGGGGGTCGTGCTCTGGATGCTCTTCCTCGTCGTCCAGCCCTGGCTGATCCGCCGCGGCGGTCGCGCCCTCCACCGCCGGATCGGCAAGGCGAGCTACGCGCTCGTCCCCTTCATCATCGTCTCCGCGGTGATGCTGGCGCACAGCCGCACCGCGGCGATGACGCCGCAGGCCTTCGCGATCGACGGCAACGGCCTCTATCTCGCCTTCGCCGCGACGATCCTGTTCGCCGCCTGCTACGCGCTGGCGATAATCAACCGCCGCGACCCTTGGGTCCATCCGCGCTACATGATCGCGACCGCCCTGCCGCTGATCGACCCGCTCACCTTCCGGCTCCTTCTCTTCTATTCGCCGCTGGCGCCGAGCGCGATCGTCTTCCCCGCGATCGGCTATGCGCTGACCGATCTCATCCTGCTCGCCCTCGCCATCCTCGACAGGAACAGCCCGCGGGGGAGGGGCGTCTTCCTCAAGCTCCTCCCGGCCTTCGTCATCGTCCACATCGGCTGGTTCACGCTCGGCCAGACCGACCTCTGGCTCCGCCTCTGCGCCGCCTTCCGCGACCTGCCGCTGACCGGCTGACGGCGGTGCCTTAGAGTCGATCCTGATCATATTGAAGCGTATCCTGAGTTTCGCAGGTAGTTGGCGCATTCGTCGGGCGGGAAGGCGTCGAGCAGTGAGCCGATGCGCTTCCAGGTCGCGTCGACGGTCCGTTCGGCGGCTTTTCGCAGCAGCAGCTTGAGCTTGGCGAAGACCTGTTCGATCGGGTTGAGGTCGGGCGAGTAGGGCGGCAGGAAGAAGAGCTTGGCGCCGGCGGCTCGGATCGCGCTGCGGACGGCCTTGCCTTTGTGGCTGCCGAGGTTGTCCATGATGACGATGTCGCCGGGGCTGAGGGTCGGGACGAGGAACTGCTCGACCCAGGCTGTGAAGCTCTGGCCGTTGATCGGACCGTCGAGCACGCAGGGCGCGTCGATCCGGTCGTGCCTGAGGGCGGCGAGGAAGGTCATGGTGCGCCATCGGCCGAACGGCGCCCGGGCGACGAGCTTCTCGCCGCGCCGGCTCCAGCCGCGGATGGGCGTCATGTTGGTCTTGGCCCAGGTCTCGTCGATGAAGACCAGGCGCCTTGGATCAAGCCGGCCCTGATACTTCTTCCATTGCCCGCGCCGCCGGGCGATCGCCGGCCGGAGCTGCTCCACGGCGAACAGCGTTTTTTTTGAAGCTGAAGCCGGCCCGGCGCAGCTGCGACCAGACCGTGTTCGGGCTCACCGTCGGATAGCCGCGCTCGCGAAGCTCGAGCGCAAGGGCAAGCATCGTCAGATCCGGCTGCTCGGCCAGCCGAGCCAGAAGCCAAGGCTCCTCGCCAGCCAGGATCCGGGGACGCCGCCCGCCCATCGGCCGAGACGCCGCGCTCCCCGTCACCCGCAGCCGCTGCGACCACTTCGCCGCACTCGCCACGCTTACCCCGAACAGCTGCGCCGTCTCGCGAACCGAGCGGCCCGACAAAACCGACCGCGCCACCCGATCCCGCAAATCGTTCGAATAAGGCCTGACCATCGCTGCTGGCCTCCATCCCCAGCAAGCAGCTTGAATCACACCTCAGTCCGCTTGGGAATCCCCTCCCGATTCAGAGAAGTCAGGATCGACTCTAG
>DATAIU010000094.1:0-15463 GCA_036262495.1 Allosphingosinicella sp.
CCGGGTCAAGGACATCCGGCTCGACTTCAGCCTGATCAACCAGATGGCCGGCATCGGCAGCATCACGCTCGTGTCGAGCGACGAGACGACCCGCGCCGAGCCGCTGCGGCTGCGCCACGTCGAGCGCGCCGCCGAGCGCCGCGAGAAGCTGCGCACCCTCGTCGACGCGGCCCGCCAGCGCCGCCGGGTGCGCGAGATCGACATGGTCCACGAGGACATCTGAGCGCGGCCGCTTTCATTCTTTCTAAAATACGGCACGGCATATTCGTCATGTGAACGCGATTTCTCCCATCGCCGGCGGCGGCCAAGACGAGGCAGCAAGCCGGCAACCCATCGCTCGCTGGGATGCTGACGTGTTTCGTAGCCGGCTCTTGGACAAGTTCGCGAAAATAGAAATTTGGGCCGTCGGACGACTGAGGGCCGCGGACCCGGAGAAGAGACTTCCTCCGACGCTAGAGTCGGTCCTCTCCTTCCTGAATCGAAGAGGGATTCCCAAGGACTGTGATCTGTGATTCAAGCTGCTGGCTGGAGTGGAGGCCAGCGGCGATGGCCAGAGCTTATTCGAATGACCTTCGGGAGCGTGTGGCGCGGGCGGTTGTCTCGGGCCGATCGGTGCGTGAGGCTGCTGCGTTGTTCGGGGTGAGCGTTGCGAGCGCGGTGAAGTGGTCGCAGCGGCTTCGCGAGACGGGGAGCGCGGCATCGCGGCCGGTGGGCGGCCGTCGGCCGCGGCTCCTTGCCGGCGAGCAGGGGTGGATCCTGTCGCGGATGGCCGAGCAGCCCGATCTGACGATGCGCGAGCTGGCGCTCGAGCTTCGGGACAGGGGCTATCGCACGGTCAGCCACAACACGGTGTGGAAGCAGCTGCGCTCGGCCGGCTTCAGCTTCAAAAAAAACGCTGTTCGCCGCCGAGCAGCTGCGGCCGGCGATCGCTCGAAGGCGGGAGCAATGGAAGAAGTATCAGGGCCGGCTTGATCCTCGCCGCCTGGTCTTCATCGACGAGACCTGGGCGAAGACCAACATGACGCCCATCCGGGGCTGGAGCCGCCGCGGCGACAAGCTCATCGGCAGGGCGCCGTTCGGGCGATGGCGCACCATGACCTTCCTCGCCGCCCTTCGCCACGACCGGATCGATGCGCCCTGCGTCCTCGACGGGCCGATCAACGGCCAGCTCTTCACCGCCTGGGTCGAGCAGTTCCTGGTGCCGACCCTCGCGCCGGGCGACGTCGTCATCATGGACAACCTCGGCAGCCACAAAGGCGCCGGCGTACGACGGGCGATCCGATCGGCTGGCGCCAAGCTCTTGTTCCTGCCGCCCTACTCGCCAGACCTGAACCCGATCGAGCAGGTCTTCGCCAAGCTCAAGCTCCTGCTGCGAAAGGCCGCCGAGCGATCCGTAGACGCCACATGGAAGCGCATCGGCACCCTCCTCGACGCCTTCCAACCCACTGAATGCGCCAACTACCTGCGCAACTCCGGATACGCTTCAATATGAAGAGGACTCACTCTAGGCCTCAGGCTTCGAGCCGTGCGAAACCTTACCGAAACGCACCCTGTCTTGTTCAAAAACCCAATGACCGCCGCGAAGCTTATCGACGACCTCGGACTATTTCACGAGCTGCGCTCAGCGATCGCTCACTCTACGTTGTCCATCGCGCGCCGTGACGATGGGTCCTGCGTTGCCGTCTTCGACCGCGCCGATGCCGAATGCGCGATGCCCTGGCGCGGCCGTATCGCGCTGTTGGCAGATGATGGGCAGCGAATAATGCAAAGAGTGAGCGACCTTGCAAATCAGCTCAGCCAACAAGTTTGCGCAACCGACTAGCCCTTCTTCGCCACCCCCACCAAGGCCGGCCGAAGCAGCCGGTCCTTGATCATGTATCCCGCCTGCATCTCCTGGACGATGGTGCCGGGCTCGGCCTCGCCGCTGGGGACCTCGACCATCGCCTGGTGGCGGTGCGGGTCGAGCGGCTGGCCCATCGCCTCGATCCGGGTGATTCCATGGCGGCTGAAGACGCTGTCGAGCTCGCGCCCGGTGACCTCGATGCCGGTGATCAGCGGCTTCATCCTTTCGTCCTGCTTCAGCTCTTCGGGGATCGCCGCCAGCGCGCGGTCGAGATTGTCCTTCACCGAGAGCATGTCGCGGGCGAAGCCGGTGGCGGCATAGGTCGCGGCGTTCAATTTCTCCTGCTCGAGCCGGCGGCGGACGTTCTGGGTCTCCGCCTGGGCGTAGAGGACGTGCTGGCGAACTTCCTCGAGCTCCTTGACGAGGTCGCCGAAATCCGGCCCGCTATTGCTCTCCTCGCCCGGCGCCGCCTGCTCCTCGCCGGTCTCGTCCTGGAGTTCCTGGTCTTCGTTCATGCCATCAATCTCGTCAGTGCCTGTGCCGTGAAATCCACCATGGGGACGACCCGCGCGTAGTTCAACCGAGTGGGGCCGATGACGCCGACGACGCCGACCACCTGGCCTTCGCGCCCGCGATAGGGCGCGGCGATCACCGATGAGCCGGACAGCGCGAACAGCTTGTTCTCCGAGCCGATGAAGATCTTCATCCCCTGCCCCGCCCGGGCGCTGTCGAGCAGCCGGACGATCTCTTCCTTGCCCTCGAGCTCGTCGAGGAGCTGGCGGACGCGCTCGAGGTCCGCCGCCGCGCCCGGCTCGAGCAGGTTGGCCTGGCCGCGGACGATCAGCACGGGGCGGCTCGTCCCGTCCTCCGACCAGATTGCCAGCCCGCTCTCGATCAGTTGGCGCGCCGCGTCGTCGAGCGCCGCCTTGCCGGCATTGATCTCCTCGGAAAGCCGCCGCTGCGCCTCGGGAAGGGTCAGCCCGGAAAGCCGCGCGCTGACGTAATTGCCGACCTCGGCGAGGGCCGAGGCGCTGACTCCGGGCGGCAGGTCGACGACCCGGTTCTCGACGCTTCCCTCGGCCCCGACCATCACCGCCAGCGCCTGCGTCGCCGAGAGCTGGACGAAGCCGAGCTGGCGCAGCACCGGCTCGCGCTTCGGAACGAGGACGATGCCCGCGCAGGCGGAAAGCCCCGAGAGCGCCGCCGTCGCCGCCGACAGCGCCTCCTCGATCGGTCCGCCCCGTTCCAGCCGACCCTCGATCGCGGCGCGCTCCTGCGCGCTCGGCTCGGCCGCCTGCATCATCCCGTCGACGAAGAGCCGGAGGCCCGTCTCGGTCGGCACGCGTCCGGCCGACGTGTGCGGGTGCGAAAGCAGCCCCAGCTCCTCCAAATCCTGCATCACGTTGCGGATCGAGGCTGGAGAGAGGTTGAGGCCGGGCAGCTTGGAGATCGTCCGCGACCCGACCGGCGCCCCCGAGCCGAGGTAATTTTCGACCACCATCCGGAACACTTCCCGGGCCCGGTCGGTCAGCTCGCTGACGGGGGTCGACGCCATGGGCGCTATTTAGACGCTGCGCCCTTTTCCGCCACCCCGTGCGCGGCTAAGGCGGCGGACCACTTTCGAAAGGATATCCATGCGCCCTTCCGGCCGCGCGCCCGACCAGATGCGCGAAATCAGGATGGAGCCGGGCTTCACCCGCCATGCCGAAGGCTCGTGCCTGGTCTCGTTCGGCGAGACCCGCGTCCTGTGCACCGCCTCGGTCGAGACGAGCCTGCCCGGCTGGCTGCGCGGCAAGGGCAAGGGCTGGGTCACCGCCGAATATGGCATGCTTCCCCGCGCCACCCACACCCGCGGCCGGCGCGAGGCTGCGGCCGGCAAGCAATCGGGGCGGACGCAGGAGATCCAGCGCCTGATCGGTCGGTCGCTGCGCGCCGTCGTCGATCTCGAAGCGCTCGGCGAGCGGCAGGTGACGGTCGATTGCGATGTGATCCAGGCCGATGGCGGCACCCGCACCGCCGCCATCTCCGGCGGCTGGGTGGCGCTCCGCCTCGCGATCGACAGGCTCCTCGCCCAGAAGGCGATTGCCGCCGATCCGATCCGCCAGAAGGTCGCCGCGGTCAGCTGCGGCATCCATGACGGCGGCGCCGTCCTCGACCTCGATTATGTCGAGGACAGCGCGGCAGGCTGCGACGGCAATTTCGTCCTCACCGGCGACGGCAATATCGTCGAGGCCCAGGTCTCGGCCGAGGGCGCCTGCTACGACGAGGAAGGCCTGCTCCGCCTGCTCCGCCTCGCCCGCATCGGCTGCGCCGAGATCTTTGCCGCCCAGGACAAGGCGACCGGATGGTGAGGAAGCTCCAGCCCGGGCGCCTCGTCATCGCCAGCCACAACGAAGGCAAGGTGCGCGAGATTCGCGCTCTGCTCGGCCCCTACGGCATCGAGCCCGTATCCGCGGCCGAGCTCGATTTGCCCGAGCCCGACGAGATCGGCACCAGCTTCGTCGACAATGCGGACCTCAAGGCGCGCGAGGCGGCCGACCTTTCCGGCCTGCCCGCGCTCGCCGACGACAGCGGCCTGTGCGTCGACGCGCTCGACGGCCGCCCCGGCATCTTCTCGGCGCGCTGGGCGCTGGCGGCGGACCCGCGCGTGGCCCCCGCCAACGGTCCCGGCGAGATCGAGGGCGAGCGCGACTTCGCCCTCGCCATGCGCCGCGTCCAGGAGGAACTGGAAGCGCTCGGCCCCGACGCGAGCCGCGCCGCGCATTTCGCCTGTGCGCTCGCCTTGGTCTGGCCCGACGGCCGCAGCGAATGGTTCGAAGGCCGGGTCGAGGGCTGCCTGGTCTGGCCGCCCCGCGGCGACAGGGGGTTCGGCTACGATCCGATGTTCGTTCCCAACGGATACGACCTCACCTTCGGCGCGATGGATCCCGACGAGAAGCACCGCATCAGCCACCGCGCCGACGCCTTCCGCAAGCTCGTCGCGGCGGTGCTGTGAATGCCCCGCCCGTCATTGCGAGGAGCGTAGCGACGAAGCAATCCCGCCAAACGGCCGACCCAGCAACTGGATTGCTTCGCTCCGCTCGCAATGACGGATTAGCCCTCTACGTCCACTGGCCTTTCTGCGTCTCCAAATGTCCCTATTGCGATTTCAACAGCCACGTTCGCGAAAACGTGGAGCAGCAGATCTGGCGGGACGCGTTGCTGAAGGACCTCGCCTTCGAAGCCGAGGCCAACCCGGCCGGCCGGCTCGTCTCGATTTTCTTCGGCGGCGGAACGCCCTCGCTGATGGATCCGGCCACTGTCGCCGCGATCGTCGAGGCCGCCGAGCAACACTGGGCCTTCGCACCGGGGATAGAGATCACGCTCGAGGCCAATCCTTCGTCGGTCGAGGCGGCGCGCTTCGCCGATCTCTCGGCCGCCGGCGTCAACCGCGTCTCGCTCGGCCTCCAGTCGCTCGACGATGCCGCCTTGCGCTTCCTCGGCCGCGCCCATGGGGTTCGTGAGGGACTAGCCGCCCTCGAGACGGCGCAGGCCTGCTTCGAGCGCGTCAGCTTCGACCTCATCTACGCGCTGCCCGGCCAGGACGAAGCCGCGTGGAGAGCGGAGCTCGAACGCGCCCTCGCCTTCGGCACCGGCCACCTCTCGCTCTACCAGCTCACGATAGAGCCGGGCACGCGCTTCGCGGCCATGGCCGCCCGCGGCGAGCTGGCGCCCCGCGATCCCGACGAGGCTGCCGCCCTCTACGAGCTGACCCAGGCGCTCACCCAAGGGGCCGGCCTACCGGCCTACGAGATATCGAACCACGCCCGGCCGGGCGAGGAGAGCCGCCACAATCTCGCTTACTGGCGCTACCGGCCTTATTCGGGCATCGGCCCCGGCGCCCACGGCCGCCGCTGCGGCGTCGCCACGATCCGCCATCGCAAGCCCGAAAACTGGCTCGCGGCCCTCGCCCGCAACGGCAACGGCCTCGCCGAGGAGACACCCGTCTCGACTCGAGAAGCCCAAACCGAAGCCCTGCTGATGGGCCTGCGCCTCGCCGAAGGGGTCGAGCTGGACGCGGTTCGCGACGCGATCGACCTGGCGTCGGTCGCCAGGCTCGAGGCGCAAGGCCTCCTCCAGCGCGAGTCGGACCGACTGAAAGTCCTTCCCCCCGGCCGGCTCGTCCTCGACGTGATCCTCGCCGAGATCGCCTCCTAGTCGAAGCTCCTCGGCGCTGGCGACACGACGATCGTCCCGGCCGCCGTCACCTCGCGCACCTCGAGCGAGCGCTCGGCGACGCCGTTGCCGCCGAAGCGGAAGGCGCCGTCGATCCCCGCGAACCCGCCCGGATCGCGCAGCTCGCGCTCCGGGAAGGGCCGCCCGAGCCGCCAGCCCTTCGCGATGCGCACGGCGAGCAGCACCGAATCGTAGCCGAGGCTCGCCAGCCGGTAGGGCGTCGTCCCGTAGCGCGCCCGGTAGCGGGTGCGCAGCTGCCCGAACATCGTGTCCGAGACCGAGGCGAACCAGGCGCCGCGTAGCCCGGGCGTTCGGCCGAGACTGGTCTCGGTCGCCCACAATTCGGTGCCGAGGATGCGGACGCCGCTCTGCGCACCCGTCTTGAGGATCGGCGCCGCGGTCGCCGCGACGCGCGCGCTGTCGGCGATCAAGACGGCGTCGAGCGCACCGACGCCGTTCAGCCGCACGATCGCGGTCCTGAGCGCCCCGGGCGCGGAATCGAAGGTCTGGACGCCCTCCAGCCGCGCTCCCGCGTGGTCGACCGCGTCGATCATCGCCTGCGACGCCCGCCGCCCGTAGACGTTGACCGGGGTGAGCGCGCCGAAGCGGCCGGCGCCTCGCTCCGCTGCGAAGGCCACGACCCGAGCCACCGACTGGGAGGGCGTGAAGCCCATCAGATAGACCCCGTCCCCGGCCACGCTGACGTCGTTCGAGAAGCTGATCACCGGCACGTCGGCGCGCCGCGCGATCGGAGCCACGGCGCGCACGTCCTCGGCGAGCAGCGGCCCGAGGAAAAGCCCGTTGCCCTCGGCGAGCGCCTGGTTGGCGGCGGCGGCCGCGCCCGACTTGGCAGTGTCATAGACGGTGATCCGGATGCGCTCGCCACCCGCGTCGAGCAAGGCGAGGTTGGCGGCGTTCGCGATCGAGCTGCCCACTCCGGCGTTCGCCCCCGACAGCGGCACCAGCACGGCGACGCGGTTGCGAGTCTCTTCGAGGGGCAGCTGCGGGCCGCGTTCCTCCTCCTCGGGCTGCGTCTGGGGAGGCGCCTGCTCGGGAACCGGCTCGGAGCGCGGCTTCGGCACCAGCTGGCAGCCGCCGAGCGCGAAAGCGAGAAACGCGGCCGCTCCCAGCCCGAGGATGGACCGCCGCGCTTGCGGCCCCGTGGAAAGCTCTGCCATGACCGGTTCCTGATGAACGAGACGCTGCCGCCCGGCCTCTACATCGTCGCGACGCCGATCGGCAATCTCTCCGATCTCAGCCCCCGCGCCGCCGCAATGCTGTCGGCCGCCGATCTGATCGCCGTCGAGGATAGCCGGGTGACGGCCAAGCTCCTCCGCCATATCGGCGTCAAGCGCCCGATGCTCGCCTATCACGACCACAACGCGGAGCGCGTCCGGCCCGAGCTTCTCGCCAGGATGCGAAGCGGCTCCGTCGTCCTCGTTTCCGATGCGGGGACGCCGCTCATCTCGGACCCCGGCTACAAGTTGGTGCGGGACGCGCGAGCGGCCGGGATCGCAGTTACCACCGTCCCGGGCCCGTCCGCCGTGATCGCCGCCCTGACCCTCGCCGGCCTGCCGACCGACCGCTTCCTGTTCGCCGGCTTCCTGCCCTCCAAGCCCGCCGCGAAGGCCGCCGCGATCGAGGAGCTGGCGAGTCTCCGCGCCACTCTCGTCCTCTACGAAAGCGGGCCACGCCTCGCCGCGACCCTTGCGGCGCTCCACGCCGGCCTCGGGGATCGCGAGGCGGCCGTTGCTCGCGAGATCACAAAGCGCTTCGAGGAGACGGTGACCGGAACGCTCGGCGAGTTCGCCGCTCGCTACGCCGACGCGCCGCCCAAAGGCGAGATCGTCATCGTCGTTGCCCCTCCGGGCGAGCGCGAGGCGGCGGGCGAGGAGGCGATCGACGCGGCGTTGCGCGAGGCGATGACCCGCCTCTCGCCGTCGCGCGCCGCGGCCGAGGTCGCGGACAGCCTCGGCGTGCCGAAGCGCACCGCCTACGAGCGGGCCCTGAAGCTCAAGTGAAGCGCCAGCGCGCCGAGCGCGGCGGCCGCCGGGCCGAGAGGCTCGCGGCTCTCTGGCTGCAGCTCAAGGGCTGGAAGATCCTTGCCCGCCGCGTCCGCACCCCCGTCGGCGAGGTCGACCTCGTCGCCCGCCGCGGCCGCACTTTGGCCTTCATCGAGGTCAAGGCGCGCGCCACGGCCATGGAGGCCGGCTTCGCGCTGGACGACTATCGCCTCCGCCGCGTGGCGGCTGCCGCGGAGGCGCTCGCCGCCCGCTATGCCCGCGCCGGCGACGACATCCGCCTCGACGCGATCTTCATCGTCCCGCGCCGCCTCCCCCGGCACATGACCAATATCTGGCACGGATGACAGTCCAGCCCGGCCCGGCTAAGCGCGCGCCATGAGCCTGCGCGTCGCCGTCCAGATGGACCCTATCGAGGGGATCAGCATCGCAGGCGATTCGACCTTCGCGATCATGCTCGGCGCGCAGAAGCGCGGGCACACGCTCTGCTATTACCGCGCCGAGGACCTGACCTGGGCCGAGAACCGCCTCTGGACCATGGCGCGGCCGGTGACCGTGCGGCCCGTCGAAGGCGATCATTTCGAGCTCGGCGAGCACAGGATCCTCGATCTCGGCCGCGACGCCGACGTCGTGCTGATGCGCCAGGACCCGCCGTTCGACCTCGGCTACATCACCGCCACCCACCTGCTCGAGCGCATCCAGGGCGAGACGCTCGTCGTCAACGACCCCGCCTCGGTCCGAAACGCCCCAGAAAAAATCTGGGTGCTCGACTTCGCCCGCTACATGCCGCCGACCCTGCTCACCCGCTCGCTCGGCGCAGCCCGCCATTTCCTCGAGGAGCATGGCGAGATCGTCGTGAAGCCGCTGCACGGCAATGCCGGCAAGGCGGTCTTCAAGGTCGGCCGCGACGGCGCCAACCTCGCCGCGCTCATAGAGATGTTCAACACCGCCTATCGCGAGCCGCACGTCGTCCAGGCCTTCGTCCCTGAGATCGCCGAGGGCGACAAGCGCATCGTCCTGGTCGACGGCGCGATCGCCGGCGCGATCAACCGTATCCCCGGCGAGGGCGAGATCCGGTCGAACCTCGCTGCCGGCGGTTCAGCCGCGAAGACCGAGCTTACTGAAAGGGAGCGCGAAATCTGCGCCGCGCTCGGCCCCGAGCTCAAGGCGCGCGGGCTGCTCTTCGTCGGCATCGACGTGATCGGCGGCAAATGGCTTACCGAGATCAACGTCACCTCGCCCACCGGCATCGTCGCGATCGACAAATTCAACGGCACCGACACCCCGGCACGCATCTGGGATGCGATCGAAGCGAAGCTCGGCTGAGCCATGGGTGACTGGACGATCCGCCTCATTGAGCAGACCGGCTATGTCGGCGTCTTCCTTCTGATGTTTCTGGAGACGATCTTCCCGCCGATCCCGTCCGAGGTGATCATGCCCATCGCCGGCGTCCAGGCGGCGCAGGGGCAGCTCACCTTGTGGGGCGTGATCGGCAGCGGCGCGGCCGGCGCCATGCTCGGCAATCTCTTCTGGTATGCGCTCGCGCGAGTCGTCGGCCTGAAGCGCTTCCGCCCCTTCATCTCCAAATACGGCCGCTGGCTGACGATGGACTGGGACGATGTCGAGAAAGCGGAGCGGCTGTTCGGCCGCTTCGGCGCGGCGATCGTCTCGCTCGGCCGCCTGCTGCCGACGATCCGCTCGGTCATCTCCATCCCTGCCGGCCTGCTCAACATGCGGCTGAAGAGCTTCCTCCTCTGGTCGACGCTCGGCACCATCGCCTGGACGGCCGCGCTGGCGGCGGCGGGCTGGGGCCTCGGCAAGGCTTTCCGCGACATCGAGAAGGTGCTCGGCCCCGTCTCGACGGGGATCATAATCCTCATCGTCCTCGCCTATGTCTGGCGCCAGCTCACCTGGCGCAAACGGCATAGGGACACGTAAAGGGGACACGTACTCGTACGTGTCCCCTTTACGTGTCCCCGATCACGCGCGCGGATGGGCGTGCCGGTAGACGTCGAGGAGGTGCGCCGCGTCGACCGCGGTGTAGATCTGGGTCGACGACAGGCTGGCATGGCCGAGCAATTCCTGCAGCGAGCGCAGGTCCGCGCCGCGTCCTAGAAGATGTGTCGCGAAGCTGTGGCGCAGCGCGTGCGGCGTCGTCCGCTCCGAGAGGCCGAGCCTGGCCCGCGCTCCGCGCACGACGCGCCGGATCATCTCCCCGTTGAGCGGCCCGCCGCGCGCGCCCCGGAACAGCGGCAGGTCCCGCTCCGGGCGGTAAGGCGAAAGCTCCAGATAGCGGAGGATCGCCGCCTTCACCTGCGGCAGCAGGGGCACGACGCGCGTCTTGCCGCGCTTGCCGGTGACGACGAGCGTATCGCCGAGGGGCAGGGCCGCGCCGGTCAGGCCGAGCGCTTCGGCGACGCGCAATCCCGATCCGTAGAGGAGGAGCAGGATCGCCCCGTCGCGCGCGGATATCCACTCCGCGCTCGCCCCCTCGCCGACCTCGTCGGACAGCGCCACCGCATCGTCCGGGGCGACCGGCCGCGGAACGCTGCGGGGGCGTTTCGGGCCCCTGAGCCGCGGCACGGCGCCCTCGCCGCCGGCCGCGAACGCAAGGAAGCCGCGCACCGCCGACAGCTCCCGAGCGGCCGAGCTGTTGCCGAGCCCCTCGCTCCTGCGGCGCGCCAGAAAGGCCCGGAGGTCGGCCGGCTGTAGCCCGGCCAGGTCCGAGACCGCCACTGCGCCACCGAGATGATCGCCGAGGAAGTCGAGAAGCCGCTGCGCCGTCGCGACATAGGCGCGCACCGTGTGCGGCGAGCGTCGGCGGTCGCGGGCGAGATGGTGCTGCCAGGCGAGGACGGTCGCCGCGGCCGGGTGGGCCGTCAGGGGATCAGCCACCGGCCCATCGAGCGGGTGAGGACTCGGCCGAGGAACATCAGCAGCTCCGAGCCGTGCCGGGTCTCGAAACCCTGCGCCTCGCGCTGGCCCAGAGCCAAAAGCCCGGTCGGCAGCGGCGGCTCGCTGTCGAGGCGGACCAGCGCCTCGGCGCGGATCAGCTCGCAGGCGGGCCCGAACAGCGGATGGCCGCGCTCGACGCCGCGCAGCACCACTCCGTCCAGCCCCTCGAGCGACCGGCGGATGACGCGGGTGTCGACGAACTGCAGGCCCGACGCGTCTGCGCGGACCCCCTTGTCGCCCGCGCAGAGCGCCACCGCGACCGCGTCGAGGCCGAGAATCTGGGGCCATTCCTGCGTCACGATGTGGATCAGATGGTCGAAGCCCTCCGCCTCGATCGCCGCCAGCACGGCCTCGTGGATCGAGGCGACGGCGCCAGAATGGCCGCGCGCGAAGGCGATCAGGTCCTGGTTCGCCTCCTCCGCGGCGGCGACCCGCTCGCGCAGCCGGGCGACCGCCCTGTCCTCGAAGTTGATCACCTTCCCCATCGCCGCCGAAGCTAACCCGAAGATGGTTAAGAAGCTACGTCATTTCCGGAGCCCCACCGCCAAACCCCGTCATTCCGGCGAAGGCCCGAATCCATGAATACCGACCTTCCCGACCTGACCCGGACGGGTTCATGGATCCCGGATCAAGTCCGGGACGACGAGACTCAACCGATCTTCTGCCCCGTCTGCGACCAGTCTGCGAGGAAACCCTCTATGCCCTTGTCGGTCAGGGGATGCTTGAAGAGCTGGCGGATCACGGCCGGCGGCGCCGTCATCACGTCCGCGCCGATCATCGCCGACTGGAGGACGTGGACGGGGTGGCGGATGCTGGCGACGAGGATCTCGGTGCCGAAATCGTAATTGTCGTAGATGGTGCGGATCTCCGAGATGATCTGCATGCCGTCGAAGCCGGTGTCGTCGTGGCGGCCGACGAACGGCGAGATGAAGCTGGCCCCGGCCTTCGCCGCGAGAAGGGCCTGGTTGGCGGTGAAGCAGAGCGTGACGTTGACCATCGTCCCGTCGCCGGTCAGCGCCTTGCAGGTCTTGAGCCCGTCGATCGTCAGCGGCACCTTGATCGCGATATTGCCCGCAATCTTCCGAAGCACCTCGGCCTCGCGCATCATCCCGTCATGGTCGAGCGCCACGACCTCCGCCGAGACGGGGCCCGGAACGATCGAGCAGATCTCCTTCACCACCTCGAGAAAGTCGCGGCCGGCCTTGCGGATCAGCGACGGGTTGGTGGTTACGCCGTCGAGCAGGCCGGTTTCCGCCAGGTCACGGATTTCAGCCGTGTCGGCGGTGTCGACAAAGAATTTCATAGGGAATCGGTTCCGGTGCGGCTGGGGATTCGCGCTCCTTCTAGCCAGCCTGCCCGGTGCGAGCGAGTCGGCCCGCCTCAGGCCGGCCGGCGCGGACGCTGCTTCGCCGAGATCGACTTGATTACGAGCTGCTGCTCTGCCCCGGCATCGAAGGGCGGCTCCGAGCGGGCGACGGCTTCCGCGATCAGCGCCACGATGGCGGGATCGTCGAGACGCTCGACCTCATGCAGCCGCACGTGGCGGACCCGGCTGCCCGAGCCGCGGAGCAGCCCGTCCAGATCGGACAGGCCCGCGCCGCGGAGGAAGCACAGGGTCACCCAGCGGGGGAAGACCGCGAGCGACAGCACCGCGTGCGACGCCTTCTCGGTCGGTCCGAAGCCGATCGCGAGCGCATTGTAATTGTCGTAGACGATGATCTTGGCGCCCGGCAGGCGGGCCCGCATGCGCGCGATCAGCGCGTGCCCCAGACGCTCCACCTCAGGCGTGAATTTCGCCAGAAAATTGTCGAGCTGCCTCTGCGCGTCGTCCACCCGGCCATCCCCCGTCCCGGGCGGACCCTAGCAGCTCAGCGCAGCACTCGGAACGCCCCGATCAGCAGCGGGTCGTGGGTCGATTCCGGATTGGCGCGGATCGCCGCTTCCTCCCGGCCCATCGCCCGATAGATGCTCGCAGAAGCCTTGCGGGCCACGTCCGCCTGGAGGCCGGCGAAATTAATGCCGGTCGCGACCCGAAGCACCTGCTGGATCACGCCGTTGTCGAGAACCCGCAGCGCATTGCCCACGCCCGGGAAGACGACGTCGAACAGCCGGTCGCCCATCGAGTTCGCCAGATAGTCCGTCGCCGCGGTCGGCCCGCCGCGGATGAACCTCGCCGCATCGGTGATCGAGACATTGCGGATCGAATCGTTGACGACGGGTGCGGCGGCGCGGGCGCCCTCCTCGGCGGCATCGTTGACCAGACGAAGGAGCCGGTCCTGCACGGCCCTCGTGCCGAGCGCCACGGCGAGCGCCGCGCTCACTCCGCTGCCGCCGAGCTGGGGCGGCACGTCGATCCGGGCGATATCGTCGCGGAAGAAGCCCTCGTCGGCCAGCAGCCGGGCGAAAGCGCGCTGGGAGGAGATGGTCAGCAGGCGGCGGATCGCGCCTTCGAGGTTGACCAGATCGCCGAGGCGCGTCGCGCAGCCGGGCAGCGCCAGAGCGGGAAGCAGGAGGCCGGCGCCGATCAGCGCGCGGCGGCTAAGCAACAGGTCCACGAGCATCTCCTCTTTTCGGACGAACCCGAAACGACCGGCGCGCCGCGATTGTTGCAAGGCCGCGCGCCGCAGCCACTTCCGCCCCGCGGCGGAAAGGCCATATGGCGAACGGATGAACCGCTGCCGCGTCTTGCTGCTCAACGCCGCTCTGGGGCCGCTCGACTATCGCGTGCCGGCGGGGATGAGGGTCGAGCCCGGCTCGATCGTGCTGGCCCCTCTCGGGCCCCGGCAGATGACCGGCGTCGCCTGGGAACCGGAGCGGCTCGAGGCCGAGGCGGTCGGCGACAACCGCCTACGCCCCCTCCTCTCCGCCTACGACCTGCCCCCGCTCGCGGAGCCTCTGCGCCGGCTGATCGAGTGGACGTCCGATTATTATCTGGCCCCCCTCCCCGCTGTACTGCGCATGGCCCTCTCCTCGGCGAGCGCGCTGGAGGGCGGGCGCACCGTCACCGAGTATCGCGCGACCGGAGCGGTGCCGGAGCGGATCACGCCGCAACGCGAGCAGGCGCTGGAGCGGATCGCCGAGCGCCAGGGGCTCGTGCGCGAGCTCGCCCTGGTGGCCGGAGTGTCGGACGGCGTGATCCGGGGGCTGGTCAAGGCGGGATGCATCGAGGCGGTCGAGGTCTCGACCGACGATCCCTTCCCGCGCCCCGATCCCGATTTCGCCCCGCCCGAGCTGGAGCTTGCCCAAGGCGCCGCCGCACACTTTTTGGTCGAGGCGGTCCGCGCGCTGGAATTCGCGCCCTTCCTCCTCGATGGGGTCACCGGCTCAGGAAAGACCGAAGTCTATTTCGAGGCGATCGCGGAGGCGTTGCGGCGCGGCCGCCAGACGCTCGTTCTCCTTCCCGAGATTGCGCTGACCGAGCCTTTTCTGAAGCGCTTCGCCGCCCGCTTCGGCCACGATCCGGTCGCATGGCATTCGGGCCTGCGCCAGTCGCAGCGGCGCCGCGCCTGGCGTGCGATCGCGAGCGGCGACGCTCGGGTGGTCGTTGGCGCGCGCTCGTCCCTCTTCCTCCCTTACCCCGAGCTCGGCCTGGTCGTCGTCGACGAGGCGCATGAGACGAGCTTCAAGCAGGAGGAAGGCGTGATGTATCACGCCCGCGACGTCGCTGTGATGCGCGCGAAGCTGGAGAAGATCCCGATCGTCCTCGCCTCCGCCACACCGGCGATCGAGAGCCGCCAGATGGCCGAGATCGGCGTCTATCGCGAGCTGAAGCTGCCCGACCGCTACGGCGCCGCCGAGCTGCCCCAGATCGAGGCGCTCGACCTCCTCGCCGATCCGCCGCCGCGCGGGCGCTGGCTCGCTCCGCGCCTGGTGCGGGAGATGGAGGAGACGCTCGGGCGGGGCGAGCAGTCGCTGCTCTTTCTCAACCGCCGTGGCTACGCGCCGCTGACCCTCTGCCGCCATTGCGGCCACCGTTTCCAATGCCCCAATTGCACGGCCTGGATGGTCGAGCACCGGCTCGTCCACCGGCTCGCCTGCCATCATTGCGGACACATCATGGCTCCGCCCAAGGCCTGCCCGGAATGCGATGAGGAAGACAGCCTCGTCCCCGTCGGCCCCGGCGTGGAGCGGATCGCCGACGAGGTCGGGGCCCTGTTCCCGGACGCCCGCACCGCGATCGTCACGTCCGACACGATCTGGTCGCCGGCCAAGGCGGCCGAGTTCGTCGGGCGCATGGAGGGAGGCGAGATCGACATCGTGATCGGGACTCAGCTCGTCACCAAGGGATATCATTTTCCCAACCTCACCCTGGTCGGCGTCGTCGACGCCGATCTCGGCCTGCAGGGCGGCGACCTGCGCGCCGCGGAGCGGAGCTTCCAGCAGATCGCGCAAGTCGCAGGCCGCGCCGGCCGCGGCGAGAAGCCGGGCC
>DATAIU010000095.1:0-28244 GCA_036262495.1 Allosphingosinicella sp.
GCCTCGCGCTCGACATGGGGGCGGAGATGCTCGAACAGGTCGACGACGCCTTCGCCATGCTCGGCGCTCATCGCGATCGGCTCGCCGAGGCCGAGCGACCAGGCGTCGAGTATGCCGCTCTCGCCGGCCCGTCCCTCGGCCTTGTTGGCGGCGAGGATGACGGGCGTCGTCTCGCTTCGAAGCCAGCGGCCGATCTCCTCGTCGAGCGGCGTCAGGCCCGCGCGCGCGTCGATCAGGAAGAGCGCCGCATCGGCTTCCCGAACCGCGGCAATGGTCTGAGCCCGCATCCGGCCCGGCAGCGTCTCAGGGTCCTCGTCCTCATATCCGGCCGTATCGATGACCCGGAAGTCCATGCCGAGCAGGCTCGCCTCCCCTTCGCGGCGGTCGCGCGTGACCCCCGGCCGGTCGTCGACGAGCGCCAGCTTCCGCCCGACCAGCCGGTTGAACAGAGTCGACTTGCCGACATTGGGCCGGCCGACGATGGCGACGGTGGGGAGCTTGCGCATGGCGCCGCCGCCCTGCCCGCGCGGCGGGGCCGGGTCAATCGGCGCCCCGCCCCGCTAGCGCCAGGCGCTGAGCTGGCCGTTGTCGTGGAGGACGTAGAGCGTGCTGTTCGCGACGACGGGCGAGCGGGAGATCGGCACGCGCGTGTCGATCGTCGACTGGATCGTGCCTGCGGTCGGCGACACGCTGACCAGCTGCCCGGCCGAATTGGCGAGGATCAGGCGGTCGCCGGCGAGGATCGGGCCGACCCAGTTGATCCGCCCCTTCTTGTCCTTGGCGTCGCGGAACGCGGCGAGCTGCGTCATCCAGCGTATGTGGCCGGTGGTGCGCGACAGCGCGAGCAGCTGGGCCTGATCGGTGACGACGAAGATCCAGTCGCCCGCGACCCAGGGCGTGGCGATGCCGGCGACGTTGATCTCCCAGACGCGCTGGCCGGTGTTGAGCTCGATCGCGACCATCCGGCCGCCCTGTCCGACCGCGTAGACCCGGCCCGCGTCGATGACCGGATCGGCGTCGATATCGGAGAGGGAGGTCACCGTCGTCGAGATGCTGGTCCGCGCCAGGGCATCCTGCCACAGGCCCTGGCCATTCTCGTAGCGATAGGCGTTGAGCTCGCCGGAGGAGAAGCCGGCGACGACGGTGCCCGAAGCCGCGGCGGGCGAGGCCGCGCCGAACACGCCGGCAATCTCGACCGCGCCGGCCCCGGTCCAGCGGACCTTGCCGTCGGCGGGGTTCAGCGCGAACAGCTGGTTGTCCTGGCTGACGACGTAGACATTGTCGTTGGCGACGGTCGGGGCGCCGCGTAGCGGCCCGCCGGGACGGACCCGCCAGACCAGGGCGCCGGTCTTCGCGTCGAGCGCGGCCGCGTCGCCGACGCCGTTGGTGACATAGATTCGGCCGTTATCGTAGCTGACCCCGCCGCCGAACAGCGCGCCCTCCGGGGCGGACGGGCCTCGCACCTGCGCCTGCCACACGGACGTGCCGTTCGCGGCGTCGACGGCGCGGACCACCGCCCGGGTATCGATCGTGAAGACCTTGCCCTCGGCGACGACGGGGGACGAGCCGAGCCCGCCCTTGTTCGTCGCGCCCTCGCCGACATCGACGCGCCACGCCTGGCCCAGGGTTGGGCCGAGGGCGAGATGGCCCATCGACTTGGCGGCGTTGCCGCCGGACTGAGTCCATTCCGCGTTCGCGGCGGCGGGCGGCAGAGTGACCGCGACGCCGGCCAGCGCCGGATCCACCTCGAGGACCGTCTCGCGCGCGAGGACCGGAATGCGCTGGCCGACGGTCGGCGTGACCGGCTTCTTGCCCTTGTTGAGGACGCCGCACCCGCCGAGGAGGCCGATGGCGAGGAACAGGGTCGCGATACGCTTCATTGAGTGCCTTCCTGATTGGCGCCGGCCTGCTGGACCGCGTCCACGCCTAGCGAGCCCGCCATTTGCGTCGCGCGCGAGCGCAGCGTGTCGGGCACGTTCTTGTCCTTGGCGATGCCGGCGAAAAGATTCGCCGCCTGCTGCGGCTTGTTGAGCTTCATGTAGGCGATCGCGACCATCTCGCCGGCGCTTCCGAACCACGGATTGCCGGCGACGGCGAGCGGCTTCAGCCGGTCGACGACCGCCTGCGGCTGGATCGCGTCGAATTCGAGCGCGGTCATCCTGACGGTGGCGAGGTCCCGATAGGGCGTGGGAAGGCCGTCGTCCGCCGAGATCTGGCGGAAGAGGGCGACCGCGCCGTTCAGATCGTTCGCCTCGATGGCGAGGTCGGCCTTGGTCAGCAGCGCGGCGGCGCGATATCCGGCCGAACCGGACCGGGCGAGCTGATCGAGCTTGGCGACCGCCGCGGGCTTGTTGCGCGCCGAAATATCGTCGAAGGCGCCGATCAGGGTCTCGCCGCGCTTGCCGGCTTCGACCTGCTTGTGATTGTTCCACCAGATCACCCCCCCGATCGCGGCGAGGATCATCACGAAGGCGGCGATGGTGAGCTTGCCGTAGCGCTGCCAATAGCCTTTCAGCTGGTCGCGGCGGAGCTCCTCGTCGACCTCGCGGTAGAACGATTCATTGTCGACAGGCCTCAGCGCCAAGAAAAACCTCCACTTGCCGTCCCGGAAATCCCGCCAGCCTCATGCCTCATCGCCCACAGAAGCGATACGGCGGATGAACGGGAAAGCGGGCCATTATCCTCGCCCCGGCGCTTCTCTACCGGCGCCGCCGCCGCAACGGAAGCCTTCACGTCTTGCGGGCGCGCTGGATCTGCTCCTCGCCCGGAAAGGCGCGGCTGCGGACCTCGGCGGCGTAGCTCGAAGCCGCGGCCTCGATCCGCCCGGCGAGGTCGTCGAACCGCTTCACGAAGCGAGGCGTCCGCTCGAACAGTCCGAGCATGTCCTCGGTGACCAGCACCTGGCCGTCGCAGGCCGGCGAGGCGCCGATGCCTATCGTCGGGCAGGAGACCAGGCCTGTGATCTCGGCCGCGACTTCCTCCATCACCCCCTCCAGGACGAGGAGGAAGCAGCCTGCCGCGTCGACGGCCCGCGCGTCGGCGACGATCTTGCGCGCTTCGGCCTCTACCCGGCCGCGGGTGCCGTAACCCCCGAGCGCGTTCACAGCCTGGGGCGTGAGGCCGACATGGCCGATCACCGGTATGCCGCGCTGCGTGAGGAAGGCCACCGTCGCGGCCATCGCCTCGCCGCCCTCGAGCTTGACCGCCGCGGCTCCCGTCTCCTTGAGGATGCGCGCCGCGCTGGCGAAAGCCCGCTCGGGGCTCGCTTCGTACGCGCCGAACGGCATATCGACCGCGACCACGGCGTGCCACGACCCGCGGACCACGGCGGCGCCGTGCGCACACATCATGTCGAGCGTCACCGGAACCGTCGAAGGCAAACCGTAAATGACCTGGCCGAGGCTGTCGCCGACGAGCAGGATGTCGCAATGCGGATCGAGCAGCTGAGCCCAGCGGGCGGTGTAGGCCGTTAGCATGACGATCGGCTCGCCGCCCTTCATCGCCTTCAGCTTCGGCACTGTCAGCCGCTTCATCGGGGTCGGCACCGGATTGGCGCGGCTCGTCGCCGTGTCGAGCGAGTGGGTGACGGACATGGGCAGTGTCTAGCCGCCGAACTGCATCAGCACCAGACCGCCGGACGGCCTCACCGTCACGTTCGCCGCGCCAGCGTCGCCGCCGAGAAGAGGCGAAGACAGATCTCGAGGAGCGCTCCGGAATCCATGACGCGCCCTTGCGCTTTCCTCGATTCCCGTGGAGCAGGGCGCCGCCCCACGACAAAATAGCGGGAGCGCGGTCGCCTGACCTGTGTTAACTCTTGTCACGGTCTGATCATGAAGGGGGAGAACAGACATGACCTTTATTCGTAAACTCGCGCCGCTTGCCGCAGCCGCGATCTTCGGCACGACGATGTTCGCCGCGACGCCGGCCAACGCCCAGGCGACTCGCACCTGGGTGTCGGGCGTCGGCGACGACGTCAATCCGTGCAGCCGCACGGCGCCGTGCAAGACCTTCGCCGGCGCCATCTCGAAGACCGCGGCCGGCGGCGAGATCAACTGCCTCGATCCGGGTGGTTTCGGTGCGGTGACGATCACGAAGTCGATGACGATCTCGTGCCCGTACACCGAGGGCGGCGCGCTCGCGGGCGGTAACGGCATCACGGTCAATCTGCCGGCCTCGACCGACGTCGTGTTCATCCGCGGGCTCGACATCTTCGGGGTCAACCCGCCGAGCAACGGCGTCCGAATCATCGGCCAGGGCACCGTCCATATCGAGGACACCGTGATCCGGCGGTTCAACGCCGCAAGCAGCGTCGGCATCTCGGCCGCGCCGACGGGCCCGCTGAAATTGTACGTCAGCAACACGACCGTCGCCGAGAACGGCACGGTCGCCAGCGGTGCCGGAATCAGCCTCAAGCCCGGCGTCGGAGGCAGCATTCAGGCCGATCTCAAGGGTGTCCGCGTCCGCGACAATCCGAGGGACGGATTCATCGCCGACAGTACGAACGGGCAGGTTTCGTTCGTGATCAGCAACAGCGAGTTCTCCGGCAGTCAGCAAGGCCTGGTCGCGGTCGCGGGCGTCTCCGTGATGCGCGGGATGATCACGGATTCGACGGTTACCCACAACAGCGTCGTCGGGATCGGGACCGCCGGATCGAATACGGTCCTGCGAGTCGACAGCACGACGATAACCGGCAACACTCAGGGGATTAACGTCGGCGCCTCGTCGCAGATCCTGAGCTACGGCGGCAACCGCCTCGACGGCAATCCGACCAGCGGAGCGCCAAATGACGGAACCTTCACCGGCATAGTCATACCGCGGAAGTAGGCGTTTCGGGGGGCGGCGCAACGGCGCCGTCCCCCTCATTCCCACTCGATCGTCCCAGGCGGCTTCGACGTGTAGTCGTAGACGACGCGGTTGATGCCGCGCACCTCGTTGACGATCCGCGTCGCCACTCGGCTGAGGAAAGCGGAGTCGAACGGATAGATGTCCGCCGTCATTCCGTCGGTCGAGGTGACGGCTCTGAGCGCGCAGACATAATCGTAGGTGCGTCCGTCGCCCATCACGCCCACCGTCCGGACCGGAAGAAGGACCGCGAAGGCCTGCCAGATCGCCTCGTAGAGCCCCGCGTTCCGGATTTCCTCCAGATAGATCGCGTCGGCCTTGCGGAGGATTTCGCAGCGCTCTCGGGTGACTTCACCCGGTATGCGGATGGCCAGGCCGGGACCCGGGAAAGGATGACGGGCGACGAAGGCGGCGGGCAGTCCGAGCTCGCGTCCGAGCTCGCGCACCTCGTCCTTGAACAATTCGCGGAGCGGCTCGACCAGCTTCATGTTAATCCGCTCGGGGAGGCCGCCGACATTGTGGTGGCTCTTGATCGTGACCGAGGGCCCGCCCGTGAAGCTGACGCTCTCGATCACATCGGGATAAAGCGTCCCCTGGGCGAGGAAATCCGCGCCTCCGATCTTGCGCGCTTCCTCCTCGAATATGTCGATGAAGCTCTTGCCGATGAACTTTCGCTTCGCCTCGGGATCGGCGAGGCCGCCGAGACTGGAAAGGAACAGCGACTCCGCCTCCACATGGACGAGCGGGATGTTGTAATGGCCGCGGAAAAGCGAAACGACCTGCTCCGCCTCGCCGGCCCGCATCAGGCCGTGGTCGACGAATACGCAGGTCAGCTGGTGACCGATCGCCTCGTGGATGAGGACCGCGGCGACGGCGCTGTCGACCCCGCCGGAGAGCCCGCAAATGACCCGGCCGCTGCCGACCTGCTCGCGTATCTCGGCGATCTTGGTCGCGCGGAACTCGGCCATCGTCCAGTCCCCGGAGAGGCCGCAGACGTGCCGCACGAAATTGGCGATCAGCCTGCCGCCGTCGGGCGTGTGCACGACCTCTGGGTGGAACATGAGGCTGAAGAAACGCCGCTTCTCGTCGGTGGCGATCGCATAGGGCGCCCCCTCCGACGACGCGACGACGCTGAACCCCTCGGGTAAGGCCTCGACCCGATCGCCGTGGCTCATCCAGACCTGGTGCCGTTCGCCGGGCTTCCACAAGCCGTCGAACAGCATGCTTTCGCCGGTGATCTCGATGAACGCGCGGCCGAACTCGCGACCGTCAGAGGGGGCGACCCGACCGCCGAGCTGGTGCGCCATGGTCTGCTGGCCGTAGCAGATGGCGAGGATCGGAAGGCCGGCGTCGAACAGGTGCTGGGGCGCGCGCGGGCTGTCGTCGCCCATCACCGAGGCCGGCCCGCCCGAGAGGATCAGGCCCCTGGGCCGGAGCCGATCGAACGCCTCCTCGGCGCGGCTGAACGGCGCGATCTCGGAATAGACTCCGGCCTCGCGGACGCGCCGCGCGATCAGCTGGGTCACCTGGCTCCCGAAATCGACGATCAGGATGGTCTCGGAAGGCTGGACGCTCACGGGTGCGTTTTTCCGCGCATCGGGCCCGAGCCCTAGGACGCCCCTCGCGGGCTGTCCAGCGACCGATCCGGCGCTCCGCGTGGCGACAGAAAAAGTGCGCGCGGACTCTCGCCCGCGCGCACCCGTCCGGCCCAGGGAGGGGCCTTAGTAGTTGAAGTCGAGAATCCGGCCGTTGCTCGTCGCGTAGCAGGTGAAATCCTCACGGCCGTCGCGGCCATAGCGGCCATAGCGGCCGTAGCCGTCCCCGCGATCGTAACGGTCGTAGCGATCATAGCGGTCGTAACGGTCATAGCGATCGGCGCGGTCGTAACGGTCATAACGGTCATAGCGATCGTAGCGGCCGCCCGTACCGTAAGCATAGTCGTTCTGGACGACACCGCGGACGCGGAAGCGGCTGCCGCCGGTGCGATCGACGTCGGTGATGCGAACCCGGCCGCGGCCGATCCGCTCCGCCTCGCGGGCGCAGCTCTCGACGGCGTTCGTATAGCCGTCGCGATAGCGGTCTCGATAGCCGTAGCCGTACCGCGAGCCCTCTCGGTCGAGCGCCGAGGCCACCGCCGCGATGCCGCCGAGAACGGCGATGCCCGTGACGATGTCGCCCGTGTCGATGCCGTCGCGGCGATGGCTGGCCTCGGCGGGCGTCGCGGCGGCGGCGGCGAGCATGGCGGCGGCAGCGGCGCCGGCAGCGAATTTCGAAATGGCCTTCATGGCAAATCTCCTTCTCACGTGCTGCCCGCCGAGGATGAGCGTCGGGCTGTGCAGGCTGGATTAGGCGATTCGTCCTGATCGGGCCCTGAACCGGCCGGTCGGCTGAGGTTCAGCTTCTCAGGGCATCCAACCGTCGGCCGGAGGCGCCTCGATACCGTGGTGGCCGTGGGCGTTCACTCCCGCGGCCGCGAAGGCCGAGGCGGGCGCCGAGGCGCCGAAGCTGAAGTCGACGGCTGAGAGCTTGCTCGCCTTGTAGCCGTCGAGCGTGATCGAGTCCGTCGTCCCCCAGCTAATCACGGCGCTGCCGCCCACGTTGACGATCGTGAGGTCGGAGAAATCGTCGACACCGCCGATGCCCTGCAGCGAGATGAGGTCCTGTTTCGCGAAATCGGTGATGTGGTCGTCGCCCGACGCCGGGCCGAATAGGAAGACGTCCTTGCCCAGCCCTCCCGTGAGCGTGTCGTCACCGCCGCCACCGACGAGCGTATCATTGCCCTTGCCGCCGATGAGCGTGTCGTTGCCCGCCACGAGGGTGGGATCCCCGGGGAAGGCCGCCACCACATCGGCGTAAGTGACTATCGGACCCGACGTGCCCGCGCCGTGATGGTCGACGGCTATCCGCCCGTCGCCATAAAGGAGGTCGTCGCCGTCGCCCCCGCTCAGCACGTCGTTGCCCTGATCGCCGGCCAGGACGTTGGCGGCGGCGTCGCCGGTCAGGGTGTCGTTCGCGCTCGATCCGGACAGGTTCTCGAAGCCGGTCAAGGTCATCGATCCGATGCCCGTGGCCTGCGCGCCCCCTTGCAGGAGCAGGGAGACGGCCACCGGCGACGCCGGCGCCAGGCCGCTTTCCCAGACCGAGAAAGTATCGATGCCGCTGCCGCCGGCAGCGGTGACGTTCCCCGCCCAGACCTCGACCAGGTCGTTGCCGGCGCCGGCTGTAATATTGTCGTTGCCGCCCTCGCCCCAGAGCCAATTGTCGCCGGCATTGCCGGTCAGGACGTCGTCGAACTGCGAGCCCGAGGCGTGCTCGATTCCGATAAGCGTATCGAAACCTTGCAGAGTGTTTTGGGCTACGCCCTGGATGTTGAGGTCGACATGGACGCCTGACAGCGCGTCGCGGAACGCCGCACGGTCCCACCCCGCCCCGCCGTCGATGAGATCGTCGCCGGCGCCGCCGCGAAGGTAATCGTCGCCGTCGCCGCCGTTCAGGCTGTCGTTGCCGGCGTCGCCGCGGAGATAGTCGTGACCGGCGCCCCCGCTGAGGACATTCGCCCCGCCGTTGCCGACCAGCTGGTCGTCGAAAGCCGAACCGATCGCATTCTCGATGCTGAACAGAGTGTCGTCGCCGTCGGCGCCGCTCGACACGCCCGTGGAAGCGCCGAGAAAGACCTGGACCGCGCCGGCGGCATGTTCGTAGCTCGCCGTATCCGATCCGCCGCCGCCGTAGAGCATGTCGTCGCCGAGCCCGCCCTCCAGAACGTCGTTGCCGTCGACCGGCGCCCCCGGGAGTGGGGGGAAGGCGAGGTCGACGTCCTGATAGGTAGTGATCGGCCCGGATGTGCCGGCGCCGTGATTGTCGATAATCACCCGCCCGTCACCGTAGAGAGCGTCATCGCCCCCGCCGCCTGAAAGCGTGTCGCTGCCCTGGTCGCCGGCGAGGACATTCGAACCGGCGTCGCCGGTGAGCGCGTCATTGCCCTCGGAGCCCGACAGGTTCTCGAAGCCGGTGATCAGAATGTTGCCGATCGCCGTGGTCTGGCTGCTCCCTTGCAAGGCGAGCGAAAGTGAGACGCCCGGGGAGGCCGCATTGCCATTGTCCCACATGGAAAAGGTATCGTTGCCGAGGCCGCCGTCGGCGGTGACGTCACCGGGGCCGACCTCCACCAGGTCGTTGCCGCCGAAGGCGCTGATCGTGTCGGTGCCGCCCTCGCCCCAGAGCCAGTTGACGTCGTCATTCCCATAGATGGTGTCGGCATAGGGCGTGCCCGAGGCATGCTCGATGCCGACCAGCGTATCGAGGCCCATGCCGGTGTCCTGCTGAGCGCCCTGTATGCGGAGATCGACAATGATCCCGTGCGGCGCCGTGAAAAATGCGACCCGGTCCCAGCCCGCCCCGCCGTCGATCAGGTCGTTGCCGAGGCCGCCGCGCAGATAATCGTCGCCAGTGCCGCCATAGAGGCTGTCGTCGCCTTCGTCGCCGCGGAGGTTGTCGTGGCCGTCGCCGCCATCGACGACGTCATTGCCTTGGTCGGCGTTGACCAAGTCGTTCCCCGCAAACGCATTGATCGTGTCGTCGCTTGGCGTCCCGTGGAGAAAATCGTCGCCCGAAGACCCGTTGATGATCGCCATGTCGTTGCTCCCCCTTAAGCCGGGGATCATAGTCGACTCGACGGTCGCCTCCCCCAAGGCGAAGGCGAGCCTAAGGCGGGAAGCGCGGCGGTCAATCCTCGTTTGCGGCGGGCGACTTCACGTCGAGCCCGGTATGGTGGGCGATGAAGGCCCACATGTCCGCATATTCCTCGATGATCTTGTCCGTCGGCTTGCCCGAGCCGTGGCCCGCGCGAGTCTCGATCCGGATGAGCTTGGGCTTGGGGCCGGTGTCGGCGGCCTGCAGAGCAGCCGCATATTTGAAGCTGTGCCCGGGGACCACGCGGTCGTCCGTGTCCGCAGTGGTGACCAGGATCGCGGGATAATCCCGACCGGCGCGGATGTTGTGATAGGGCGAATAAGCGTAGAGCGTGCGGAAATCGGCCTCGCGGTCGGGATAGCCGTAATCGTCGACCCAATAGCGCCCGGCCGTCCAGCGGTTGAAGCGCAGCATGTCCATGACTCCGACCGCCGGCAGAGCCGCTGCAAAGAGGTCGGGCCGCTGGTTGACCACGGCGCCGACGAGCAGGCCGCCGTTCGAGCCGCCCTGGATGGCGAGCTTGTCCTTCGAGCTGATTCCCTCGCGGACGAGATATTCGCCGGCGGCGATGAAGTCGTCGAAGACGTTCTGCTTCTTGGCCAGCCGCCCCGCCTCGTGCCAGGCCTGGCCGTATTCGCCGCCGCCGCGGATGTTGGCCATGGCGAAAACGCCGCCTTGCTCGAGCCAGGCCATTCGGGCGGCCGAGAAGCCCGGCGTCATCGAAATGTTGAAGCCGCCATAACCATAGAGCAAAGTCGGCCGCGGCCGGCCGATGTCGAGGCCCCTCCTGTAGACGAGGAAGAGCGGGATCCGGGTGCCGTCCGTCGAGCGGTAGAAACGCTGCTCGACCGTGAAATCCTGGGGAGCGAAAGCGACCTTCGGCTGAGCCCAGACGCTCGCCGCGCCGGTCGACGCGTCGTAACGGTAGATGGTCGTCGGATAGTTGAAGCTGGTGAAGGAGAAGAAGGTCTCGGGATCGTCGGCGTCGCCGGAGAAACCGCCGGCCGTGCCGATCCCGGGCAAAGTCACCTTGCCGAGCTGGCGGCCGTCGAGCGAATAGGTTCGCACTTCCGTCTTCGCGTCGGTCAGGTAGGAGGCGATCAGCTTCCCGCCCACGATCGAGGCGGCGTCCAGCGTCGAAGCGTCCTCGGCCACGACGTCCCGAGCCTCTGTGAACGGCCGCAGGATGTCGGTCGCCGCGATCTTCAGCCGCGGCGCGCCGCGGTTCGTGACCCAATAGAAGACCCTGCCGCTATTGCCGATATAGCGCCAGTCGTTCTCCAGCCCTGTCACGAACCGGCGCGGCGGGGCCTTGGGCTGGCTGAGATCGATCAGGGTGATGTCGTAGCGCTCGTCCGTGCCTTCGGACGAAGTGACGATGAGCCAGCGACCGTCGTCCGAAACCTCGACCGTGTTGCCGAGCTTGGGCCGGTCCGGCTGAGCGTAGACGAGCCGGTCCTGGCTCTGCGCAGTCCCGAGGCGATGGAAATAAACCGCCTGGTTCTCGTTCAGCGACTGGAACTGCTCGCCCGCCTTCGGCTCGGGGAAGCGCGAATAATAATAACCCGATCCGTCGTTCGCCCAGTCCAAGTTGGCGAACTTCACCCATTTCGTCTCGTCGGGAAGGACCCGGCCGGTATCGACGTCCATGACCCTGACGATCCGCCAGTCGGTGCCGCCTTCCTGGATCGAATAGAGGACGCGCTTGCCGTCCTCCGAGGGCACCCATTCGGCGAGCGCCGTCGCGCCGTCGGCGGACCAGCTGTTGGGATCGATCAGCATCCGCGCCGGCGCGTCGACGCTGTCGCGGACGTAGAGGACGTTCTGGTTCTGAAGGCCGGTGTTGCGCGTGTAGAAGTAGCGGCCGCCCTTCTTGTCCGGAGTGCCGAACCGCTCGTAGGAGAAAAGCTCGGTCATCCGCTGCCTGAACTCGGCCCGGCCGGGCAGCGCCGCGAGATAGCTCTGCGTGAGCGCGTTCTGCTCGGCCACCCACTGGCGGACTTTGGGGCTCTCCCGAACGTCGGCCTCCAGCCAGCGATAGGGATCCGCGACCGCCACTCCGAACTGCGTCTCGACCACGTTTTGCCTTTCGGTAACCGGATAGACGATCTTGGGCTCCGGGGCTGCAGCGGGACGACTGTCGTTCAGGGCGCAGGCGGCCACGGTAGCGAAAGCAAGGAGAATCGCAGCGAATCGCATCGGGGGGCCTTTCCGCCAGGTCGTCGTGCCTTCGCGGTAGCGGTCGCCGCCGCGGCTGAAAAGCGGGGGGAACCGAAGCCGCCCGCGGCGCATCTTGTCATCAGACCCGACAGGAGGAGAAGATGGCGAGCGACCCGCAGGACAACAGCTATTGGAACGCCACGGCGGACTCTCCTGTGTTGCCGTCTCTTTCGGGCGACGTCAGCGTCGACGTCGCGATCATCGGCGGCGGCATCGTCGGGATCACGACGGCGCGCTACCTCAAGGACCGCGGCGTCAAGGTCGCCGTGGTCGAGGCGCGCCGCGTCGGGCGCCAGGTCACCGGCAAATCGACGGCGAAGGTCACCTCGCAGCACGGCCTCAGCTACCAGACGCTGGAGCAGAAGTTCGGCGAGGAGCGCGCGCGCCTCTACGGCGGAGCGCAGGAGCTGGCGGTCCGTGAGATATCGCGCCTCGCCGAGACCTACCGGGTCGAAGCCGACATCGAGGCGAAGAGCGCCTACATCTACACTCGCGACAAGGATTACGTCTCGAAAATCGAGAAGGAGGTCGAGGTCGCCCAGCGCCTCGGCCTTCCCGCCAGCCTGACCCGCGAAACCGGCCTGCCCTTCGACGTCCTCGCGGCGATACGCTTCGACAAGCAGGCGCAGTTCCACCCGACCAAATACGTCGCCGGCCTCGCCGCGACCATCCCGGGCGACGGCTGCCACGTCTTCGAGAACAGCCGCGCGATCGATTGGGAGCCCGACCGGGTGGTCACCGACCGCGGCACCGTCTCGGCCCGGCATGTCGTGATGGCGACTCACCTGCCGCTCGGCCAGGTCGGGATGTATTATGCGATGAACTACCCGAAGGCGGAGCCGGTGATCGCCGCGCCGATCCGCAAGGTCCCGCCCGGCGTCTACAAGAATGCCGAGCAGCCCGGCCATTCGATCCGCACCCATCGCGGCGCCGACGGCAAGACCTGGGCCATCGTCGCGGGCACGCATTTCAAGCCCGGCCATCCCGACGAGGAGCGCGAATATATCGCCGAGATCGAGAATTGGCTGAAGCAGACGTTCGACGCCGGCCCGATCGAATATCGCTGGATCAACGAGGATTATACCCCGATGGACCAGGCCCCCTTCATCGGCTGGTCCTCGCGGAGCGACGGCTATCTGGTCGCGACCGGCTTCAACGCCTGGGGCATCACCAACGGGACGGTCGCCGCGATGATCATCGCCGACCTCGCCACCGGCAAGGAGAACAAGTGGCTCGATCTGTTCGACGCGACCCGGGTCAAGCCCGTGGCCGGCGCCGCCGAGTTCATCAAGGAGAACAGCAAGGTCGCGGCGCACCTCGTCGGCGGCTATCTCGCCTCAAAGCCGAAGAGCTTCGACGAGCTCGAGCCCGGCCAGGCGGCGATCCTCAAGATCGACGGGGACAATGTCGCGGCCTTCAAGGACGAAGGAGGGCACGTCCATGCCGTCTCGGCGGTCTGCTCGCACATGGGCTGCATCGTCGGCTGGAACTCGACCGACCGGACCTGGGATTGCCCCTGCCACGGCTCGCGCTTCGAGCTTTCGGGCGAGGTCATACACGGCCCGGCGACGCGGCCGCTGGGCTCGAAGATCACGGGCTGAGGCGGCGGCTCAGCTCGTCTTGTAGGTGTAGGCGCGCCGGGTCTGGGTTAGCGTCACCGGGCTGATCGTGAAGAAGACGAAGTTGAGCGGCACCTGGTAGCTCATCGTCACGTCCACGTAATTGGCGCTGTCCGAGGTCCCGTTGGTCAGAGTCGGGCCGGTGATGTTGGCGGTCTGCAGGCCGAAGCGCTGGTCGGTCATCTTCTGGATGATCTGCGCGTCGGTCGGGCGCGGATAGATGGTGGCGAGCCGCGCGCCCTCCCCCACCGCCTGGCTGAGGCCGGCATTGGCGTAGAAGAGGATGCCGAGCTGGGCGATGCCGATGATCCCCGCGAACAAAGCCGGGCAAATGAGGGCGAACTCGACGGCGCCGAGGCCGCGCCGGTCCTTCGCGATCCGTTTCAGGAAGCTGCGCATCACTGAATCCTCAAGGCCGCTTTGCCCGTCATCGGCACGGTGCCGTCCGCCGCGGTGGCGAAGACGTTGCGGCCGAGCGGGCCGTAGCTGAACATGGGGGCGAAATTGGCGTTGACCGTGACCTGGACGTAGCGCGCGACCTGCTGCGTCGTAGTGCATTCCGTTTCGAACGTGGCCTGGCGGGTGCCGTCGCACTCCACCCACGCATCCACCGCAACCGCCGTCGCGGCCACCCCGGCGGCGGTCGCCGCTTCCGCCTTCAGATAGGTGTAATCGCTCTGAACCGTGCCGACCTCGGCCTTCTCGATCGCCCGGTTGGCGGCCTGCTGCAGGTTGAGCCGCATCGCAAAGGCCCGCGAGAGATCGGTGATGCCCAGGATCAGCGCCATCATGATCGGCGCGACGAAGGCGAATTCGATCACGCTGACGCCGCGCTCGTCGCGGCGCAGGGACGACACGATGCCTGCCATCGTCATGCCACCAGCCTCACCAGGATCATGTCGAACGCCTTCGCGCCGCCGTCTGTGGGACACGTGTTGTCGACGCTGGCATTGCCCGAGAAGTCGAGCCGGCGCGCGACCAGCTGGATGCAGCGCGTCGTCATGCCGGCGGTGCCGTTCATGGTCAGATAGGCGCGGGGGAAATAGAAGCCGCCCTCGAGCACCGACGCCGAATTGCCGTTGATCGTGATTGTGTTGCCGAGCGGGGCGCGCGGATCCTGATAGATGAGGACGCCTTCGTACGTGCCCGATTTGGGCGCCGTCAGGTTCATCACGGCGCCGCCGTTCATGGTCACCGACGCGACGGATGTCGGGTCGGTCGAAGCCGTGCTGCTCGTCAGAATGAACGTGCATTGCAGGCAGGTAACATTGGCCTGCGCACCGAATCCGAGATCGCCGCCATTGACGTAATAGATACCCGAGGGGAGAGTGATCGTCCCTTTGAAGTCGTAACTCTTGTAACAATATACGCCCGGGGAGACGGCGACCGGAACGTCAGGCGCCTTGCCCGATTGAGCTGACAAGATGGTGGGCTTGCAGCCGGAGGGTACCGTCGGCACCGGGAGTGCCGCATATGGATCTGCCTGCTTGGGAGAATAAGGCAGAAGAGTCGTCGGTGATGCGTAGTGCGTGCTCGAAGGAACTCCTCCGACCGCCGAAATCGGCGTCGCCTTAATCAGGGAGCTGCCGCCCGCGGTGATAGCGTTCGCGGACTTGGAATTGCTGGCGACCCCGCAGCCCAGATCGATCGCAGCGCTGCCCGTGAATGTGACGCCCGTCGTGTTGCCGTCCTCGAGCGAGAGCATGCAGAACTGGCCGTTGAAGATGACGGCCGCCGTGGCTTCCGCCTTGATCGTCGCCGAGCTGTTGCTGAACACCGACCAGAAGGCCATCGGGATGTTCGCGGTCAGCGCGACGCGAACGGCCCGGCCGTTGCCGGCGTAGCTGCCGGTGGTGGGCGCATTCTCGATCGTCGGCGAGCCGGTCAGCGAGATGCTGTTGTTGAGCTGGAGGTCGCGGTTCACGGAATCGGCGACCGTCTTGTTCTGGACGAGCGCATAAGCCCCGGCGAGCGCCCCCGAATCGGCGGAGCGCTGCAGCTGGCGTTTCGAGAGCGTCATGTAGATCGTGTCGACGCCGAGCGCCGCGGCGCCGATCATCAGTGGGAGGCAGGCGGCGCCGACGACGAGGGCGTTGCCCCGCCGGTCCGCCGCGAGGCGCTTCAGCCAGTCATATGCCCGCATTGCGTCATACCTCTTCGGACCCACAGTCCAGTCGCAGAGGCACGGCTCTAGGCAATCGCGGTTGAGCCTATCTTAGCGGCGATGGTTACCCGCAAATTATCCATGTCCGTCCGGCACTTGCGCAAAGGAAAAGGGGGCCGCGAAGCCCCCTCCCCTTTCCGTCTCCGACCGCGACTCAAAATTCGATCGACGCGCGGCCGTAGAGGAAGCGGCCGTTGAAGCCGAACGGCGAGAAGATCGAGTAGGGGATATATTCCTGGTTGGCCGGATAGACGCCGCCGATCGACGCGGGGCGCGGGCCGAAGGGCGAGCGGGTCGGATAGACGTCGAACAGGTTGTTGGCGCCGATGGCCAGCTCCAGCTTCTCGACCGGCTTGTAGCGAAGCTCGAGGTCCGTGATCCACTTGGCCTTGAGGAAGATGTCGTCCGGCCCGAAGGCGGTGAGGCTGGTCGCGTTGGGGGCGAGCGGCGCGGCGGCCCCCGGCGACACGACCTTGCCGTAGCGGGTCGTGCGCGCGGTGATCCCGAAGGCGCCGAAATCCCCGTCGGCGCTCAGCACCACCTTGTCGCGCGGCTGGCCGTGCGTGAAGCGGATGCCCTCGACGCGGCCGAAGAGGACGAGGCCGGGGATCGTGGCGAGCGGGCCGAGAGCGTTGATGCGCCGGTCGATCTTCGTCTTGTTGTAATTGTAGGCGGCGCTCAGCGACCAATTGCCGTAGCTGCCCATCCGCATCCGGTAGGCGGCGACGAAGTCGAGGCCGCGGGTCGTCGTGTCGAGGCCGTTGATGAAGAAGCGGGCGGCACCGACGCTCTGGAAGCCGTTCGCGTCGAGGATCGCCTTGACCGCCGCGTTCTGCGCCGCCGTACCGCTCCCGGCCGCTCCGAGATTCTCGGTCAGAACGACGCGGTCGTCGATCCGGATCTCGTAAAGGTCGGCGGTCAAAGTGAGGCCCGGCACCGGATTGGCGGTGGCGCCGAAGCTGAGGTTCAGCGACTTTTCGGGCTTCAGCGGCTGCGAGCCCAGCGCCAGCGCGACCGGGCTGTTCACCGCGAGCGTCGAGATGTCGACCGGCAGGCCGGCGATGAAGTTGGTCGAGGTCGTCGTGAAATATTGCTGGTGGAGCGAGGGGGCGCGGAAGCCGGTCGAGATGGAGCCGCGGAGCGCAAAGCCCTCGATCGGCTCGACGCGGGCCGCGAACTTGCCGTTCCAGGTGTCGCCGAAGTCGGAATAATGCTCGTAGCGGCCGGCGAGAGTCGTCGTCACCCCCTTGACCGGATCGGTGTCGAGCTCGGCATAGGCCGAATAGCTGTGGCGGGCGGCGTCGGTCGCGCTGCTCGCCGGGATGCCCGGAAAGCCCTGGGAGCCGGCCGGCGCGGCCCGGCCCGGGAAGCTGCAGACGTTGGTCGTCGCGTTGAAGACGCCCTGCTGAGCGGCGCAGTTCGCCGCCGTCGTCGTGATCGACGCGCGGAAGAGCGGGCCGGTCGCATAGGACTGGACAGCGCCGGGGCGGATCTTGAACTGCTCCTCGCGATATTCCGTGCCGAAGGCGACCGACAGCGCCTTGGCGAGGCCGACTTCATAGGCGTTCGAGAGGTCGAGGTTGAAGATGTTCTGGCCGTAGCGAAGGCCGCCGGCGTCGAACTCGCGCTGGCTCAACGTGCCGAACGAAGTGTTGAGAGTGTCGCGAACCTCATAGTCGAAGCTGTTGTGGCCCCGGCCGCCGGAGAGGTCGAGCTTCCACCCGCCGCCAATCTCGCCGCGGATTCCCAGCGTTCCTGAATAATCGTCGAGATCGGAAGCGATCAGCGGCAGGAACCCGTCAGGCGTCAGCGGCACGAAATTGGCCGCGTTCGGCGTCGTATTCGGCGCGATCGCCCCGAAATCCCGGTTGGCGGCGGCGCTCTGCTGGCGCCAGTTGGCGGCGCTCACCGTGTCGCGATGGCCGTAGGAGCCGAAGGCGTACGCCTCCCAGTCGCCGCCAAGGTCCATCCCGGTATTGAGGAAGAGGTTCAAATCCTTCGTGTCCGGGTCGCCGAAGCGGAACTGCAGGCGGTTGAAGGTGGCCTCGCGCGCGTCGAAGGCGGGCGGCGCGGGCCGGTTGTAGTTCGGCCGCAGGTCGTAGCCGGCGCGGTTGGTGCGGTCGCGGTCGCGATACTCGCCGGTGAGGTTGAGGAAGCCGTTATTGCCGAACGGAATGCCGACGTTCGCGCCGATCGTGACCTGGCGGCCGTCATGCGCGGTGCGCTCGCCGTCGACATTGGCGAGAAGGTAGCGGTTGTCGGCCGGATCGAGCTGCGGCTCGCCGCCGGCGGTGAGCTGCAGGCCGGTGACGTTCGCGACGTTGTCGACCGTCGTATAATATTTGCCCCAGGTGACGGATGCGCGGCCGCCATGGTTGGCGTTCTTGAGCTGGATGTTGATCACGCCGGCGATCGCGTCGGAGCCGTATTGGGCGGCGGCGCCGTCGCGAAGCACCTCGACCCGGCTGATCGCGAGACCGGGGATGAGGTTCATGTCGACCGCCGCGCTGCCGCGGCCGACCGTGCCGTTGATGTTGAGAAGCGCCGAGACGTGGCGCCGCTTGCCGTTGACAAGGACCAGGGTCTGGTCGGGCGCGAGGCCGCGCAGAGTCGCCGGGCGGAGCGCGTCCGAGCCGTCCGCGATCGAGGGCTGCGGGAAGTTGAAGGAGGGGACCAGCTGGTTGAGGATCTTGTTGGTCTCGGTCTGGCCGCTGTTCGTGATCGCATCGGCGCTGATCACGTCGACGGGCACCGGGCTGTCGGCCACGGTGCGGTTGGCGCTGCGGGTGCCGGTGACGACGATCGTCTCTTCGGAGGGAATCGCCTCGTCCGCTTCGTCGGCGGCCTGGTCCTGGGCGGCGGCCCGGTCCTGGGCGGTCGGGGTGGTCCCCTGCGCGAAGGCCGGCCCGGCGATGACAGCGAGCGAAGAAAGGGTGGTGAGAAGAGCGACGCGAGACGTGCGGATCATTATCTATCCCCCGGCAAGGCAGCCCGCCGGGGCTGCGTATCGGCGGCCAGCTTATGGCAATCCTCGGCGCAGGGAAGGGCTTTCCGCTGCGACGCAAAAAAGCCGGTCCGACTGTGCCCGCGGCACCACAGGGGAAAAGCCGTGGCGCCAGGCTTGGCGCGCCGCTAAGGGCCGGCCATGAGCAAGCCCCTGACAGTAGACCTCCCGCACCAGCTCGGCGCCGCCGAGGCACGCCGCCGGATCGAGCGCAACATCGGCCGCCTCGCCGATCACATACCGGGCGGCGCCCAGGTCAACTCGGCGTGGGTGGGCGACCGGGTCGACCTCTCGATCTCGGCCATGGGCCAGGACATGAAGGCGACGATCGACATCGAGGAGGCCTTGGTGCGGCTGCAGGTCATTCTCCCGGCCGCCCTCTCCTTCTTCGCGGCGCCGATCGAGGCGCTGATCCGGCGCCAGGGGACGCAAATGCTCGAGGACAAGAGCGGCCGCGCCTAGGCGGCGTGCCGGCCCTTCCGATGCCTGCGCGGCGGCCCTTCCGACGGCGTCAGCGACGCGATCGCGCAGCGCTCGGGGCCGACGATGATGTGGCTGAAGCGGTCGAAGCCGCCGCCGTGGGTGTCATAGCCGATGGCGAGAGCGTGGCCGAGACCGAGGCAGGGCCCGACGAGGTCGGCGCGGTACCAACGGCGGTGGCGGTCCTGGATGTAGAGCACGTCCTCGCTCTCCGCGTGGAAGTTGCGAATGCCGCCGCGGTCCGGGAACGGGATGCGGACTTCCGGCGCGGCCGCCGGAGCGGCGGCGCCCGGCGTGCCGGCGAGACCGGCCAGGCCGGCGAGGGCGAGAAGCAATGCTTTCATGGCTCTTCTTCTGCGGCGGAGCGGCTGAACCTTCGCTGACGAACGCGGCTTGCCTCTCACCCGTGCGTCGCTAGCATCGCGGCTCGGTCAGCCGGGGAGGCAGGGGTGCGGCACGTTGCGATCATCGGCTCCGGCCCGGCCGGCTATTATACCGCCGAGGCGCTGCAGAAGCAGTTCGGCGACGGGGTCGCGATCGACATGATCGACCGGCTGCCGGTCCCCTACGGCCTGATCCGCTCGGGCGTCGCACCGGACCACCAGTCGATCAAGGCGGTCTATCGGCGCTACGAGAAGGTGGCTTTGTCCGACACCGTCCGCTTCGTCGGCCACGTCTGCGTCGGCGAAGACGTCTCGGTGGAAGAGCTGACCGGGCTTTACGACGCGGTCGTGCTCGCGACCGGGGCTCCGCAGGACCGCAAGCTCGACATTCCCGGCGGCGACCTGCCCGGCGTGGTCGGGTCGGCTGCGTTCGTCGGCTGGTATAACGGCCATCCCGATTTCGCCGGTTTGGACCCGCCGCTCGACGTCGCGGCGGCGGCGGTGATCGGCAACGGCAACGTCGCTCTCGACGTCGCGCGGATCCTGGCGAAGACGCGGGCCGAGTTTGCCGGGTCCGACATCACCGGCTACGCGCTGGACGCGCTCGAAGCCGCGGCCATCCGCACGGTCCACGTGCTCGGACGGCGCGGTCCGCACCAGATCGCGATGACTCCCAAGGAACTCGGCGAGCTCGGCCATCTCGAGGACGCCGCGCCGCGCGTCGACCTCGCCGATTTCCCGCCCTCGGCCGACGACGCGCTGCTCGAGCCCGGAATGCGCAAGTCGGTCACCCACCTCCGGGAATTCGCCAACCTGGCCCAGGACAAGAGGAAGACCATCGATTTCGACTTCTTCGCCATGCCGATCGCCGTCGAGGGCGAGGGCAAGGTGGAGCGCGTGATCGTCGAGCGCACTCGGCTCACGGACGATCTCCGCTCGGTCGGGACGGGCGAGACCTACGCGATCGACTGCGGGCTGGTGGTCAGCTGCATCGGCTACCAGACCCCGCCGATCGAGGGGGTGCCCTACGAGCACGGCCGCGGCCGCTTCGCCAATGCCGAGGGCGTGATCGGGGGCGGGCTCTATTGCGTCGGCTGGGCGCGGCGCGGCCCGACGGGGACGATCGGCACCAACCGGCCGGACGGGTTCGAGGTGGCGGAGAGGATATTCGCCGAGCTCGGGCCGGGCGACAGCGGCAAGGGGGGCGGCCTGGCGCTCGACACATTGCTCCATGCCAGGGGTGTCGAGCCGGTCACGTTCCGCGACTGGCAGCGGATCGAAGCGGCGGAGAACGCCCGCGCCAGGGAGGGAAGCCCGAGGGAGAAGTTCGCCAGCGTTGCCGAAATGCTGGCCGCGCTCCAGCGCTAGAGAGCGGGTTGCGCGGCCGGCGAGCCGCCCTTATGAAGCGCGGCCTGTCTCCCGGGCGGCCGACTGGCCGGATCCGGTCGGGGAGTAGCTCAGCCTGGTAGAGCACTGTCTTCGGGAGGCAGGGGCCGGAGGTTCGAATCCTCTCTCCCCGACCATTTTCGCCCAAGCTTTTGAGATCACGTGATAACCCAGCGGGAGGGAACCTGTGTGCCCCCGATTGTGCCCCTCGCTGTGCGCCCAAGGTGATTCGACATGCCAGCGATCCAGAACCTCGCCCGCCGCGGCGGCACCTGGTGGTGGCGCCGGAAGGTGTCCGTCGCCGGCGTTCAAGTTCCTCTTGCGTTCTCGTTATCGACGGCGGATCATAAGCGCGCGCGCAGTATTGCCCTGAGGCTGGGCGTCGCGCTCGAGGCTGTGTGTATGGCGTATGGGGAATACGGCACGATCGTCGACGAGAAGACCCTGAAGCGGGTCTTCACCGACGCCATGCGGCGGGAGGCGGAGCTAGTCAGGGCGCCGCCAGGCAAGGAACGGCTCTTGGCGGGCTAATCCTTTGGCGTCGGGCCAGTCTCGATGGAGGTCATCAAGCACGAAGGCGTGCTCGGCCCGACTATTCCGAGCGTGTGCTTCGCGAAGGTGAGGGTGATCGGCAGGCAGATCGTCATGGCGATGAGCGATGACCTCCGGATCGTCGCGGGGCGATAACCACAGCGACGCCATGGTGCCGATCGCGGCCAACAACGCCATGCCTGCCAGCGCTTCACGCTGGCCTGCTCCGGCTCCTAGCCAGCCGACGAGCGGATAGGCGATAAGCCAGCACGCGTGGCTCAAGCCGAACTGGGCGGCAAACAGGGTGGGGCGGTCCTCGGGATTGGCGGACCGGCGAAGCAGGCGGCCGGTGGGCGTGACGCTCATCGAATAAGCGGCGCCCAGGACGAACCAGCCCGCCAGCATTACGGGCCAGAAGTTCGCGGAAGCGATCGTGGCGGAGAGCAAGGCGATCGTGCCGAGGCCGAGCGTCAAGACCGCGGCCGCCCCGATCATGATAGTGCGGTCGGCGATGCGGTCGAGGAGGCGCGGCAGCAGGATGGCGGCAAGAATCGATCCCCCGCCATAGGCGGCCAGGGTCAGCGCCACGTCGCGCTGCCCCAGCCCTAGGGAACCCCGCACGATGACGACCGTGTTGACGATCACCATCGCGCTCGCCGCCGCCGCCGCGAGCGTGATGGCGAGCAGCCCGCGGAGGCGGGGCGTCTTCAGGTAGATCCGCATTCCGCGCGTGGTTTTGGCATATATGCCGCCTTCGCGAGGCCCGGACGCCTTGGGCTGGGGCAGCAATGTCGTCGCGACGAGCAGGGCGGACGCGACGAACCCCACGGCGGTCCCGGAGAACAGCCAATGGAAATTGATGATTGTCAGCAGCGCCGCCGCGAGGATCGGGCTGGCCAGGCTTTCCATGTCATAGGCGAGCCGGGACAGGGAAAGCGCCTTGGTATATTCGCGCTCGTCCGGCAGCACGTCGGGAATGGTGGCCTGGAAGGTCGGCGTAAACGCCGCTGAGGCCGACTGGAGAAGGAAGATGAGTAGGTAGACCTGCCAGACCTGATCCACGAGGGGCAGAAAGACGGCCACTGCGGCCCGGACCACGTCCATGGCGATCAGGAATGCGCGCCTGGGCAGACGGTCGGCGAACGCGCCGACGACCGGCGCCACGCCGATATAGGCAACCATGCAGTCCGAGTGCGACAGTGGCAAGCCCCGTCCCGACCAGCGCGATGACTTGGGCCAGGAAAAGGTGGCGATAGGTGCGGTGGGCGAGGACCGAGAGCATGTCTTATCCTTGAGCGGCCCCGTTGGACTGCGAGCCCGTAGCGACGAAAGATCCTTAGCGCACCTTTCGGGAGCAAGCCGCTAGCTGATTGCGCCGACCGAGTATCTCGCGACCCCGAAGCCGCAGGGTGCGCGCCCCCGAGACGCCCGAAAAAGTGAACGTCATCCGAAGCGCCGGCTCTTTTCAGTAAGGTAATTTGATAAATCTGCTTGCAGGGTTAGAAGCCGCCCGATGACTGATCAGGAACTCCGGCGCGAGGCGCTCAGCAAAGTCCCGGCGGTGACGCTCGGCTTCTGGATCATCAAGATTCTCGCGACCACGCTAGGGGAAACCGGTGGTGACACCGTCACCATGAGTTGGCTCGGCGAGACGACCGACCACCCCGTTCCTTATGGCTATCTGATCGGCACCGCGATCTTCGGCGCCATGCTGATCATGCTCGTCGTTGCCCAGATCCGTGCGCGGCGCTTCAACCGATGGCTCTACTGGGCGACGATCATCGCCTCCACGACCTGCGGAACGACGCTGGCCGATTTCGCCGACCGCTCGCTCGGCATCGGTTATCCAGGCGGCTCGCTGCTCCTCCTCGCGTGCGTGCTGCTCGCCCTGTTCGCGTGGTGGCGGACCCTCGGGACTGTGGACGTGAACTCGGTCGCCGGGCCGCGTGAAGAGAGCTTCTACTGGCTGACGATCACCTTTTCGCAGACGCTTGGCACGGCACTCGGCGATTGGAGCGCAGATCCGCTCAGCGAAGGCGGCTGGGGCTTGGGCTATTCGGGAGGTGCCGTAGCGTTCGGGTCTGCCCTGGTAGTCCTGGCTCTCTTCTACTTCAGCACTCGCGTGTCGCGAGTCTTTCTATTCTGGGCGGCGTTCATCCTGACCCGGCCGTTGGGGGCGACGGTGGGCGACTGGCTGGACAAGCCCGTGGAGAAGGGTGGCCTCGACCTGAGCCGGCCCTTCGCCACGGCAGCGCTCGCTATCGTTATAGTGCTGCTCATCCTGTTGCTGCCGCAGCGGCCAGGCGGTCACGCCCGGCAGGCAGAGGACAGGGCATGAAACCCTGGCGCTGGTTTACCGCGCCAATCCTGGCCACGGCCGCCGTGCCTGCATCGGCTGGTCCCCCCTTCCTCACGGACGATCCCGTGCCCACTGATTTGGCGCATTGGGAAATCTATGCCTTTGCCGGCGGCGACGGGAGGCATTCGACCGTCGATGCCGACTTGGGTCTCGACCTCAATTACGGCGCGGTGAAAGACGTTCAGCTCACGGCGACGCTTCCGCTCAGCTTCGCCCATGTCCCACTCTCAGGATGGAAGAGCGGAACCGGCGACCTCGAGCTCGGCGTGAAATACCGCTTCTTCCACGACGATGCGCGCGGGCTCTCCGCGGCGATCTTTCCGCGTGCCATTCTGCCCACGGCAGGACATTCCTCGAATGGCAAAACACGCTTCCTTCTCCCTCTGTGGGTAGGAAAGGATTTCGCGGGCGGCACAAGTCTGTTCGGCGGCGGCGGCTACATGATCAACCCGGGCGCGGGAAACCGGAACTTCTGGCAGGGGGCGGTCGCCGTCACCCACGATCTTGGCAAGCGCAGGTCGCTAGGAGTCGAGATCGCACACCAGCGTGCGGACACGCGCGGAGGAACCGCCCAGACGCGTGCCGGGCTCGGGTCGACTATCCACATCTCGGGGCCGGCATCGTTGCTCGTCTCGGGAGGGCCCACCTGGTCCGATCACAGACGAGGATACCATTTCTACGCAGCGGTCGGCTTTGGCTTCTAGAATCCGGCACGGCTTCGGGACGATGTCCGTTACCCGCCCATGTCAGGAGGCGGCGGAATTCGGCGGTTCGATCGTGCGCTGGCGCTGAAGCGTCGCGCGGCGAGAGAGCATAGGATCGCCCAGGTGCCGCCCACGCACCAGCCGGCGATGACATCGCTCGGCCAGTGAACGCCCAAGTAGACCCGGGAGAAGCCGATCGCGAGAGTCAGCGCGATCGCCACGGTCAACAGATAGATACGAACACGGCGATCTTGTTCCGCCCGCGCGAGCAGCACGCCGATGGTCAGGTAGGTGATCGCCGAGTTCATCGCATGTCCGCTCGGGAAGCTCGCGGAATTGACTTCGACGAGATGGGCTACGAGTTCCGGGCGCGGACGGGCGTAGATGGTCTTCAGTAGCGTGCTGGCCAGCGCGCCGCCGGTGACGGCCGCCACGAGGAAGCTCGCGGTTGCGTATTTGCGCACAGCCAACAGATAGCCAGTCGCGATCACGGTGATAATGGTGAGCACCGACACGCCGCCGAGAGCAGTCAGATCGATCATCATGCTACGCAGCCACGCAGGACCTACAGGGAGAGACGGGTCTGAAGTGCTTCGGAGTCCGGCAAGAAGCCACGGATCGAAGGCGAAGGTTTCACCTTCGAGCACCTCTGAGCCTAGGCTCAGGAAGAGAAGGGCGGCGGAGGCCAGGATCAGGAAAACGACGATAATCCGGCTCTCTATCCGGTGGCGGCTAAATGGGTTTCGCCCGAAGGGAGATTTCATGCCCGTCATTAGGTCGTTAAGCGCCGGTGCCCTCCCGAGGGGAACGAGCGCGTTTCCAAAAGGTGCCGAACCACGATCCACGGTCGTGCAGTGTGGCCCGCTCCGAAGATTATAGCTTGAATCTACAGCGCGCCCAGGGACGCCCGATACCGCACTCACTAGGATTGCGTGCGATAAACCCGAACACTCTAGAGGGTGGCGACAATCTGCCCCGGGGAAGGTCGGCCCAAATGTCCACCTTCCACCCATTGCGGACATTCGGTCCACCCCTGCTTGGGGCCACGTGGCGCCGGCGGCCTTGCCGCAGGCAGCTTGTGAGACTGGTGACCCAATTCCCCTCCTCATTACGCACGGCGCTCATTTAGAAGCCCCCTTCAATGCCGATCGTCACCGCCCGGCCTCTGCCCCGGTCCGTCCATCCGCCCGCGAGGCTCGATGCATCGCGCGTGAGGTAGTGGGCGTCGGCGATGTTTGTGAGGTCGATGCGGATGTCAGTCGGGCGATCGAGGAGCCGCAGGTGGTAGACCCCGGCGAGATCGAATGTCGCGAAGGACGCGTCTTGCGCGCCGTTGGGATCGGCCGGCGTGAGCGTCCGCACCGTCCCCGAGGAAGCGAGGAAATCAGCGGCAAGGCTCAGCTTGCCCACCCGCCACGTCAGGCCGCCGGATCCGGTGACGGGACGGGCGTCGGGAAGCGAAATAGGGCGGCCAGCCGCCGCGCTCACGGTGCCCGGCGGCAGAACGCCCGCCGGGTCGATGATCGAATGGCCCAGCGCCCGCGAGACCGCCAGGTTGGCCCATGCGGTCATTGGGCCTCGCGCATAGACGGCGGATAGTTCGACGCCCCGCAGGTTCGCGCGCCTGAATGCATAGGTAGCCCTGTTCGCCTGGCCGGGAGTTTCACGTTCCGGGAGAAGATTTCGGGAATGCCTCCAGTAGGCGTCGAGCCCCAAAGTCAGCGGCCCCGACTTTCGCTGAACGCCCGCGTCGAAATAGTCGTCCCGTTCCTGCTGTAAGCTGCTGGAGCCCGCCTCCCCGAGGGGGGCCGCCGCCGCGTAGCGGGCGTAGCCCAAATGCGCGGTCAATCCTTTCGGCGAGGTCCAGACGATGCTTGCCCGCGGTTCGACCGCTGCCCGCGCCCCGAGGCCGGTAAGCCATTCGACCCGGAGGCCCGGGTTGAACGTCAGCCTAGACGTGAGCTTCCATTCGTCCTGCGCGTAGAGGCCAAGCGAAGTTCTGCGGGCGGTCGACTGCGCCCCATTTCTGTCCCTGGCGGCGGAGCGCGTGAGCAGGAGCCCTCCGCGCACCACGTGCGCCGGCCCGACGTCGAGCGTGCCGTCGATCTGGGAGCCGAAGGCGGAGCGGTGTTCTCGACTCGTCGACGTGAACCGCGCCTCGTCCGAGGCGGCCGCGCCGAACAGCGACGCATGAACCGAAAATGGCGCGGAACTGTGCTGGAAGCTCCCGATCAGGAAGCCGTCGTCGCTAGCGATGTCTCCGGCTCCGATACTCGTGGCGCCGACATGGTGGCGCTGGCGCGACCCGCCCAGGATCGCGGAAAACCTGTCGGTCTCACTTAGGACATGGTCGGCGAAGATGAGCCCCTGCAGGCCGTGCCGAACGTCCTCGGCCGCGCGGCCGGCGATGTCGACTATTTTCGTTCGCTCGCGCTCATAGCTGCCGCCCACGAAGAGGTTCGTGCCGGCCGCCGAGCCCGCCCATTCCGCGGCCGGCTCGATCATCCCGTCGGTGCCGGCGAACAGCTCAATCTGGCCGCCATGCTGGTAGGCGCCGTTCTTGGTGGTGACGCTGACGACGCCGCCGGGCGTGAAGCCGAACTGCGCCGGCAGCGTGCCCGTCATCAGGCGCGTCGTCTCCGCAAGGCGCGAGCTTAGTCGCTCAGCGGGGTCCGGAATGGCCTCGGGGACGATGACATCGTTGATCCGCACCTGGATCGACCGCGAGCCGCGAATGGCGAGCATCTCGCCGGACGGGCTGACCCCGGGAGCCTGCGTGAGGATCGCGGCTACGCTCCCCGTTTCTCCACCGGGTCGATCCTCGATCGTCTCGTTGTTCAGCGAATAGACCGTCGCTCCCAAGGCGGCGCCGATCCGCGTGCGAGCAGCGTCCAGACGGCGGGCGGTGACTACGATCGCGCTGTTCGGATCGACGCGCCCTTCCTCCTCGTCATCGTCATCGGCCCCCGTGGCAGGAGCGGAGTTAGATGGAAAATCGCCGGCCCCGGGGCGGCCGTCATCGCGATCCCCCTGGAGCGGAACACCGGAGGCAATGAGCAACGGGGCAGCGATCAAAAGCAACATCTATGCCCCTTGGCGCAGAGACTCCTTGCTCACAAGCTCGCAGACGCGCTGTCATCGCTCACGACGAAGCGATCCGCGTCTGCTTCTGAAAGGAGGCAAGGCTGCTCGGGAAGCTCGCCGAGCGTCCGAAACGGCCGCTTGACCCTGACACGGTGTCAAGCCCCATAGCGGTTGCGACTCGATTCGATAGGACGCACTATGACCGACGCACATCATCACTGCAGCCACGGCGCCCATGACCATGGCCATGGGCACCCGGCGGAGGTGACAGACCCCGTTTGCGGGATGACGGTCGATCCTGGGACATCGAAGCATCGCCACGAGCACGACGGGACGATTTACCATTTCTGCAGCGAGCGCTGCCGAGCGAAGTTCGCCGCTGGCCCGCACCGGTACCTCAGCCCAGCCGACCAGGACGCCGCGGTCCAGCACCCCGCGATGGGCGCGCTACCTCAGGCGGCGGAGGGGGCGATCTGGACCTGTCCTATGCACCCGGAGATCCGGCGCGACGGCCCCGGCAGCTGCCCGATCTGCGGAATGGCGCTGGAGCCGCTCGAGCCGAGCCTGGAAGAAGGGCCGAATCCCGAGCTCGTCGACATGACCCGTCGCTTCTGGGTGAGCGCCGCCCTGTCGGCGCCGCTGTTCGTGCTGGCGATGGGGACGGAGCTGTTTGGCTGGCACCTGATGTCGATGACGGCCTTCGTCTGGTTCCAGCTGGCGCTGGCGACTCCGGTGGTGCTCTGGGGCGGCTGGCCGTTCTTCGAGCGGGGATGGGC
>DATAIU010000096.1:0-22393 GCA_036262495.1 Allosphingosinicella sp.
GCCACATCCATCCGCACAGCGTCGTCTCGGGCACGCTCTACGTCGCGGTCCCGCCCGGCGCCGGCCACCTCAAGCTCGAGGATCCGCGCCTGCCGATGATGATGGCGGCGCCCCGCCGCCGCGACGATGCCCCGGAAGCGCTCAGGACCTTCGTCTATGCCGAGCCCGAGCCGGGCTCGCTCTTCCTCTGGGAGAGCTGGCTGCGCCACGAGGTCGCGCCCGGGACGGCGAAGGGCGAGCGGATCAGCATCAGCTTCAACTATCGCGCGTGAGGCGGCGGCGGCATGGAACGCGTCCTCGTCATCGGGTCCCCCGGAGCGGGCAAGTCGACCCTCGCTGCGCAGATCGCGCGCCTGACCGGGCTGCCGCTCGTCCATATGGACCGGCTCGCCTGGAAGGCCGGCTGGGTCGAGGTTAGCCGGGCAGAGCTGGAGTCCAGAGTGCGCGAGGCGATTGCGGGCCGGCGCTGGGTGATCGACGGCAATTACGGCGGCACGCTGCCGCTCCGCGTGACCCGCGCCGACACCGTAATCGACCTGGATTTGCCGCGCTGGCTCTGCGTCTGGTCGCTCCTGCGCCGCGTCCTACAGCACCGCGGGGAAACCCGCGACGACATGGCGCCGGACTGCCCGGAACGGCTGGACTGGGAATTCCTGGTCTACACCGCCCGCTTCGGCGGCCGCGGCCGGCGCCGCATCGAGCGCGCGCTGGCCGGCTTCAAGGGCCAACGCATCACGCTGCGCAGCCGGAGCGAGGTGCGGGCCTTTCTCGCCGGCCTCAGTCGGAAAGCGACGGATATTCGCAGCGCCACGGCAGCCCCGTCGGGCCGAGAATAGATTCGACCAGCGCCGGAAAGGCCGCTTCGGCGCGGACGTCGTTGGAGAGGATCACGACGCAACGCTGCCCCCTCTCCAGGCACACCCAGATGTTGCCCGTGCTATCGTTATGGCCGCCCTTGAAGAATCCCCTTCCCTGCGGCCCCGTGAAGGTCAGGACGCCGAGGCCGGCGGCAAGGCCTTTGGAGCGCCTCGCCGCGGGCGCATCGCCGGCGAGGGTCGGGAATTGCGCGGCGGATGTGACGGCCAGCTGCGGCCGGATCATCTCCGCCCGCGTCGCGCGCTTCAGCCCTTGGCCCCGCATGAAGCCGGCCGCGAAGGCGGCGAAATCGGCGATCGTCGTGTCCATTGAGTCAGGGGGCGGCACCGCGGCCAGTGACGGAGCCGTGGCCAGCAGAATTCCCAGTGCGACGGCGGCGGCCTTGCCCGTCCGGATCATCGTGACGCATCGCGGCTATGAGCGCGGGTCATGGCCGGGGCAAACGGTTCTTGAACAATTCGGCAAAGCGGGTGGTGGGTTCCTCGAGTTCCGGAGCGCCCTTGATGACCTCGGCAGCGGAGAAATCGATGATCCGCCTCGCCAGGTCGGCATCGAACGTTCCGCTGTCGACGGCGATGCTGATCCAATCCAGGAGCAGCCTGTTGGTTAGAAGCAGGACGGCCTGGGTGTCGGAATCGAGCGTCATCGTCTAAGCGGCAAGGCTTGAAAGCCGGGCGCCGACGCCCTGTCCCTGGATCGCCCGTCCGGCCGGCGGCAGGGCAAGCAGCCGTCGCCGCGCCGCCGCCGAGCCGGGCGTGCTGGGGAAGGCAGCGAGGACGTGATCGGGCAGAGCGCCAGGCGGCTTGGCACGCGCGAAATCGGCCTCCGTCCATTCCGGATTGTCGGGATCGTCAATCGCCTTTCGAGACATAACGCCTCAGCTCCTTCTCGTGTGCGCGCCGTAGGCTGATCACCCGAACGACTCCACCGCGATCGACAGCGGCCAGGCAGTGCGGTTCGCGGTCGATCATCCCATATAAGCGATATCTCGGTTCTTCGAAGCGGTCTCGATCGTCAACCGCCGCCAGCACGGTCATTTCAGCCGCCCGATTCAACGAAATTCCGTGTTTCGCGACATTCGCTGCATCTTTGGACGGATCGAACTCGATCTCCATCCCACGGCGTTATGGGCCACTCGCGCGAAGCGTCAATCGTCTCTGGCAAAACCGATGCCGCCGCCCTATCGCGTCGCGCTTTCGCCTGCGGAGTGATTGATGGGTTTTCGTTGCGGTATCGTCGGGCTTCCGAACGTCGGCAAGTCGACGCTGTTCAACGCTCTGACCGAGACGGCGGCGGCGCAGGCGGCCAACTACCCCTTCTGCACGATCGAGCCCAATGTCGGTCGGGTCGCCGTGCCCGATCCGCGGCTCGACGAGATCGCGCGCATCGCCAGATCGGCCCAGGAGATCGAGACCCAGCTCGAGTTCGTCGACATTGCGGGCCTGGTGCGTGGCGCCTCCAAGGGCGAGGGGCTCGGCAACCAGTTCCTCGGCAACATCCGCGAGGTCGACGCGATCGTCCACGTGCTGCGCTGCTTCGAGGGCGGTGACGTCACCCATGTCGAGGGCCGCGTCGATCCGGTCGCCGACGCGGAGACGGTTGAGACCGAGCTGATGCTCGCCGACCTCGACAGCCTGGAGAAGCGCGTACCCAACCTCGTCAAGAAGGCGCAGCAAGGCGACAAGGAGGCGAAGGTCCAGGCCTCCGTGCTCGGCCAGGCGCTCGAGCTGTTGCGCGACTCCAGGCCCGCGCGCCTCACCGAGCCGCGCGATGCCGAAGAGAAGCTTGCCCTCGACCGGGCGCAACTGCTCACCGCCAAGCCCGTCCTCTACGTCTGCAACGTCGACGAGGGCGACGCGGCGGCAGGCAACGGCCACAGCGCGCGCGTCTTCGAAAAGGCCGCGGCGGAAGGCGCGGGCGCGGTCGTCATCTCGGCCGCGATCGAGGCCGAGATAGCGACGATGGAGGCCGCCGACAGGCCCGAGTTCCTGAAGGACCTCGGCCTCGAGGAGACCGGCCTCGCTCGCGTCATCCGCGCCGGCTACGACCTCCTCCACCTCATCACCTTCTTTACCGCCGGCCCCAAGGAGGCGCGCGCCTGGACCGTCGCGAAGGGCGCCAGGGCGCCGCAGGCGGCCGGCGTCATCCACACGGACTTCGAGCGCGGCTTCATCCGCGCCGAGACCATCGCCTACGAGGATTTCGTCAAATATGCCGGCGAGGCCGGGGCCAAGGAGGCGGGGCGGATGCGCGCCGAGGGCAAGGATTACGTCGTCCAGGACGGCGACGTCCTGCTCTTCCGTTTCAACGTCTGACAAGCCTCTGGTGCTAAAGCGCTTTCGGGAGCATATTGAGCGGGCTAGGGCGGCGCGGAGCCATTCCCTGACGCGCTATCCGCGCCCCCCGCACCCGGAGGTGAAGATGATCAATCACGGCAGGCTTGGGGCTCTCCTCGCTCTGGCGGCGCTGGCGGCGCCGGCCGGAGCCGCTTCGTCCAAAGCCGCTTATTCGGTCCGCAACGACGTCGGGCGGCGGATCGATTGCCTGGTCAGGGTTGGGGGCAGCTCGCAGACGGAGCGCCTCGTAATCCGGACCGGCGCGACCTGGACCGGCCGTTTTTCCGCGAAGAAGGGCATACGCATGCGCTGCGAGGGCGAATTTTCGACCTGGTCGCGGCTGTCGCCCGGCGCGGCCTACATGGCGGTCGAAGGCCGCAAGGGCCTCATCCAGATCCGCCGGGCTTCCTAGCCCCCCGGACGCACCAGGGACGCCCCCGAATGGCCGCCTTGTGCGAAGGTCGGACGGACGCCATGAGGCGCCATGATATATTTCGAGGACATAGAAATAGGCCGCGAGACGCCGTTCGGCAGTTATGAGGTGACTCGCGCGGAGGTGCTCGACTTCGCGCGCAAATATGATCCGCAGCCCTTCCATCTGTCCGACGAGGCGGCGGCGAAGACCTATTTCGGCAGGCTGTCGGCCAGCGGCTGGCACACTTGCGCGATGACGATGGGCGTGATCGCCCGCCACGTCGTCCGCGAGGAGCAGGCCGGGCTCGGCTCGCCCGGGATCGACGAATTGCGCTGGCTGAAGCCGGTCTATCCGGGCGACACGCTGACGGTCACGGGCCGCATCGTCGACAAGACTCCGTCGCGCTCGAAGCCCGACATCGGCTCCTTCCGGACCGAGACGATTGTCACCAACCAGGACGGCGTGGCGGTGCTCCGCTTCACCTCGATCGTGCTGATCCGGCGCAGGCCGGCCGAGGCCTAATCCTCGGAGACCCGAGGCGCCTCCCTCCGCTCGGAGCGCGGACCCCAGGAGCGCGGCGCGCGCGGTGGACGCGGAGCGCTGTCGACCCGGCCCTCGACCCGCACGCTCGGCGCCGGCATCGCCTCGCGGCGGAAAGTCTGCGGATTCTCGTCCCATTCCTGGCGGTAGGAGCGATCCCGGCGCCAGTCGCGGTCGTCGCCTCGGCGCCGGTCGCGCCAGCGTCGGCCGTCGTCGCGATAATGATCCCAGCGCTCCCAGCGCCGGTCGTCCCAATTGCGATCGCCCCAGCGATGGCGGCGCCCCTCCCAATAGCGCCGGTGGTCGTCGCTCCAGCGGTAGCGGCGCCCCCAACGGTCGAAGACGTAGAAGCCGATGCCGGGATAATAATAATCGCCGTACCAGCCGTACCACGGATCGTAATAGGCGCTGCCGTAGCAATCGTCCCAATAGGGATCGCAATAGCGGCTGCCGTAGCTCCGGCCGTAGCCGTAGCTGCTTCCATAGGCGCAGGCGGAAAGGCCGAGGGTCCCGGCGAGGAGGATGGCGGCGAGACGAAGGCGGCGAGCGGACATGGGCGACTCTCCCCAAAAAGACGCGTTCCGGACGGCGAAAAGTCCGCGCGTGGGCGTGAACGCCCGATGAACGCCAAGACGCTGAAAACGGGGCTTTAGCGGGCCGCGTTCCCGCCGCGGGACAAGGTCAGCCCTCGATCCCGGCCTCGGCGCTCGCGGCGTCGCGCTTCGCCATGTTCTCGGGGTCGAGCGGGCCCGTCATCCGAACCCGTCGGCTGGCGCCGCCGTGCCAGATATTCTGGTAGGCGAGATAGGCGAGCACGGTGGCGAAGAGCAGGAAGATGAGCACCGCGAGCCCGGAGGCGCGGCGGTTCTCGAGGCGCGGCTCGGCCGTCCAGGCGAGGAAGGCCGAGACGTCCTTCGCCATCTGGTCGAGGGTCGGCCTGGTGCCGTCCTCGTAGCTCACCTGGCCGTCCGACTTTAGCGGCGGGGGCATGGCGATGTTGAGATTCGCGAACCAGGGGTTGAAGTGGAGGTTCGGCCCCGGGCGGCTCTCCGCGGGCACGGCCTCGCCCTTCTTCGTGCGGAAGGTCGCCGCGTCGCGATAGCCGGTGAGGAGCGAGGCGACATAGGCCGGCCCGCCCTCGCGCGCCTTGGTGATCAGCGACAGGTCCGGCGGCATCGCGTTGTTGTTGGCGGCGCGGGCGGCGACCTCGCTCGGATAGGGGCTCGGGAAATGGTCGGCCGGAAGCGCCTTGCGCCCGGTCGCCTCGCCGGTCTTGGGGTCGATGTCGGGGACCTGGGTCTGCCAGCCGTCGGCAATGGCTTTCACCTCGGCCTCGTTATAGCCCAATTCCTCGAGGTTGCGGAACGCGACGAAGCTCAGCGCATGGCAGGAGGAGCAGACCTCCTTGTAGACCTGGAAGCCGCGCTGAAGCTGCCGGCGGTCGTATTTCCCGAAAGGCCCGTCGAACGAATAAGCGATGTCGCGCGGCTCCTGGTGGAAGCGGTGCTCGACGCTCTTCTCGGGCGGGTCGGAAATGTAGGCGCCGATGCCCCAGGCGAGCGACCAGGCGGCGACGAAGACGAAGCCGAGGCCGATGAGGATGCCCAACAGACGAACCATGACGCGTCTTTCCCCTTATTCGGCCGCGGTCGCCGGACGGACGCCGGAAAGGTCCGCCGGGGCTGCCTCGCGCCTTTCCCCGTGAAGCACGCTCTCCGTGATCGAATTGGGCAGCGGCAGCGTCCGCTCGGTCCAGCTGAGGATCGGCAGGATGATCAGGAAGTGGGCGAAATAATAGATGGTGGCGAGCTGGCTGATCATCACCCAGGGCTCCTCCGCCGGCCGACCGCCGCACAGGCCGAGCACGAAGACGTCGGCGAGGAGGATGTAGAAGAACTGCCTGAAGCGCGGCCGGTAATGGCCGGAGCGCACCGGCGAGGGATCCAGCCAGGGCAGGAAGAAGAGGAGCAGGATCGACCCGAACATGGCGAGCACGCCCCACAATTTCGCGGGCAGGATGAAGTCGACCGTGAAGGCGCGAAGGATCGCGTAGAAGGGCCAGAAATACCATTCGGGCACGATATGGGCCGGGGTCGAGAGCGGGTTGGCCGGGATGTAATTGTCGGCGTGGCCGAGATAATTGGGCGCGAAATAGGTCACCAGAGCGAGCAGGATCAGGAAGACGCCCGCGCCGAACCCGTCCTTGGCCGTGTAATAGGGATGGAAAGGCAGAGTGTCCTGCGGCCCCTTCACCTCGACGCCGGTCGGGTTTGACGAGCCCGGAATGTGCAGCGCCCAGATGTGGAGGATGATCACCCCGGCGATCACGAACGGCAGCAGATAGTGGAGCGAGAAGAAGCGGTTGAGCGTCGGCTGGTCCGGAGCGTAGCCGCCGAGCAGCCATTGCTGGATCGGCTCGCCGATCAGCGGGATCGCGCCGAACAGGCCGGTGATCACCTTGGCGCCCCAGAAGCTCATCTGCCCCCAGGGGAGGACATAGCCCATGAAGGCGGTCGCCATCATCAGCAGCAGGATGACGAGGCCGAGCATCCATACGAGCTCGCGCGGCGCCTTGTAGGAGCCGAAGAAGATCCCGCGGAAGATGTGCACGTAGGTGACGATGAAGAAGAAGCTGGCGCCGTTGGCGTGGAGGTAGCGCAAGAGCCAGCCCTGGTTGACGTCGCGCATGATGTGCTCGACCGACTGGAAGGCATGGTCGCCCGACGGCACGTAGTGCATGGCCAGCACGATGCCGGTGACGATCTGGATCATCAAGGCGAGGCCGGCCAGGACTCCGAAATTCCACCAGTAATTGAGGTTCCGCGGCACCGGATAGCCGCCGCCGACCGCTCCGTAGACGAGGCGCGGCAGCGGCAGCCGCTGGTCGAGCCAGCGCATCAGGCCGCTCTTCGGCTGATATTCCTCGGCCCAGGGAAAGCTCATTTTTCGACCTCGCCGACTGCGATGACGGTGTCCGACTTGAAACTGTAATCGGGCACTTCGAGATTCTTCGGCGCCGGCCCTTTGCGGATCCGCGCCGCCGTGTCGTAGGCGGAGCCGTGGCAGGGGCAGAAATAGCCGCCGAACGGGCCCTTGTTCTCGCCCTCGCCCGCGCCGAGCGGAACGCAGCCGAGATGCGTGCAGACGCCCATCGTGACCAGCCATTGCGGCTTGCCCGGCTTGGTCCGCTCGGCGAGCGATTGCGGGTCGCGCAGGGACCCGACGTCGACCGCGTTGGCCGCCTGGATCTCGGCCGGCATCAGGTGGCGGATGAAGAGCGGCTGCTTGCGGAACACCGTCTTCACCGCCTGGCCGGGCTGAATCTGCGAAAGGTCGACCTCGATCGAGGCGAGCGCCAGCACGTCGGCCGACGGGTTCATCTGGTTGACCAGCGGATAGAGCGTCGCCGCCGCTCCGACCCCGGCGACGCTGACCGCCGCGATGTTGATGAAGTCGCGGCGGCGCACGCCGTCCTCATGGGCCGCGGCGGACGCTGGGTCGCTATGTTCAACCGTCGCCATAATGTCCTTCAGCGCTTCGAACAGGAATGCGTGGGGAGGAGAGCCCGCGCCGCGCCGCGTTGGGGAAAGGCACGCCTCCCCGAGCGACTTGGCGCGCCTGATAGACGGGTGAGGCGCGCTTTGCCAACCGGGATTTTCTCGGCCCGGCGCGCTAGGAGAAGAGCCATGCGCCTAGCCCTCTACCAGCCCGACCAGGCCGGCAATGTCGGCGCCGTGCTCCGCCTCGCGGCGTGTCTCGGCGTCGGTGTGGACATCATCGAGCCCTGCGGCTTCCCCTTCTCCGACCGGGCGCTGAAACGGGCCGGGATGGACTATGCGGACATGGCCGATTTCGCCCGCCACGCGAGCTGGGAGGCGTTCCTGGCGCGGATGCCGGGGCGGCTGCTCCTCTTCACGACCGCCGGCGCGGTTCCGCTCCCCGAAGCCCGCTTCGAGCGCGGAGACACCCTTCTCTTCGGTTCCGAGAGCCGGGGCGCTCCCGACCATGTCCATGAACGCGCCGATCTCCGGGTGCGCATCGCGCAGGTCGCGGGTACGCGCTCGCTCAACCTCGCCGTCGCGGCGGGGATCGGGCTGGCGGAGGCGCTGAGGCAGACACGGCTTTGGCCGGCTACTCCCCTGCCGGACGCCCCGTGATCAGCATTCCGGGGGGCGGCGGCGGGAAGGCGAGAGGATCGACCGCTGCGCCAGGCGAGCCGGCGGTAACTCGGCGGTAGATCGCCGAGCCGAGCGGGCTGTAGGCGATCGCCTCGGTCAGCAGGATCGATCCGACCATGGCTGCCACGCCCCACCGCCAGGCCGGGTGGACGCGGCCGCTCCGCCGCGCGTCGCGCACCATCCCGACCAGGGGGAAGATCATCAGCGCCGCGAAGGTCGCCTCGAAAGCCCAGGGCACCAGAAAGGGCATCGGCAGAAGCCGGCCGAAGGCCGGGCCGAGAAGCAGCGACATCCCGCAATAGTGCAGCCGCCGGTGCCAGTCCGTCCGCCGCCGCATCGCGATCGCCGCGGCAGTGAGCCCCGCGAACGTGAAGACCGTCATCGGATCGAAGACGAGAAACTGGAGCGGCTGGAAGATGAAAGGGACATGCCCGCGACGCACCATCGCCACCGTCACCCAACAGCCGAGCACGACCATCGCAACCACCCAGCCCGCGCCGATCCAGCCGAGCCTGCGGTGCAGCGGCATCGCGTCGCCGGCGACGAAGGCATTTTGCAGCAGGTAGATCGTCACCCAGCCCATGAAGACGATCGCGTGGGCGTGGACGAGCGGCGGCGACGCGAAGGTCGAGCGGCCCATGGCGAGCTGAAGCGAGAATCCCGCGACGACGATCATCGCCATCGCGATCGCCGCGCGCATGAAGAAGCCCGCGTCGCTGGCGCCCTCCGCAGGCGCGTCGCCAGCCAGTGTCGCCATCTTTACCCCCCGGGGCCAATTCTCGCCAATCCTAGTGCGACGCCGGGGCGCTTGCAACGCGTCCCGAGCGGGGGCATCCGACGGGCATGATCGAGCTGGACGAAGAGCAGCGGCTCGCCCGCGCCTGGTTCGAGTCCCTGCGCGACCGCATCTGCGCCGAGTTCGAGGCGATCGAGCGCGAGGCGGGAAGCGAGGCGGCGTTCGAATATTCGCCGTGGGAGCGGCTCGATCCCGACGGGTCGCCGGGCGGGGGGGGCGTCCGCGGGCTGATGAAAGGCCAGGTGTTCGAGAAGGTCGGGGTCAACGTCTCTACCGTCGCGGGCCGGTTCAGCGAGGATTTCGCCGCGACGATCCACGGCGCGGCCGGGGATCCGCGCTTCTTCGCGACCGGGATCAGCCTCGTCGCTCACATGGCCAACCCGCACGTGCCGGCCGTCCATATGAACACGCGCTTCCTGGCGACGACGAAGCGCTGGTTCGGCGGCGGGGCTGACCTCAACCCGCCGATACCCTGTGAGGAGGACACGGCCGAGTTCCACGCACGCCTGCGCGCCGCCTGCGCCGCCCACGACCAGACCTTCTATGAGCGCTTCAGCAAATGGGCGGACGATTATTTCTTCATCCCCCACCGCGGCGTTCACCGCGGCGTCGGAGGGATCTTCTACGACCATCTCGAGGGACCGTTCGAGGCGAGCTTCGCCTTCACGCGCGAGGTCGGCGAGGCTTTTCTCGACGTCTTCCCGCGCATCGTGCGGCGGCGCATGGAAACCCCGTTCGATGAGCGCGACAAGGCGCGCCAGCTCGAATGGCGCGGCCGCTACGCCGAGTTCAACCTCATCTACGACCGCGGCACCCTGTTCGGCCTCAGGACGGGCGGCAATGTCGACGCCATCCTGATGAGTCTCCCCCCGCTGGCCACCTGGACCTAGCGCCAGCGCTCCGCCGGCTCGCTCATTCCGCCGCCACCGGCCCAACGGGGAGACGCCCCACGCTCGTCGCGAAGCGCAGCCGCACAAGCCAGAAGGCCATCAGCCCCAAGGGCGCGAAGGCGAGGACGAAGAGGATTGGCGACCCGCGCACCGCGGCCGGTATCACGTCCTGCTGGCCGAGATCGCGATCAACAGGTTCATGTCTCTTCCTCCCCTAAGCCGCGTCGGCGAGCCGGTCCGGCACGAATTCGAGCAAATCGCCCGGCTGGCATTGGAGCGCCTCGCAAATCGCCTCCAGCGTCGAGAAGCGGATCGCCCGCGCCTTGCCCGTCTTCAGGATCGAGAGGTTGGCGAGCGTGATCCCGATCCGCTCGGCGAGCTCGGTCAGAGTCATGCGCCGCGCGTGGAGCAGGTCGTCGAGCCTGACCGCGATCGCCATCAGACCGTCGCCTCCAGCTCGTCGCGCATCGCCGCGCCTTCCGCGAAGACGCCGGAAAGGACGAAGGTGAGAAGCACGGCGAGCCAGCCGCTCGCCGAGAAGCCCGCGTCGAGATGGACCGGATGCGCCGGAGTCGACACCGCCTTGCCGATCGCTCCGATGACGAGGCTCATCAGCTGCAGCGCGAGCAGGGCCCAGGCGATCACCCGGAGCCGCGCGGCATTGGCCGCGACGAACGGGTCGCCGGAGCGCACCGTCCCGATCATCGCCTTCAGCCGGGTGAGAACGAGATGGTTGATCGGGACGGCGAGCACGCCGAGCACCGCCACCGCCCGAAGCCCAGTCACCAGCCGCTCCGCCTCGGGCGAGGGGTTCAGCTTGAACGCGGCCATGATCCAGCGCTCGTTCGGCATCAGCAGGAGCAGGACGAGGATCGCGGCTCCCAAGAGCCAGTTCAGAACGACCAGAAGCCGGACCGCGCCGTAGGCGACCGGCAGAGCGGCGGAATAAGCACGGGTCATTGGGGCCTCCGGCGAATCGATATCGATAAACGATAATACACTTATCGAAAGACGGCAAGACCCTCGACGATTATCCCGGTCTCGGTCCCCTCACGGTTCGCAGCAGGCCGAGCGCGAGAAGCACGGCGCCGAGCGCGAGCGAGACGCCGAGCAGGAGGCCGAGCATCCCGTCGCCCCAGCCCGGCCAGAGCAGCAAAGCCGTCGCCGCCGCCCACAGCGTCGCGAGCGCGGGTAGCCAGGGGCCGTAGTCGCGCACCCGGAAGGGGTGGACGAAATGGACCGGCGCGAAGGTCATCAGCGCGAAGGCCCCGACGACGAGCGCGCCCGCCCCCGGCCCCGGCCTCGCGACGAAGAGATAGAGCGCTACGACGTGCCAGAGCGCCGGAAAGCCGCGGAAATAATTGTCCGCCGTCTTCAGGTCGCGCCGGGTAAAATTGTAGAGCGCGGAGACGAGGATCGCCGCCGCCAGCACCGGCGCCGCGCCCGCCGGGATCAGCTCCGCCCGCCACAGGAAGACCGCGGGCACGAAGACGTAGGTCAGATAATCGATGATGAGGTCGAGCGTCTCGCCGTCGATCCGCGGCGCGCCGCTTTTGACGTCGGCCCAGCGCGCATAGGATCCGTCGACCCCGTCGACGACCAGCGCCGCGACCAGCCAGGCGAGCGCGAGCCGGAACTCGCCGCGCTCCACCGCCATCAAGGCGAGGAAGGCGATGACCGCCCCGGTCGCGGTGAAGGCGTGGGCCGTCCAGGCGAAGAAGGCCGGCCTCGGCGCGCGTTCCTCCGCTCTGGGTTCGTCGATTTCGGGCATGAATCGTTACGGCGTCGAACTCTCGACCGAATGAGGCGTTCCGAGCCCGTGGCTGATCCTCCCCTCCCCCGCGGCGCGGCCGGGCTCGTCGAGGGCGGGCGCAATTGCTGGCGGATCCGGCGCGCGGAGCGGGCGGCCCTGATCGTCGACGCCGCCGATTATTACCGCATCGCGCGCGAGGCGATGCTGAAGGCGCGCGCCCGGATCATGCTGATCGGCTGGGACGTCGACACCCGCGTGTCCCTCACCCCCGACGAACCGACCGACGGCGCCCCCGCCCAGCTCGGCCAGCTCGTGACCTGGCTGGCCAAGAACCGGCTTGGCCTCGAAATCCATATCCTCGCCTGGGACCAGGCCGCGCTCAGCCTGCTCGGCCGCGGCCGCACCTTCCTTCGCCTGCTGCGCTGGAGGCGCAAGCCGCGCATCCACGTCCAATTCGACCACGCCCATCCGCTCGAGGGCAGCCATCATCAGAAGATCCTCGTGATCGACGACGCCATCGCCTTCTGCGGCGGCATCGACATCACCGGCGCGCGCTGGGACACGCGGGGCCATTGCGACCATGAAAGGAAGCGGGTGCGCGCCTTCACGCGCCGCCGCTACGCGCCCTGGCACGACGCCATCCTGGCGGTTGACGGCGACGCGGCGCGCTCGCTCGGCGAACTCGCCCGCCAGCGCTGGGAGACGGCGACCGGGGAGAAGCTTGGCCCGGGGCGGGGCGGCGGCGATCCCTGGCCGGACGCGCTCGAGCCCCTGTTCCGGGACGTCGACGTGGCGATCGCGCGCACCCGCGCCGCGCATCGCGACGCCGAGGAGATACGCGAGATCGAGGCTTTGTTCGTCGACATGATCGCGGCGGCGAAGCGCCTCGTCTACGTCGAGACCCAATATTTCGCCTCGCGCGTCGTCGCCGAGGCGATCGCCCGCCGTCTCGACGAGCCGGACCCGCCCGAATTCGTCATCGTCAACCCGCGCACCGCCTATGGCTGGCTCGACGGCGCGGTCATGACTCCGGCCCGCGCCGAACTGGTCGAGACGCTGAAGGCGCGGCGCCACGGCGAGCGCCTGCGCATCTATTCGCCCGTGACCGAGGAGGGGAACGACATCTACGTCCACGCCAAGATCATGATCGTCGACGACCTCCTGCTCCGGGTCGGCTCGGCCAATCTCAACAACCGCTCGATGGGCCTCGACAGCGAATGCGACCTCGTCGTCGACGGCCGCGGCCGCGACGAGGTGCGGGCGACGATCGCGCGGATCATGTGCGATCTCCTCGGCGAGCATCTCGGCATGGAATGCGAAGCGGTGGCGCGCTGCATCGCGGAGACGGGCTCGGTCGGCGGCGCGATCGAGCGCCTGCGCGGCCGGGGCCGCACCCTCGTCCCGCTCGAGCCTCGCGCTCCCGCGATCGGCAAGGCGCTCGCCCGCACCGAGCTTCTCGACCCGGAAGCCCCAGGCGAACTCTTCGAACCCCGCGCCCGCCCCGGCCTCCTCTCCCACCTGCGGCGCTGATCCTCCCCCTTCGGTGACAGGTACGTACCTGGCACGTGCCTGTCACTTGCCTTCGGTGACAGGTACGTACCTGGCACGTGCCTGTCACGTGCCTGTCACCGAAAAGGAAGAATCCGCTGGCGCCGCTTGCGCTTTTCGCGCAAGATCGGCCCGTGCCGAGAGCCGCTCGCCTCGTCCTTCCGGGCATCCCGCACCACGTCACCCAGCGGGGCAATCGCCGCGCCCAGACCTTCTTTCGCGATGACGATTATTCCCTCTATCTGAGCCTGCTTCGCCATTTCTGCGGCAAGAGCTCGGTTTCGGTCTGGGCCTGGTGCCTGATGCCCAACCACGTCCACCTCATCCTCGTGCCGGCGAGGGCCGACTCGCTCGCCGCCGCGCTCAGCCCCGCCCACCGCCTCTACACCTGGGAGATCAACCGGCGCGAGGGATGGACGGGCACGCTCTGGCAGGGACGCTTCAGCTCCTTCCCGCTCGACGAGGCGCATCTCTTCGCCTGCCTGCGCTACGTCGAGCTCAACCCGGTGAGGGCGGGGCTGGTCGGGCGGCCGGAGGACTGGCCCTGGTCGAGCGCCCGGGGCCATCTCGGCCTCGCCCCCGACCCCCTCGTCGACGCGGCCCCGGCCCGCGAGCGCGTCGACGACTGGCGCGCCTTCCTCGACGCCGGCCTCGAGCCCCTCCACCATAGCGCACTCAGGGCCGCCGAACGCTCCGGCCGCCTCCCCCGGTGACAGGCACGTGACAGGCACGTGACAGGCACGTGCCTGTCACCCTCGAACGCATCGCCCCGGCAAATGCGCGCTTGACCGGCGGGACCAGCTCGGAAAAGCACGGGCGCGCCTTCCAGGCCATGCGGGACCTTTATGACCCTGACCCCTCTCCCCACCGGCCGCGTGGGCGCCGTCGTCACCTATCTCGAGATGGCCGCGCGCCCCGATCCCCGTCCCGTCCCCACCCCTCCCCTCCGCCTGCACCCCCGGCCCTCCCGCGACCCCGCTTGCTACCGCGCGCTCTTCGAGCGGGTCGGCGCGCGGTGGCTCTGGTATTCGCGGCTCGCAATGGACGAGGAACGCCTCCTTCGCGAGATGGGCGAGGTCTACGCGGTCGTGGACGAAGCGGGGGCCGAGGTCGGCCTTGTCGAGCTCGACTTCCGGACCGCGCCCGACTGCCTGATCCGCTTCCTCGGCCTCGTCCCCGAGCTCGCCGGCAAGGGGCACGGCAGGTGGCTGATGGCCGAGTGCGTGGCGCTCGCCTGGCGCCCCGGGGTCGAGCGGGTCAAGGTCAACACCTGCAGCCTCGATCATCCCGCCGCTTTGCCCGCCTACCTCCGCGCCGGCTTCGTCGCCGTCGGCCGGGCGTTCGAGAGCTTTCCCGACCCGCGCCTGGCCGGGCTGCTCCCGGCCGACGCTGCGCCTCAGATACCTCTGCTCGGCGGCTGGAGCCGCTTGCCCGGCGCCGAGGGACAGCGATAGAGGCCCGCCTGGATCACCAGACCGAAAAGGCCGGCGGCCGTGTCGGCCAAGGCCTCGAGGAGGCGCGGCGATCCGGCACCGCCGACCGGCAATATGTTCAGAATCCCGATCACCGCCGCGTTCAGGACGAGCATATAAAGGAAAACCGGCCCGGCTCGTCCCCGAGTCAGGTCGAAGCTTCTCAAAAGCGTGTCGAACGGGTCGCGTGGGGCCTCGGCGGCGGCGACGGCGGCCAGCGGCGCGAGCCGTGCCATGAGGTAGAAGCCGGGCAGGATGAGGATCGTCGCGAGGGCCGACGCGGCCAGATAGGCGCAAAGGCCGCGGAGCGTCGCCGCGCCACGACGCGAATGCCGCTCGACGGAGCGAGGAGGGCGCGAAGGAAGGCCAGACTTGCCGTTGCCCCGGCCAGGAGCGCGACCGCGATCTGGAGACCGTTGTCGCGGACATAGGCGAACGTGAGGCGCGCCGTCTCGCGCGGCGTTTCCGCATCGGGCATGGCGGGGAGCCATTGCCAGAGCAAGGCCGAGACCGCGACCAAGACGGCGGCCGCCGCGGCCGAGGCTCCCGCCATGCCCGCGACGAAGCGGCTCTCCTGCAAGGCCGCGCGGAACGAGAAGGCTGGCTCGGGCTCCGCCACCTGCGCCCCCCCCGGTGCCCGCGGTCGGCCGTCAGTCCGACGTGCCGGCGCTCTCCGCATCCCCGTCGCGCCGGACCCTCGCCGGCGGGCGCGGTCCGGCCGGGACGTCAACCCGCTCCGCGCTGACGGGTCCCTCACCGGCGAGCTGGAGGTAGATGCGGGCGATCATCGTCGCCATCACGACGGCGAAAGCCGAATTGACCAGCAGGGAGACCAGGAGCAGCAGCAGCCCGGACGCGCTGCCCGGTTCCGGCGCGCCGGCCACGGCGGCGATGACGATGCCAAGGACCAGGCTCGCGACGCCGCCGACCAGGCCCAGGACTATGACCATTAGCAGGAGGAAGCCGAAGAGCTTCCAGAAACGCCCGCGGGTGAGCTGCCAGGATCGGCGGATGATCCCGATCGGCCCTGCCGTCTCCCCTGCCGCGACCGGAGTCATCATCATCAGTCGGACCCCGACGAACAGGAAGATTGCGAAGAAGACCAACATGGCGAGAAGGAAGCGGCCGAGGACGGCCGGGGTGGGCTGAAGCACGTCCTGCGCGCGAAGCCCGACGGCGAAGAAAAGGGGCGCGCAAACCAGCACGAAGCCGAGCAACAGGAGGGCGCCCGCGCCGAGCATGGGGAGCACTCGGCGGACGGCGTGGCCGATCGCGCTACCGACCACGCGCTCCCGCCCGAGCGCGAGGGTCGTGATCGCGAGGCTCCCCACGGCGCTCATCAGCGCGACCGGGAGAAGGAGGAGGAAGGGCACGATGATCAGGCGCAGCGAAATGCCGGCCGAAGGATCGATCAGGCGTGGGACGAGCGCCTGGAAGGCGAAATTGGGGAGCAGCATGAAGGCGAGCGCGATCGCGAACAGAGCGCCGAAGTCTCGCTTCAATATTGCGGAGGCCTCGTTCCAGGCGGTGGTGATCGACAATCTCGGCATGGCCCGCTCCCCTGTTTGGCGTCTGCCGAGATAGGCCGAAGCGCGCGCGCGGCGCAATCGGCCTTCTTGCGCCGGGCGCGCCGAGCCGCGATGGCGGCGGGCGTGGACGAGGCTTGCGGAATCGAATGGCGCGTGACGCCGGGCCTCAGCCCCTATCCGGAGACGCTGGCGGCGATGGAGGCGCGGGCCGGGGCGATCCGGGCGGGCGAGGCCGGCGAGCTCGTCTGGCTGCTCGAGCATCCGCCGCTCTACACCGCGGGGACAAGCGCCGATCCCGCCGAATTGTTCAATCCGCTCGGCTTTCCGGTCTACGAGGCGGGGCGGGGCGGGCGCTACACCTATCACGGGCCCGGGCAGCGCGTCGGCTACGTCCTTGTCGACCTCGAGCGGCGCGGGCGCGACCTCAGGCGCTACGTCTGGGCGCTCGAGGGCTGGGTGATCGCAACGCTGGCGCGGCTCGGCGTCGAGGCCTGGCGGGCGCCGGGTCGGATCGGCATCTGGGCGGACGGGCCGCGAGGGGAGGCGAAGGTCGGAGCGATCGGCGTCAGGGTGCGGCGCTGGGTCGCCTATCACGGATTCTCGGTCAACCTCGCGCCCGAACTTTCCCACTTCTCAGGCATCGTGCCGTGCGGTATTGCCGACTTTCCGGTGACCAGCCTCGATGAGATGGGAGCGCCCTTCGGGCAGGACCGTTTCGATCTGGCGCTGCAGCAGGGGCTCGGCGATTTTCTCGCCTCTCTCGAGGGGGGCGGCGAGAAGGGTTGAGAGCCATGTTCTTTCCGTTTATTGTGCGTAGCTGATTTGGCAAAAAAGGGGCCATCCCACCAAATCGTCCAACCTAGGGAGTTCTTAAATGCGTGACCTTCTTTCCAAAGTGATGACCGGCTCCATCGTCGCCGGCGCGGCCCTCCTCGTCGCGGCGTGCGGCGGTGGCGAGGACGCCTCGGCCAACAACACGGCCGCGATCGACATGAACGCCGTCGACGCCAACCTCGGCGACACGACGACGATCGACGCGACCAACGGCACCGACGCCAACCTCGGCGCCACGGCGGACGTGAACACCACGACCACCACGACGACGACGACCGGCGGCAACACCACGTCGACCGACACGACGACGACGAACACCGGCACGGGCAACACGACCGGCATGTAATCGGCTGTCGATCAGCGGTTTTGGGAAAGGGCCGTCCGGGCGACCGGGCGGCCCTTTTCTCGTTCCCCGGCAACCGTTTGCCCATGACGAGCCGAGGCGCGCGCACGACGGATGCGGTCCGCGACTCTGGATTGCGCGGCGCGCCCTGCTAAGCCTATGGCCGGGGTCTCACCTGCGTATCGAGGGCTGTTCCATGGCGTTGACTATCCGATCCGGCCGCGGCGCTGCGGCCATCGCAGCCGCAGCCACGCTCATCGCAGCCGTGCCCGCGCCCGCTTTCGCCCAGCTCTTCCTGACGCCGGTCAACCTGCGCGCGTCGCCGATCGCCGCCGGCGACCCCCTTGTCGGTATCGCGCTGCCGGGCGCCACCGAGGCGGAGAATCGCGCCGCCCTGCTCTGGAACCTGCGGGCCGGGCTCAACGTGGCCGCGCTCAGCTGCCAATTCTCCGACTATCTGCGCGGCGTGGCCAATTACAACGGCTTCCTCGCGCACCACAGCGTCGAGCTGGCGGACGCCTATCTGACCCTCAACAATTACTACAAGCGCAAGCTCGGGGCAGCCAAGGGCCAAAAGGCGTTCGACGATTATTCGACCGCGACCTACAACAATTGGTCGACCCTGCAGGCGCAGCGCATCTTCTGCCAGACCGCGACCAACATCCTGAAGACCGCGCTGGCGACCCCGAAGGGGCAGCTGATCGACGTCGCCCAGGCGCGCATGCGCGAGCTTCGCAGCAGCCTCGTCCCCGCCTTCGACCCGCGGCCGTCCTACAATCCCTATACGATAAGGCTGAGCGTCCCGATCCCGCCGCTCGCGCCGCAATGCTGGTCGAAGAAGAACGAGCTGCGCATTGCGTGCGGCGGCTACGCCAAATAGCGCCAAAAGAATGGGCCGCCGGTTTAGGGGCGGCCCAGTTAGGCTGTGAAGCCTGCTAGGGAGGAAAGCGTGCCCGCAAATCGGCACGACCCGTCCATAACCGAAACAGGGTAAACCGAAGGTTAACGGCCTAGACCAGGATCGTTTCAGGCTGAATCAGCCTGAAACGTGAATCCTGGTCTCGACAGGGTCTGCAGCCTGATTCACGCCTTCAGCCGAAGCGCGAAGCGCTTCGACTTCAGACGATCAGGCTCTAGCAGGGTCCGATCTTGCGCGCCTCGGCGCGATAGGCGAATGGCCGGCCGTCGAGCACACCCTGGGTGTCGATCCGCGCCAGGCGGGCCGTTTCCACGCGAACGCTGCTATGGCCGAAGCCGTGCCCAGGGCAGGTATATTGAACCGTGCCGCCAGTCTCATCGGTCGAGATGAGCTCGCTTCCGCACACGGCGTCTTCATGCTCGACGGTGAGAAGCGCGGTCGGATCGCCGAGGCAGACGGACCGAACCGTCGCACCGCCGCTGTCCTTGAGCTGCCAGCGCCCCGGCTCCAGCTTGGCCAGGGCCTCGATCTTGCCGGCGGCAGTCAAAGCGAGCGCGGGCGCGGCCATGGCGGCGATCCCGGCCCCCCAGAGCGCCCCCCGGCGCAAAAGACGTCGCGACTTCCGCATTTGCGGGCCGAGCCTAACAGCAGAAACCGAAGAAATCGAGACCTTGCTCAGCCGGCCTGATCCGGAAGATCGCTCAGCGAGATCGGGAAGTGCCGCGAGCAGAATTCGCAATCGACGCTGATGAAGCCGTCCTCGTCGACCATCTCGGCGCGCTCGGCCGGCGCGAAGCGGGCGATCACGCCGCGTATATGGTCGAAATTGCAGCGGCAGCCCTTCCGCAGGGGGACGGTCTGCAGCACCCGCGTCTCCTCCTCGTGAAACAGGCGCCAGAGCGCGTCGCCGAGCGGCAAAGCCGGGTCGGTGAGCTCATGGGCCTTCACCGTTTCGGTGAGGATTCGGACATGCTCCCATTCCGGGTCGTCGAGGCGGGTATGGAGGCGGTCCCTCCCCTCCTCCCCTTCCGGCAGGTGCTGGACCAGAATGCCGCCGGCGACGTGGCCAGTGTCGTTGACGCCGAGACGCACGAGGCTCGGCAATTGCTCGGACTGGCTGAAATAATTCTCCGCCGCCTCGCCGAGCGAGCTGCCCTCGAGCGGGACGATGCCCTGGTAGCGTTCCTCGGCCAGCGGATGATCGAAAGTGATGGCGAGATAGCCCTTGCCGAACAGCGCCTGGAGGTCGCGGTGGCTGGGCAGCCCGACGAGCCGCTCCCGGTCGAAGCGCACATAGCCGCGCAGCTCGCCGGCGCGATAATCGACGACCAGGAGATGGACGACCCCTCGCTCGGTCTGCGCCTGGATGGTGAGCTGGCCCTCGTCCTCCTTGAGCAGCGAGCCGAGCAGCGCCGCGAGCACGAGCGCCTGCGAGAGGATGCGCGCGATCGGCGCGGGATAATCGTGGGCCGAGAGTATGTCGTCGAGCAGAGGGCCGAGCCGAACGATCCGGCCGCGCGCATTGCGTGCCGGGATAGTGAAGCTCAGCGCCTCGTCGAGATTGGCGGCGATGGCCTCGGTGGGTGCCTGGGGACCGGACATGGCGTGCTCGGGCCGGGAATTCCCGGCTGCGATCGATATCCCTTCTAGGCCGCCTGCTGCGGCCGCTGGTACCGCCGCGCGGCCTCCGAGAGGCGCTCGACGAACTCGGCGATATGCGCCTCCTCGACGATCAGCGGCGGCAGGACGCGCATGACATTGTCGCCGGCGGCAACCGTGAGGAGGCCGTGCTCGCGCAGATAGTTGACGAAGGCGCGGCTGTCGGTGCGCATCTTGACGCCGAGCATCAGGCCGACGCCGCGGACGCCCTCGAACAGATCGTCGTGATTTGGGATCATCTGCTCGAGCGCGCCGCGCAGCCGTTCGCCCATCCGCCGGACGTGCTCGAGGAAGCCCGGCTCCAGGACGACGTCCAACACGGCCTGCCCCGCCGCCATGGCGAGCGGACCGCCGCCATAGGTCGATCCGTGGGTGCCGACCGCCATTCCCGCGGCCGCCTTTTCGGTCGCCAGGCAGGCGCCCATCGGGAAGCCGCCGCCAATGCCCTTGGCGCTGGCGAGGATATCGGGCTCGATGCCGTAATGCTCATAGGCGTAGAGGCGCCCGGTGCGGCCGACGCCCGACTGCACCTCGTCGAGCACGAGCATCAGGTCATGCTCGTCGCAGATCCGCCTGAGGCCGCCCATGAACTCGGGGCTGGCCGGGCGGACCCCGCCCTCGCCCTGGACCGGCTCGACCAGGAAGCCGGCCGTGCTGGCGTCGACCGCGGCCTCGGCGGCGGCGAGATCGTCGAACTCGACGACGGTGAATCCGGGGAGAAGCGGCGCGAAGCCATCGCGCAGCTTGGGCTGGTCGGTGGCGCTGATCGTCGCCATCGTCCGCCCGTGAAAGGCGTTCTTGAAGGTGATCAGGACGTGGCGCTCGGGGCGGCCGTGATGATGGTGGTAGCGGCGCGCCGTTTTGATCGCGCACTCGACCGCCTCGGCGCCCGAGTTTGTGAAGAAGACCGTGTCGGCGAAGGTCGCGTCGATCAACCGCCGGGCGAAGGCCTCGCCCTGCGGGCTGCCGTAGAGGTTCGAGACGTGGATGAGGGTCGCGGCCTGCTCCTGGATCGCTTTGGTCAGATGGGGGTGGCCGTGCCCGAGCAGATTGACGGCGATGCCGCTCGCGAAATCGAGATATTTCTCGCCTTTCTCGCCGTAGAGCCAGACGCCCTCGCCGCGCACCGGCCGCACCGGCGAGCGCGGATAGACGGGCATGAGCGGCGTGATGGCCATGACGGGCTCCGGTCGGCGGCTGGCGAGAGGGACGGCCCCGAAGGGCCGCCTTCCCTCTAGTGATCCGCCCCGCGCGCCGTCAACACGGCGGTGCGCCTCAGTTCTTCAGCTTCCAGCCCTTGCGGAGCATCGTGTAGCAGGCCGCGCCGAGCAGCAGGTTGATCCCGAGCAGGAGCAAGGCGCCCCACAGGATCGGCGAATCCGCGGCGCCGAGGAAGCCGTAGCGGAAGCCCGAGATGACGTAGAAGAAGGGATTGGCGTGGCTGACGATGCGGAAGGCCGGCGCGAGGCTGTCGATCGAATAGAAGGTGCCCGACAGGAGCGAGAGCGGCGCGACGACGAAGTTGGTGATCGCCGCGGCGTGATCGAACTTCTCCGCCCAGATCGAGGTGATCAGGCCGAAGAAGGCGAGCATCATGCTCCCCATCAGTCCGAACCAGAGGACGGCGCCCGGATGGACCGGCATGGCATGGACGCCCGGCCAGAGCTGCATGGCGAGGAAGACGGCGAAGCCGACCAGGGCCGCGCGCGTCACGGCGGCGCCGATCAGGGCGGCGATCAGCTCGCCGGTCGACAGAGGCGGCATCAGATAGTCGACGATATTGCCCTGGATCTTCCCGACCAGCAGCGAGAAGCTCGAATTGGCGAACGCGTTCTGGAGCATGCCCATGACGATCAGGCCCGGAGCGAGGAAATCGGCGAAGGGGAAACCGTGGCCACCGAGATGGACGATGCGGCCGCTGCGGCCCAAGGCGACGGTGAAGATGACCAGGAACAGGAGCGTCGTGACCGCCGGCGCCCAGACGGTCTGCAGCTGGACCTTGAAGAAACGCCTCACCTCCTTCACATAGAGGGTCTTGAGGCCGCCCCAATTGACGTTCCGGATCACCGGCACGCCAGGATCGGCCCTGACCCAATTTGAAGGCTGGTCGCTCACCGCGCCGTCGCTAGAGGCAGAGGCGGGGGCGGGCAAGGCCGCGAAGGAACGCATCTATGCCCGTGTCCTGGACCGACGAGCGGATCGAGCGGCTGAAGGAGCTCTGGACGCGCGGCATCACCGCCAGCCAGATCGCCGAGGAGCTGGGCGGAGTCTCGCGCAACGCGGTGATCGGCAAGGCGCACCGGCT
>DATAIU010000097.1:0-2289 GCA_036262495.1 Allosphingosinicella sp.
GAGCAACCCCGGCGGGGTGCCGGTCTGGGAGCATGACGGCCTGATCTGCACCGGCGAGACGTACAGGGACAAGGTGAAGCTGACCTTCGCGCGGGGGGCCGCGCTCGAGGATCCCGCGGGTCTGTTCAACTCCAGCCTCGACGGCAACACGCGCCGCGCCATCGACATTCGCGAGGGCGAGGCGATCGACGGGGAGGCGCTGAAGGCGCTGGTGCGAGCGGCGGTGACGCTGAACCGCTCGCTGCCCGCAGGGTCCAGGCGCAGCCGCTGATTCGAAGGCGGCCGACCGGAGCCGCCCTGAGGTGAAGTTCACGAAGTTCACGATCTCCGGCGTTTTCTCCCGGCTGCCGCCGACGGCCGAAGCCGCGTCAGTCCAGGCCAGTCTGGAACACAGATGGCGGACTGTAGGAAAATGGCTTTTTCGAGGGCACGCGGCGCGCGAAGCGGACACGGCTCGATGGGCGCTCAGTGGGGTTGCAGCGGGGTGCGCACGGCGAACTTGGTGGCGACATAGGCCTGGCCCGCAGCCGTCACTCTGCGCTCGATCCGGACTTCCTCGTCCGCGGCGACGATCCCGAGGTCCGTCTCGCCGTCCGGCAGGATAAGGATGCAGCGCCTTCCGATCCAGACGTCGACGCCGGGCCAGGACGAGGCGGGATTGTCGGCGCGCTCGCAGGCCCAGCGCCGCAGCGCCGGGTAATAAGCCGGCTGCCGCCAGGCCGTTGGAAACCCCGGATCGACGCAGGCGGCAAGATGGCCGGTCGGGGTCACCATCAGCGCGAACTTGGCGCGGTCCGGCCGCCACTCGGGCCCGAGCCTTTCCGAGCGCAACCACTCGCAATGGAAATCGCGGCATCCGGCGGGGCGCGACTCGTAGATCGAGCAGCCCTGGGATGGCCGGCAATGCGCGCACCAGGAGCCCGAGGGCTTGGCCAGCTCCTCGACCGCCACGGTCTTGCAGCACAAAGTGCAGCTCCCGCAGCTCCGGCCCGGGACGAGCCCCGGAGAGGCGGAAGGCGGTGCGGTCCGGGCCTCGGGAGCGAGCGTCATGCGCCGAGGCTATCACCGGGCCGCTGCGTGACCAACCCGTCCCGCCGCGGGCTCCGCCAAACGGAATGGTCCGAATGTTCGCACTGGCCATGGGCTAATCCGACACCAGGTCATCGAGCGCCTCGAGGAGGGCCGGAAAGCTCTCCCGCGCCTCGGCCTGGGGATCGGTCGCGCCGTCCTTGCGAAGCTCCCACGGGGCGGCGAAGCGGCGGGGATCGAGCCGGGCCAGAAGCCACATCAAAAGCTTGTCGCTCGGCAGGCGCTTCTCGGCGACGAGAACGCCGTCACTCCAGACCTGCTCGACTCGCCCGTTGATCGCGCGATCGAACGCGAGGGCGGAGAGCCGACCGACGGCGAGCTGATCCGCCGTGTCCCAGGCGGCGGCGAAGGCCGGCGAGCGGGCGCGGAGGCGATAGGCCGAGCGCGCGGAGAGGCGCGCGGCGGCGGCGGCGAGGTGGACCGAGCCGCTCTCGGCGAGATTGCAGAGGAACAGCCGCTGCCGATCGGCGCTCCAGCCGGCGAGGCGCTTGCGGCTGTCCTCCAGCGGGATGCCGTCGAAGGGGGTGGCGGAAAGCTGCGGTTCGGCAGGGGCTTCGGAGTGCGGCGATGGCGGCTCCGCCCCGGCTGGTGGCAACAGATCGGTGGGCCAGACCTCGTTCCGCTCGGCCCGCGGCACCAGCGAAAGGCTCGGTCCGCCCTCCTCGTCCGCCGCCTCGGCGACCGCCTCGACCCGATCGGTCGCCGCCGCCCAGTCGTCAAACTCCTCGAGCGTGAGCTCCCGCCCTGCGTGACGCTTCATGATCCTTGCTCCTTCCGATTCGAAAAGGAGCGGATCATTTAGGGCATGCCGGGGTCTGTAGGAAAATCCTCCTCTCGGGAGCGAGGAATTGAGTGGGCGAGTGGTGACGGGAAATGGCACGTTGCTGGCGCCATGGCGCCGCCAGCATCCTGGGGCCGTTGCCAACTTTAGCGCAGAATCGTATAAGATCGCCATGGCGCAGATGAACATATCGATTCCGGACAAGCTCAAGGGCTGGGCCGAGTCCCGCGTGGCGGAGGGCCGTTACAGCAGCACCAGCGACTATGTCCGCGACCTCGTCCGCCGGGACCAGGAGCAGGAAGAGAAGCTGAGGCGTCTCCAGGCGGCGATCGACGAGGGGCGCAATTCCGGGATCAGCAAGCGCACGATCGAGGACATCATCGCCGATAATCGCAAGCGCCTCGCCGCCGAATGATCCG
>DATAIU010000098.1:0-23151 GCA_036262495.1 Allosphingosinicella sp.
TCGACGATGTCCGCCCGCGCGCGGGCCAGAGCGGCGAAGGCCGAGGCGGAGACTTCGAAGGCGTCCTGGCCGACCAGGGCCGACAGCTTGGCGTCGGTGCGGGCGGTGACGAGGGCGCCGTTGAGCTCGGCGGCCCGGGCCAGAGCGGCGTCGATCGCCTCTTCGGCGGCGAACAGGCTTTCCGCCACCTTCATGGCGGCATCGCGGCGTTGCTTGAGCATGAGTCTCTCCCCTGCGCGGCAGTGGCTGCCGCGCTTCTGATCGCGTCATTGTGGATGCCGGCTAGCCCCGGGTGAGACGTGCCAGCGCTTCGACCGCCGAGACGAGGGCTCCGAATGCGAGCGCCACCCCGATGGCGATCCCGAAGATCCACGCCAGTCTCGCCAGCCAATTAAGGTCACCAGGCCTGGTGCCGCCGATCGGAAGCGGGAGCGTAGGAGCCCCTCCCGGAGAGACAAGGTGAAAGCGTTGCCGCTCTTCCCTCACCACCTCGCCGGACGCCTTGTAGCTAGCCTGAGCCCCGCTTCCGATCGACCGCTCGAATGTGAACGGTTCGGGGCGCGGCGCAATGTCCGACGGTTGGTATACCAACGGCTGGGCGGGCTCGCGGCCCTCCGCTTCGGCGAGAATCCGGGCCGCGGTGCGCCGATCGCCGACGCCGAGGACCCGCATCGCCGCCTTGATGTGCTGGTCGACCGAGCCGGGCTCGATGCCGAGCAAAGGCGAAATCTCTTTCGAGGTCAGATGCGAATAGACGAGGCGGAGGCAGGTGCGCTGCTGCTCGGTCAGCCGTTCGAGGCGGGTTCCGTCCATGCCGCGTCGCCTTATCCTTCACTATGCCGGCCGGCACAATGGGGATGATCGACGGACGGTTACTTCCTTCGACGCGCGCTCTCGACGATGCGTTCGAATTCGGGGAGGGCGGCGGGGAAATAATGGGAGCGGACCGCGTCGAGGAGCGCCATGTAGAGGCGCCCGTCGACGATCGCTCCGACCGCCCTCCCCCGCCGCCAGACCTCGTCGCCGCCGAGATATTCGTAATCGTACTGGAAACCGGGGCTGCCGACGAAATCGCGCGGGGCGAGGCCCGTCATGTTGAACTCCGAGGCGCCGGCGCGGACGCGGTAGAAGCTCTCGATCATCCCGGCGAGCTCGGGGGGGCTCATGTCGGAGCGGAAATTGGGGACCTTGCGGTCGGCCTTGCGCCGTTGCTGGACGATGCGCTTGTCGTTCTCGAGGTCGCCGATGAAGGTGAGGCCGTCGAGCAAAGGCCCGTTCAGGGTCCAGTCCTCCTCCTTGTAGATCTGGTCGATCCCGCGCGGAGCCTTGTTCCAGCGCAGGGCCGGAGTGACGATCATCGAGCCCCGGGCGACGTCCTCGGGGCCGGGCCGGACGAGCGTGTAGGTGTTGAACCCGTAGCCGCCTGCGCCCCCTGGGCCTCCTGCGCAGCCCGCGAGGAGCGCGGCGGCGGCGAAAGCGGGGAGGAAGCTGCGGATCATCGTCAATCCTCCTGTCATTGGCCGAGACTGTGGCGGACCATGGCCGCGTCCGGCGCCTGCGGGGCGAGGCTAAGGTAGCGGCGCAGCGCCGCCGTCCCCTCGTCGCGGCGGCCCTCCTTCAGAAGCTGGTAGCCGTGCGCGCGCCAGGCCTCCGGAGGCGCGTCCGGATACTGAACGGCGGCCGCATAGCTCTGGCCGGCGAGCGCGCTGTCGCCCTTGGCGCCGCGCAGCCGCCAGATCTCGCCCTCGTAGAAGCGGAGCAGGCCGTTCCAGCCGTCCTTGGCGAGGTTGCGGACGATATAGAGGCTGGCGCCCGGATCGTTCAATTTGACCTGGTCGTCGAGCAGCGTGCGGCGCAGCGGGCCGAGCGCCTTCAGATAGCGCTCGCGGCCGCGCTCGCGCCCCGCCGGAGTCGCGACCTCGCGGGCGGAGGCGCGCAGGTCCACCATGCGCTGCTTCGGCGCGGGGTGCGTGGCGAGCAGCGAATAGCCGCGCTTCGGGCGCTTCTTGCGCATCTCGGCGCTGGCCTCGATCTCCTCGATCAGATTCTGCCAGGTCTCGGGCATGGCGAGCGGGTCGTAGCCGGTCGCGGCGATCTGCTTGAGGCCCATGGCGTCGGCTTCCGCCTCGAGCTGGCGGCTGTAGGCGAAGATCGAGAGGATGCCGCCGAGCTGCACCAGCCGGACGAGGTCGCCCGCGTAGATGCCGGTCGCGCCGTAGCCGAGGCCCGCGGCCATGCCGAGGAAGTTCATCGCCGCGGTCTTGCGCTTCAGGTCCCGCCACATGCGGATCTGGTGGCGGAGGAGGAAATGCCCGCCCTCGTGAGCGATGACCCCGGCGAGCTGGGCCTCGTCCCGCATCCGGAGAAGTAGCCCGGAGAAGACGACCATGAAGCCGGTCGGCGCCATGAAGGCGTTGAACTCCGGGATATGGGCCAAATAGACGCGCAGGTCCTTCGCCGCCGGGCCGCCGACGCGCCCGGCGATGCCGCCCAGATACGAGGTCAGCGCCGGATCGCGGATGAGGAGGTTCGAGCCGGCTATCTCCTCCTCGACGCGCTGATATTGCTGCCACATGCCGCGCTCGTCCTTGTCGGTCGGACGGTGGCCGGGCTCGATCAGCGGCTTGATGTCGGCGGGGCGGATCCGGGCCTCGGCGGTCCCCGCGAGCGCGGCGCAGCAGGCGCAGCCGAGGCCGCCGAGCATCATCCGCCGGGTCAGCGGCAGCGCTTCGTGCCAGGCGGCGGGCGAGGCCTCGATCACCGGCGGTTCCTGACGTGGCGGCCGGCCTTCATCCGGCCGAGCAGCCGGTCGACCATCTGGGCGGCCCCCTCGGGCGTGCGGATGTCGCCGAACTGGACGCCGGGCGCCATGCTCGAGGTCTGGAGGACGTTGAACCAGGCGACCTCGCCGGTGCGCAGGTCGACGAGCGAGGCATAAGCCGACTGTCCGCCGCCGGCCTGAGGGGCGCAGAAGCCGATGAAGCAGCCGGCGATGCCGAGCACCTGAAGCGCGACCCGGCCCGACGAGGCGAAGCTGTCCTCGGCGTGGAGGAATAAAGCATAGTCCATGCCGGTCGCCTTGCCGAACTTCACCGCGTCCTCGCCAAGCGTCCAGTCGAGCCCCTGGCGGCGCTTGGTCGGCAGGGTCGCGCCCATATATTTGTGGAGCGCGATCGAGCTGCCGACGGCGGAGAAGAGGCGTTCGAGCTCCGCGACCTCGTCGGCGCTGACGCCCGATATGCCGGCGCGGGTCTCGAGGATTCGGGTGCGCCCGCCCCTCGCCGCCTGCTGGTCGGCAAGCGCCTTGAGGAGGTTGGCGCGCGCCCTCTCCGTCCATTCGGCGCGCGGCTCGACGAGGCCGCCGGCGGTGAGCTGGCCGACGGTCACGTCGGGGCGCATGACGATCAGGCTGTAATCGCCCTGCGGCGGCTCGAACTCGACGTCGGCGACCTGGCGGGTCGAGACGCAGCCCGAGAGAGTAAGGGCGGCGGCCGTGGCAAGGACGAGGCTCGAACGCATAGACCGGCTCCCGACTGGAACGAGCGAAATCGCGTTCCACTGGAACGACTTGGGCCAACGCTCGGGTTACGGCTCCGTTCCGGACGGCCGGGGTGGCGCTAGCGGCGGCGCGCCCTTGGCGCCGGCTCCGCGGCGGCCGATTCATGTTCCATTCGGATGCGCAGCGCGCCGTCCTGGCGGACGAGCAAGGCCGAATAAGCGAACAGAACGGGCGGCTTGCGGCCGTCGGGTCCGGGTCCCCAAAGGAACCGTCCGATCACGGTAACGGCGTCCGGGCCCGCCGGCTCGTAGACCAGATCCTGCCATTCGAAGCTGGACGGCGCCGACCAGCGCCGCGCATAATTGGCTTCGATAGTGCTCCAGGGCTCGAAGACGACCTTTGAAGGTCCGACCCGCCACGCGCCGCGGCGATCGTAGCGGCCGGCAAGCTCCGCCCGGCGGCCCTCGAGGAGGTCCTGCGCGTAGCGGGCCATGAACATGCGCGCCTCGCCCACGATGGGCGCTTCAGCGCGCGGCTGCGGGGGCGCGACGTGGAGCGGCGGCGGAGCCTGGCTAAAGGCGACCGCCGGCGCGGCGAGCAGGAGGGCGAGGATCGAGCGGCGCATGGCGTCAGGATGCCACCGAGCGCCGCTCAGAGCAATTCACGCCGCTTCCTCGTAACGGACCGGGTGGCCGATGCGGAACAGGCCGGCGCCGACGATGCCGGTCTCGGCGAGCGCGATTGCGGTCGAGCAGAAGGCGCATTCCGCCGAGACTCGACCGACATACCAATGGGTGCGGCCGCAGGCCGGGCAATGGTTGACCTCGCCCAAGCGGTAAATCGGCTGGAACCCCCGCAAAGCGGGATCGTGGGAGAAAAGCCTGCCGCCTTCGATCGGCCTCAACATTGTCTTCGTCCTCAACTCGTCGCGAAAAAGCTGCGACGAACCGTGGTTTTCCATAGACGAGTTGAACGCGATATGAATGGTTGGGGCTGCGCAACGGAGATGTTGACCGGGCGGAGCGCTCGGACGACATGGGCGCATGGCCTACCGCCTCTATTTTCACCCCTTCTCCTCCTTCTGCCAGAAGGTGCTGATCGCGCTCTACGAACGCGCGGTGCCGTTCGAGCCCACCATAGTCGACCTTTCCGACGCCGGGCAGCGCGCCGAGCTCGAGGCGCTTTGGCCGATGACGAAGTTCCCGGTGCTTCGCGACGAGGCGCGGGGGGTCACGATCCCCGAATCGAGCCTGATCGTCGAATATCTCGACCGCGCTCATCCCGGTCCGCCCCCGCTCGTGCCCGCCGATGCCGACGCGGCGCTCGAGGTCCGCATCCTCGACCGTTTCTTCGACCAATATGTGCAGGCGCCGATGAACAAGGTGGTGGTCGACAGGTTGCGCCCCGACGGCGCGGGCGACGCCTGGGGCGTCGAGGACAGCCGCCGCCAGCTCGCGCGGGCCTGGGACATCGCCGAGGCCCGCCTGGCCGGCAATGGCGGGCCCTGGGCGGCCGGGGCGGAGTTCACTTTGGCCGACTGCGCGGCAGCGCCGGCTTTGTTCTACGGGAACATCGTCGCGCCGTTCCGCGGTCACGCCTGGCTCGAAGCCTATTACGAGCGGCTGCTCGCCCGACCCTCGGTGGCGCGCGTGGTCGAGGAAGCGCGGCCGTACCGCGCGCTCTTTCCCCTCGAATGGCCCGATTCCTACCGCTGAGCGACCCTAGGGCACCGGGCTCCTGAAGGGCGGGCGCATTCCCCCTTCGCGCTGGCGGATGACGCGCACATAGCCGTCGACCAGGGCCTGGTTGACCTCGTCCCAACCGTAGCGCCTGCTCGCCTCGCAGCCGGCCTTGCCCGCCGCGTGCCGCGCCATCTCGTCGTCGCAATAGAGCGCGAGCGCGTCCGCGAAGCCGTCGATCGCGCCGGCACGTACGAGGCGTCCGGTGACTCCCTCCCGCACCAGGCTCTGGCTGCCCGTGGCGATCGCCGCGACCACGGGCAGGCCCGCGGCCATCGCCTCCAGCGTCACGTTGCCGAAAGTCTCGGTGACGGAAGGGTTGAAGAGGACATCCATCGAGGCGACGGCGCGGCCGAGATCGGCGCCCTGCTGGAAGCCGGCGAACACGGCGTCGGGCAGGCGCCGCTCGAACCATTCCTGCGCGGGCCCCTGCCCAACCACGAGAACCTTGTGACGGACGCCCCGCCTTTCCAGACAGTCGATCGTCTCGGCGAAGACGTCGAGACCCTTTTCCATGACGAGGCGGCCGACGAAGCCGATGACGGCGATATCGTCTGCGATGCCGAGGCCGCGCCGCCAGGCCATGTCGCGGGCGCCGGGGTGGAAGATCGAGCGGTCGATGCCGCGCGTCCAGATGCCGACATTGTAGCTCATCCGTTGCTCGCGGAGCAGCTGCGCCATCGAATCGGACGGGGCGAAGATGGCGTCGCAGCGGCGGTAGAAGCGACGCAGGATCGCCTCGATCAAAGGCTCGATGAAGGCGAGGCCGTAATAGCGGAAATAGGTCTCGAACCGCGTGTGGACCGAGGCGACGACGGGAATGTCGAGGTCGCGGGCGAGGCTCACCGCGCGGTGGCCGAGGAGATCGGGGCTGGCGACGTGGAAAACGTTCGGCCGCCACGCCTCGATGTCGCGGCGGGCGCGGTGGGGAAGGCCGATCGGGAACTTGTATTCGGTGCGCCGCGGGATCGACAGGCTCGGTATGTGGACGACCTCGCCATTGGGCGGAAAGGCGGGCGTCTCGACGGTGGGGGAGTAGATGCGGACGGCGGCGCCGCGGCGGAGCAGATATTCGACCAGCCGGTTCAGCGCCTGGTTCGCCCCGTCGCGGATGTAATTATAATTGCCGCTGAAGAGCGCGATGCGGAGGTCGGCGGCGTCCATCGCCGCGGCGATAGCGGCTCGGGCGCGCCTAGTCACCGCTCTCCCGCTCACGCTCCGCCATCTCGCGCCGGACGCGGGCGAGGCGCAGGCGGACCGTGATCGCGGCCGGCACGATCATGAGCGCGACCAGCAGCAAGACGAAAGCGAGCTTCATGGGCTACGTCGCCCCGCCGCCGGCCGGGGCCCCGGAGGGTGAAGGGCTCTGTTGCTCTTCACACGCCGGGGTCCCGGCCTTCGCCGGGACGACGCCCATCGTCAGCTCTGCAGATACTCGCCGGCGTCGGCGTCGGTGCCGTGGCCTTCCGGGGCCACCGCGCCGAGAGGATCGTCGCCGATCGCCGCCTCGGGTCCCTGCGCAAGCTCGGCGGCATGTTCCTCGGCCGCGCTATTGGCCGCGATCAGGCTCTCCTGGAGCTTGCGGTGCTGGGCGCGGAGGGCGACGTCGCGGCTGGTGGCAGCGATCCGCATCCGGTTCATCCCCGCGCCGGTGCCCGCCGGGATGAGGCGGCCGACGATGACGTTCTCCTTGAGACCGTCCAGCGTGTCGATCTTGCCCTGCACCGAAGCCTCCGTGAGCACCCTAGTCGTCTCCTGGAAGGAGGCGGCCGAGATGAAGCTGCGGGTCTGGAGCGACGCCTTGGTGATGCCGAGCAGGACCGGCTTGCCTTCGGCGAGCTTCTTCTTGCCCGACTTCAGCTTGGCGTTGATCTCGCGCATCTCCTGGTGATCGATCTGCTCGCCGACGAGCAGGGTCGAATCGCCGCTCTCGGTGATCTCCACCTTCTGAAGCATCTGGCGGACGATCACCTCGATATGCTTGTCGTTGATCTTGACGCCCTGGAGCCGATAGACCTCCTGGATCTCGGAGACGAGATATTCGGCGAGGGCGACGACGCCCAGCACCTCGAGGATGTCGTGGGGATCGGGGCTTCCGCCGATCAAATTGTCGCCGCGCTTGACGAAATCGCCTTCCTGCACGTCGATGACCTTCGACTTCGGCACCAGATATTCGACCGGCTCGCCCCCGTCCTCGGGGATGATCGCGATCTTGCGCTTCGCCTTATAGTCCTTGCCGAAGGCGACCCGGCCCGAGACCTTGGCGATGATCGCATTCTCCTTGGGCTTCCTCGCCTCGAACAGCTCGGCCACCCGCGGGAGGCCGCCGGTGATGTCGCGAGTCTTGGCGGCCTCGCGCGAGACTCGGGCGAGCACTTCGCCGGCCTCCACGCGCTGGCCGTCCTCGACCGACAGCATCGCTCCGGCGGCGAGCATGTAGCGCGCCGCCTCGCCGCTATCCTCGTCGAGCAGGGTGATGCGCGGACGCAGATCCTCCTTCGAGCGCGCCGACCCGCGGAACTCGGTGACGATGCGCTGGGCGATACCCGTCGCTTCGTCAGTCTGCTCGGCGAGCGTCTTGCCCTCGACCAGATCCTGGAACTTCACGATGCCGCCCTTCTCCGTGATGACCGGCATCATGAACGGATCCCATTCGGCAAGCCGCTCGCCCTTCGACGCGATATGGCCGTGGTCGACCATCAGGTGCGCGCCGTACGGGATCCGGTGCGAGGCGCGCTCGCGGCCGTCCATGTCGACGATGGCGAGTTCGCCGCTCCTCGACATGGCGATTCGCCGGCCGCGCGTGTCGACGATCGTCGGGAGGTCGCGAAGCTCGACCGTGCCGTCGACCGAGGCCTCGAGGTTCGAAGTCTCGTTGAGCTGCGCGGCGCCGCCGATGTGGAAGGTCCGCATGGTCAGCTGCGTGCCCGGCTCGCCGATCGACTGGGCGGCGATGACTCCGACCGCCTCGCCGATATTGACCGGCGTGCCGCGGGCGAGGTCGCGCCCGTAGCATTTGCCGCAGACGCCGTGCTCGCTCTCGCAGACCAGCGGCGAGCGAATGCGGACGGCCTGGACTCCGATCTCGTCGATTCGGATCGCCGCCGCCTCGTCGATCAGCTCGCCTTCCCTGACGAGCACGTCGCTGGTCTTGCCGTCGACGATGTCCTCCGCCGGCGTGCGGCCGAGGATCCGGTCGCCGAGCGACGCGATCACCGCGCCGCCCTGGACGATGGCGCGCATCTCGAGCGCGTTCTCGGTGCCGCAATCCTCCTCGACGATGACGCAGTCCTGCGACACGTCGACGAGCCGGCGGGTGAGGTAGCCCGAATTGGCCGTCTTCAGCGCGGTGTCCGCGAGGCCCTTGCGAGCGCCGTGGGTCGAGTTGAAATATTCGAGGACGGTGAGCCCTTCCTTGAAGTTCGAGATGATCGGAGTCTCGATGATTTCACCGCTCGGTTTCGCCATTAGGCCACGCATGCCGGCGAGCTGCTTCATCTGCGCCTGGCTGCCGCGGGCGCCGCTATGGGCCATCATGTAGATCGAGTTGATCTGCGCCATGCGGCCGTTCTCGTCCTTGGGCTGCGCCTTGATCTTCTCCATCATGGCGTTGGCCACCTGGTCGCCGCAGCGGCTCCAGGCGTCGATCACCTTGTTGTACTTCTCCTGCTGGGTGATCAGGCCGTCCTGATATTGCTGCTCGTAATCCTTCACGAGCGCCCGGGTCTCGTCGACGAGCCCTTCCTTCTCGTGCGGGATGATCATGTCGTCCTTGCCGAACGAGATTCCGGCCTTGAAGGCGTGGCGGAAGCCGAGCCCCATGATCGCGTCGGCGAAGAGCACGGTCTCCTTCTGGCCGGTGTGGCGGTAGACGGTGTCGATGACGTCGCCGATCTCCTTCTTGGTGAGGAGGCGGTTGACCGTTTCGAACGGCACCTTGTGGCTCTTCGGAAGGGTTTCGCCGATCAGCATCCGGCCGGCAGTCGTCTCGAACCTCTTCATATATTGCTTGCCCTGCTCGTCCGTCTGCGGAACGCGGCTGACGATCTTCGTGTGCAGGGTGACGGCGCCGGCGTTGAGGGCCTGGTGGACCTCGGCCATGTCGCCCAGCATCATGCCTTCGCCGGGCTCCCCCTCGCGCTCGAGAGAGAGGTAATAGAGGCCGAGGACCATGTCCTGCGAGGGCACGATGATCGGCTTGCCGTTGGCGGGCGAGAGGATGTTGTTGGTCGACATCATCAGGACGCGCGCTTCGAGCTGGGCCTCGAGGCTGAGCGGCACGTGCACCGCCATCTGGTCGCCGTCGAAGTCGGCGTTGAACGCGGCACAGACGAGCGGGTGAAGCTGGATCGCCTTGCCCTCGATGAGAACGGGCTCGAACGCCTGGATGCCCAAGCGGTGGAGAGTCGGCGCGCGGTTCAGAAGCACGGGATGCTCGCGGATCACCTCGTCGAGGATGTCCCAGACTTCCTTGCGCTCCTTCTCGACCCATTTCTTCGCCTGCTTCAGGGTCATGGAGAGGCCCTTGGCGTCGAGGCGCGAGTAGATGAACGGCTTGAACAGCTCGAGCGCCATCTTCTTGGGCAGGCCGCACTGGTGGAGCTTCAGCTCCGGACCGGTGACGATCACCGAGCGGCCCGAATAGTCGACGCGCTTGCCGAGCAGGTTCTGACGGAAGCGGCCCTGCTTGCCCTTCAGCATGTCCGAAAGCGACTTCAGCGGACGCTTGTTGGCGCCGGTGATCGTCCGCCCGCGGCGGCCGTTGTCGAACAGAGCGTCGACCGCCTCCTGCAGCATGCGCTTCTCGTTGCGGACGATGATGTCCGGCGCGCGCAGCTCCATCAGCCGCTTCAGGCGGTTGTTGCGGTTGATGACGCGGCGGTAGAGGTCGTTCAAATCCGACGTGGCGAACCGGCCGCCGTCGAGCGGGACGAGCGGGCGCAGCTCGGGGGGAATCACCGGCACGACGTCGAGGATCATCCACTCCGGACGGTTGCCCGAATCGAGGAAGCTCTCGACGACCTTCAGGCGCTTGATGATCTTCTTGGGCTTCAGCTCCGACTTGGTCTCGGCGAGGTCCTTCAGCAGGATCTCCTTCTCGCCCTCGAGGTCCAGGTCGATCAGCATCTGCTTGACCGCCTCGGCGCCGATTCCGGCCGAGAAGGCATCCTCGCCATATTCGTCCTGCGCGGAGAGGAGCTCGTCCTCGGTCAGCAGCTGATATTTCTCGAGCGGGGTCAGGCCCGGCTCGATGACGACGTAGGACTCGAAATAGAGGATCCGCTCGAGCTGCTTCAGCTGCATGTCGAGGAGCAGGCCGATGCGCGAGGGAAGCGACTTCAGGAACCAGATGTGGGCGACCGGGGCGGCCAGGTCGATATGGCCCATCCGCTCGCGGCGGACCTTCGATACGGTGACCTCGACGCCGCACTTCTCGCAGACGATGCCCTTGTATTTCATGCGCTTGTACTTGCCGCACAGGCATTCGTAATCCTTGATCGGACCGAAGATGCGCGCGCAGAACAGGCCGTCGCGCTCGGGCTTGAACGTGCGGTAGTTGATCGTCTCGGGCTTCTTGATCTCGCCGAACGACCAGCTCTTGATCCGCTCCGGCGAAGCGATGCCGATCTTGATCATGTCGAACGTCTCCGGCTTGACGACCGGATTGGCGAAATGGGTCAGTTCGTTCATTCTACTGCTCCTAAGCCTGGGGCTTGGAAAATGTCATCCGCTCATCCTGAGTAGGGACCGAGCCTGTCGAGGGCCGTATCGAAGGACGGTCCTTCGATACGCCGCTTCGACTTCGCTCGTCGGCTACTCACGATGAGCGGTTCTCATCGTCACTCGGCCGCTTCCGCGAAGCCTTCGTCGTCGACCGCGTGGCTGTTCAGCTCGACGTTCAGCCCGAGGCTGCGCATCTCCTTGACCAGCACGTTGAAGCTCTCCGGAATGCCGGCCTCGAACGTGTCGTCGCCCTTGACGATCGCCTCGTAGACCTTGGTCCTGCCGATCACGTCGTCCGACTTGACCGTCAACATCTCCTGCAGAGTGTAGGCGGCGCCGTAAGCCTGGAGCGCCCAGACCTCCATCTCGCCGAACCTCTGGCCGCCGAACTGCGCCTTGCCGCCCAGCGGCTGCTGGGTGACCAGGCTGTAGGGCCCGATCGAACGCGCGTGGATCTTGTCGTCGACCAAATGGTGGAGCTTCAGCATGTAGATGTAGCCCACGGTCACCTTGCGGTCGAACGCCTCGCCGGTGCGGCCGTCGAACAGGGTCACCTGGCCCGACGGATCGAGCCCGGCCTTCTCGAGCATCGCCGACACGTCAGCCTCGCGGGCGCCGTCGAACACCGGCGTGCCCATCGGCACGCCGCCGACCAGGTTCATCGCCAGTTCCTGGAGGTCCGGCTCGCTCAGGGCGTCGATCTCGGCGTCGTAGTTCGAGCCGTAAATGTCCTTGAGCTTGCCGCGGACGCCCTTGGCGTCCTTGCCCTCGAAGTCGGCGCCGCGGGCGTGAATGTCCTCGAGCATCTCCGAGATCTGCTGGCCGAGGCCGCGCGCGGCCCAGCCGAGATGGGTCTCGAAAATCTGGCCGACGTTCATGCGCGACGGCACGCCCAAGGGATTGAGGACGATGTCGACCGGAGTCCCGTCCTCGAGGAACGGCATGTCCTCGTTGGGCAGGATGCGGCTGATGACGCCCTTGTTGCCGTGGCGGCCGGCCATCTTGTCGCCGGGCTGGAGCTTGCGCTTCACCGCGACGAAGACCTTGACCATCTTCAAGACGCCCGGCGGAAGCTCGTCGCCGCGCTCGAGCTTCTCGATCCGGTCCTCGAGCCGGCGGCGAATCACCGTCTCGGCCTCGTCATACTGGGCCTTCACGGCTTCGAGATCGGCCTGGACCTTGTCGTCCTTGACCGCGAACTTCCACCATTCGAAGCGCTCGACCTCGTCGAGGCCGGCGGCGTCGATCGTCGCGCCCTTCTTGAAGCCCTTCGGCGCCGCGGTGGCGGTCTGGCCGACCAGCATCTCGCGAAGGCGCGAGAAGGTCGCGCGCTTCAGGATCGAGCGCTCATCCTCGGCGTCCTTCCTCAGGCGATCCTTCTCCTCGGTCTGGATCGCCCGGGTGCGGTCGTCGATGTCGATGCCGTGGCGGTTGAAGACCCGGACCTCGACCACCGTCCCGGAAACGCCCGGCGGCAGGCGAAGCGAGGTGTCGCGCACGTCCGACGCCTTTTCGCCGAAGATGGCGCGAAGCAATTTCTCTTCCGGAGTCATCGGCGATTCGCCCTTCGGCGTGATCTTGCCGCACAGGATGTCGCCCGGCTCGACCTCCGCGCCGATGTAGACGATGCCCGCCTCGTCGAGGTTGCGAAGCGCTTCCTCGCCGACGTTCGGGATGTCGCGCGTGATGTCCTCGGGCCCGAGCTTGGTGTCGCGGGCCATCACCTCGAACTCTTCGATGTGGATCGAGGTGAAGACGTCGTCCTTCACGATCCGCTCGGAGATCAGGATCGAATCCTCGAAATTGTAGCCGTTCCACGGCATGAACGCGACGAGCACGTTGCGGCCGAGCGCGAGCTCGCCCATGTCGGTCGAGGGACCGTCGGCGATGACGTCGCCGGCCTGGACCGTGTCGCCAACCTTCACGAGCGGGCGCTGGTTGATGCAGGTGTTCTGGTTCGAGCGCTGGAACTTCATCAGGGTGTAGATGTCGACGCCCGATTTGCCGGCATCGACCTCCCCGGTGGCGCGCACGACGATTCGGGCGGCGTCGACCTGGTCGACGATGCCGGTCCGGCGGGCGGCGATGGCGGCGCCGGAATCGCGCGCGACCGTCTCCTCCATGCCGGTGCCGACGAGCGGCGCCTCGGCGCGGATCAGCGGCACGGCCTGGCGCTGCATGTTCGAGCCCATCAGCGCCCGGTTGGCGTCGTCATTCTCGAGGAAGGGAATAAGCGACGCGGCGACCGAGACGAGCTGCTTGGGGCTGACGTCCATCAAAGTGATCTGGTCGCGCGGCGCCATCAGGAACTCGCCGGCACGGCGGGAAGAGACGATCTCCTCGCCGAAGCCCTTGTCCTTGAGAAGCTCTGCGTTCGCCTGGGCGATCGTGTGCTTCGCCTCCTCCATCGCCGAGAGGTAGACGACCTCGTCGGTGACCTTGTTGTCGACGACGCGCCGGTACGGAGTCTCGATGAAGCCGTATTTGTTGACCCGGCTGAAGCTCGCCAGGCTGTTGATCAGGCCGATGTTCGGCCCCTCCGGAGTCTCGATCGGGCAGATCCGGCCGTAATGGGTCGGGTGGACGTCGCGGACCTCGAAGCCCGCGCGCTCGCGGGTCAGGCCCCCCGGCCCGAGCGCCGAGACGCGCCGCTTGTGCGTCACCTCCGACAAGGGGTTGGTCTGGTCCATGAACTGGGAGAGCTGCGAGGAGCCGAAGAACTCGCGCACCGCGGCGACCGCGGGCTTGGCGTTGATGAGGTCGTTCGGCATCACGGTCGAGACGTCGACCGAGGACATGCGCTCCTTCACGGCGCGCTCCATGCGCAGCAGGCCGACGCGATACTGGTTCTCGAGCAGCTCGCCGACCGAGCGGACGCGGCGGTTGCCGAGATTGTCGATGTCGTCGATGTCGCCCTTGCCGTCCTTGAGGTCGACCAGAGTCTTGACGACGGCGATAATGTCTTCCTTGCGAAGGGTCGTTACCGTGTCCTCGACGTCGAGGTCGAGGCGCATGTTCAATTTCACGCGGCCGACGGCGGAGAGGTCGTAGCGCTCCGGATCGAAGAACAGGCCCGCGAACAAAGCTTCCGCGGTCTCGCGGGTCGGCGGCTCGCCGGGGCGCATGACGCGGTAGATGTCGGAGAGGGCCTGGTCGCGATCCTCGGCCTTGTCGGCCTTCAGCGTGTTGCGCATCCAGGCGCCGGTCGAGACGTGGTCGATGTCGAGCAGCTCGATCCGGTCGATGCCGGCCTTGTCGAGCTTCTCGAGATTCTCCGCGGAGACCTCGTCGCCGGCCTCGATGTAGATCGCGCCGGTCTTCTCGTTGATCAGGTCGAACGCGGAATAGCGGCCGAAAATCTCCTCGGTCGGGATGACGAGGTTCTTGAGGCCGTCCTTGGCCGCCTTGGTGGCGGCGCGCGGCGTGATCTTGGCGCCGGCTGCGAAGACCACTTCGCCGCTGTCGCCGTCGATCACGTCATAGGCCGGCTTCTGGCCGCGCCAGTTCTCGGCGACGTAGGGGATCGCCCAGCCGTTCTTGCCGCGCACGAAGGTGACGCGGTCGTAAAAGGTGTTGAGAATCTCCTCCGAGCTCATGTCGAGCGCGTGGAGCAATGCCGTGACCGGGAGCTTGCGCTTGCGGTCGATGCGGACGTTGACGATGTCCTTGGCGTCGAACTCGAAGTCGAGCCAGGAGCCGCGGTACGGGATGACCCGCGCGGCGAACAGATATTTGCCCGAAGCGTGCGTCTTGCCGCGATCATGGTCGAAGAGCACGCCCGGCGAGCGGTGCATCTGGCTGACGATGACGCGCTCGGTCCCGTTGACGATGAAGGTGCCGTTGTGGGTCATCAACGGCATGTCGCCCATGTAGACGTCCTGCTCCTTGATATCGAGGACGGAGCGGGTCTCGGTATCGGGATCGACCTCGAAGACGATGAGGCGGAGGGTGACGCGCATCGGGGCGGCGTAGGTCATGCCGCGCTGGCGGCATTCCTCGATGTCGTATTTGGGGTCCTCGAGCTCGTAATGGACGAAATCGAGCTCGGCGGTGCCGGCGAAGTCGCGGATCGGGAAGACCGAGCGCAGGGTCTTCTCGAGGCCCGACACGTAGCCGTCCTGCGGGCGCGAGCGGAGGAACTGCTCGTAGCTCTCGCGCTGAACCTCGATGAGGTTCGGCATTTCGGAGACTTCGTGGATGTTGCCGAAGATCTTGCGGATGCGCTTGGAAGCCATCGAACGGTTTTCGCTGGCCCGGGGAGCGGTGGTCGCCATGAGGGATGTATCGCCTTCTTCGCCGGAAATGGGGGCGCCGGAAGACACAAAAAGCCGCGAGTCCCCTGGCCCGGGAACCGCAGCTTCAGCGTCTTGAAAACCCCGCCCGATCAATGCGTTGAACACGCTGCGCGACGGCGTGTCCTGTTCCGATGCGAATGGGGTGTGGGCGCTAGATAGAGGCGAGGGCCGGAAGGGTCAAGAGGAAGCGGCGGCGGCCTGGCGCCCGAGTCACACCTCGAAAAACGTTCACGAGGCCCCGGCCAAAGTCGGAACAAAGCGCCGCGCCCGGATATGTTTCCACAGCAGCAGGCGGGTTTTTCATGAACAGCGACGAAGGGCGCCGGGCTTCCGCTTAGAGCCTCTTATAAAAGTCTGCTGTCGGGACGCGGGCGACACGGGTGAACCTTGCCTGTCAGGTCGGTTCAGTCAGCGTAAGCCGCGAGTCGCTAAGGGCAATCCGCCAGCTCCGGCCGGCGCGGCGTAGGGGCGATGTGAGCCTTTTGCACCGGCCCCGGTTGGCCCCTCAGGTTGCGTATCGAGGGCGGGGCCGGCTTTCCCGAGGGAAGACCGGCCCCGATTTTCCTTGCAAATTCCACGGCCCGCGGCCCTCGAAGATTCCGGATCGGAGACGCCAATGGAATTGCGCTGGGAACGCCGTCTGCTTCAGGCGGTAGTGGGTCTGGCGTGCCTCGTGCCGCTGTGGGCCGGCCTCGCCGGGATCGCGCTGGGGCCGGCCATGGCCGGCGGCCCGGACGCGACCGCCGCCAGCCTAGACAGCCATTTCCGCTATTTGTCGGGATTGCTGCTCGGCATCGGACTCGCCTTCGCGGCGTGCATTCCCAGGATCGAGCGCGCGGGAGCCGTCTATGCGACGCTCAGCGCGATCGTCATCATGGGCGGGCTTGCGCGCCTCCTCGCGCTGCTTCTCCACGGCGCCCCCGGCGGCGGCCACGTCTTCGGCCTGGCGATGGAGCTGGGCGCGGTCCCGCTTCTCCTGCTTTGGCAGCGCAGCCTGGCCGCACGGTGGGCCTCGCCGGGCGACGGAGCCGCCCCAGCCGCCTGACAGCCTATTGCTCGTTCTGCGGCAGCCCGTCGGCGATGTCGTAATAATCACCTTTGTCGGCGACGAAGATGTGCATCTTCAGGCGGGTGCCCGTCGAATCGTCGAACGCGCCCATCGCCACCGCCGTCCAATCGCGAAAAACGGGATCCCAGAACAGCGACGCGCCGCACGTCGCGCAAAAGCCCCGCCGAACCTTTTCGGAGGACTGGAACCAGCGCAGCTTGTCCTCGCCGTGGACGGTCAGCGCCGATCTCGGCACGTCGGTCGAGGCGAAGAAATGACCCGAATGCTTGCGGCACATCCGGCAGTGGCAAGCATCGGGCGGCGGCAGGTCGCACGCCACCTCGAAGGTGACGTCGCCGCAGAGACAGGATCCCTTGTGCATCAGGCCGATTATCGCGGAACCGGGCCGGTCGGCAACCGGGCCGGTCGTTTGCGCTCGCCGTCCTCGCGTGCGACGCTCGGGAAATGAGCGCCATCGAGATTCTGGGACTGGCGGCGAGCCTCAGCCTGCTGGCCGGCTGGCGGCTCTACCTCTGCGTCTTCGTAACCGGCCTCGCCATGCGGACCGGCTGGGTCGAGCTGCCCACGCATCTCGCTGCCCTGGCCACGCTTGCCAATCCATGGGTGCTCGGGGCCGCCTTCGTCGGACTCGTGGCCGAGTTCTTCGCCGACAAGGTGGCATGGATCGACAGCATCTGGGATTCGGTCCACACCTTCGTCAGACCGCTCGGAGGCGCGCTCCTGGCCCTCGCGGTCGTCGATGCGGGCGACCCCGCGTGGCAGATCCTTGCCTTCCTGCTCGGCGGCGGCGGGGCGCTTCTCACCCACAGCGCCAAGGCGAGCTCGCGGGCGCTGGTGAATGCCAGCCCGGAGCCGGTCAGCAATGTCGTCGTGTCGAGCCTGGAGGACGTCGCGACCGGAGGGCTTCTCGCGCTCGCCGTCGCCTACCCCGGCGCCGCGATCGCCGTAGCCCTCGTCATTCTCGCGTTCGCGATCGCGCTCCTCCTCCTCGCCCGCCGGGCCCTGAAGGCGCTGCGCCGCATCGGCCGCCGCTTGACCGGGCGGGGCGACCCGCCGGCCTAGCGCGACGCCAGGAAGGCCCGCGCCCGGGCATCCGCTTTCTCGACGATCGGCGCGGCGCTCTCGATGATAGCCTCCAAGGCGCGCCATTTGTCGGGACGCGGCTCGGACAATGTCGTCACCGAATGAGGCAGCTTCGCCCCGAGCGTCCGGTCCCAGCCGAGACCGGCGAACTCGGCGAGGCGCTCGGCATGGACCTGCGGTGCCGCGAGGAAGTCCGAATAGTCGAGGGCGACGACCCGCCCGGGCCCCAGAGCGTCCAGATCGTCGAGAAGGATGTCGGTCGTCCTCCCCCATTGATGCGCGACGATTTCGGGGAGCGGGCGGCCGACCAGCCCGTGCCAGCCGGGGATGAGAAGCAGCGACCAGGGCGGTCCGGTCCAGCCCGGAAGTTCCGGATAGGTCCGGAAGGCGCCCGAGCGCCACGCCTCGATCATGCTCGCCAGGGTCTGGCGGACGTCGCGATAGAGGTAGACGAACAGGGCGTCCGGCCAGATCGCGCCGAAGAAAGGCACCCGAAGCGCGTTCTTGGGCGTCTTCTCCAGCATTCGCACCCGCCCCTGCGGCCTGCGTCCGTCGCGGTCGCCGAGATCGTTCCAGAAGGCCTGTGCCAGGCGCTCGACCGGCTCGGGCTGCGCTGCGTCCTCCGCGGTGAGCCGGTTCGAAGCCCAGCCCTTCGCCGCCGGAGCGAAGGCGGCGATATCCTCGATCCGCCAATGGCTCTCTCCGCCCGGGGAGAACAGGCCGGGCGCCTGACCGAGGGTCTCGAACAGCAGGGTAGAGCCGGACCGCGGGGTCGATACGATGAAGACGGGTCTGTCGAAACGGTCCCGGTACCGGGCCGGCGACGAGGCATGGCTCACGAAGCGAGCCGGTCGCCGGGGGAAGGTGCCGGCGGGGCGAGCGCCATCTGAAAGACGAGCTGGTCGAGGACGAGAAGGAGCTGCAATTCGTTACGAAGAAGCAGCCGCGCCCCGCCCATCTGGACAAGGTCGCGCCGGGCGGATGCGATCAGGGCGCGATAGGCAGCGACGCCCGCCTGATCCTCGCCAAAGCGCGCCCAAAGCGCCGCCCAGGCGTCGATCAACCGCTCGATCCGCTTCATCACGGCGGGGAGTAGCGCGTCGGGAACCGCTTCCTCGGCAATGAATCCGACGTGACAGCGCATCTCCCAGGGGGACATGATCGTCGGGGAATTGACTCGCTCGAAGGCGAGCGCCGAGGCGTCGGGGCTGGCCTTTGAAACGGGGTTCGGCGGCGGGGCGGCGCCGCTTTCGGCCGCGGCGAGAAGCTCCGCGAAACGCTCGCCCCCGACCGTGTCCAGGACCAGGTGCACCCGGCGGTCGCCGCCGCGATTCTGGACGTCGTGCCAGCGGAAGCTGTCGAACACCCAGCATTCACCCGGCGCCATGTGCACGCTATCACCGCCGCAGGTGAAGCTCACGCCCGGGTTGGTGACCACGGGAATGTGGATGCGCCAGTGCGTCCGCCAGTAATAATGGGCGTCGACATGGGCCGGCACCTCGGCGCCCGGCGCCAGCGCCATCAGGCGGCTCCGCCCCCAGACCCCGCCGATCTCCGCCATGGCCCCCATGATCCGGGGGCAGCGCAGCAGATGTATCGTTGGCGCCATCGGCCCCTCGACGGCGTCGGTCAGAGCGCCATGCGGCGTGACGAGGCGGACCGCCTCGTTTCCGACGAAGCCGGTCGGATGCGGGTCCCAGGCCGTCGCAGGAAGCGCTCGGACCTCTTCGGCCAGCGCCTCGGGGTCGAAGCGGATCGGGAGCCGCAGGAGGGGCTTGCTGAGGCGCATCTTCGGATCTCTCGGGAAGGCTAGTCGCCGCTTTGGCCGGTCGAATCAAGCGACACGGGCTTCGTTCCTGTCCCGAAACATGCTACCCCAGCAGCTCGGCCAGAAACGGGGGACCGCATGGCTCGCATCATCTATCTGCTGTTCGGCGCCCTCGCCTATCTGATCTTCTTCGCGACGTTCCTCTATCTGATCGCCTTCGTCGGCGATCTCGCCGTCGTTCCGCGAACGGTCGACCGCGGCGGGGCGGACCTCGGCGCGGGCGCCGCGGCGGGGATCGACCTCGCCCTCGTCGCGCTGTTCGGACTCCAGCATTCGGTCATGGCCCGCCAGGGCTTCAAGCGGGCGTGGTCCCGCCTGGTCCCCAAGCCGATCGAGCGCAGCGCCTACGTACTCTTTGCAAGCCTTGCACTCATCCTGATGTTTGCCTTCTGGGCGCCGATCGCCGGCGACTTGTGGACCGTCGAGAATTCGGTCGGACGAACCGTGCTATGGGCGCTGTTCGCGCTCGGCTGGCTCATCGTTTTGCTAAGCACCTTCCTGATCAGCCATTTCGAGCTGTTCGGCCTCGCCCAGGTCTGGAACAACCTGCAGGGCAAAGCGGCTGCGGCCCCCGTCTTCCGCCAGCCCTTCTTCTACCGTTTCGTCCGCCACCCTCTCTACAGCGGCTTCTTCCTCGCTTTCTGGTCGACGCCGCGGATGAGTTGGGGCCATCTGCTGCTTGCTGCGGCAATGTCGATCTACATGCTGATCGCGATCCGGTTCGAGGAGCGCGACCTCGTCGACCTTTTCGGAGCCGATTACGAAGCCTATCGCGCGCGCGTCGGAATGCTGTCGCCGCGGGTCCGGCGCCGCCCCTGACCCGGAGCGGCTTGCGCCGCAAGGGGGCTTTTGAGAGAAGGGCGACGGGCGGCCCGCGTGCGGCCGTCGCCGATTGCCCCGACCCCAGCCGCCAAAGGAAGAGCCGCGATGAAGCCGATGGGCGAGCCGCATCTGGCCCTGCTGCGCCGTCACATGGTCGAGATCATCGACATGCATTACGATCTCGCCTCCGACGAGATCGGCAGCGACTCGATGGACCTTCGCCTGCGAAGCGCGCTGCTCGAGGTGCCGCGCCACCTCTTCGTGCCGCACCAGCTCGCGGTCGCCGCCTACCAGGACACGCCGCTGCCGATCGGCTTCGACAAGACGCTGTCGCAGCCCTTCATCGGCGCCCTTATGATCGACCTGATGGACGTGGAGCCCGGGATGCGGATTCTCGAGGTCGGAACGGGCCTCGGCTACCAAGCGGCGGTGCTCGCGGCGCTCGACGCCGAGGTTTTCAGCGTCGAGATCGTCGAGGAATTCGCGGAAGGAGCGCGGCTGCGCCTCGAAGCGGCCGCATACCGGGCCGACATCCGCGTGGGGGACGGCACTCGGGGCTGGGCGGAGCACGCCCCTTTCGATCGAATCCTCGTGACCGCGGCGAGCGAATGGCCGCCGCAGCCGCTCGTCGACCAGCTCGCTCCGGGCGGACTCCTCGTCATGCCGCTCGGCGGAAAGGATATCCAGCAGCTGACCGTGCTCGCCAAGCAGGCAGACGGGAATCTCGACGCCCGGCCGGTGCTTGCGACGCGCTTCACCCAGCTGGAATCGGCTTAACAAAGCGCGCCCGCGCGCCTATGTGGCGCGCCTTCCCCATCTGGAGCGAAAGATGATCGACGCCGCGGCCGCGCGTGCCCGACCCGATGCCGACGCCGCGCTCGGCCGCCGGACTTTCGCGATCATCTCGCATCCCGACGCGGGCAAGACGACGCTGACCGAGAAGCTCCTCTACGCGGCCGGAGCGATCCATGAAGCCGGCGAGGTCCGCGCCCGCGGCGACCGCCGCCGCGCCCGCTCCGACTGGATGCAGATCGAGCAGCAGCGCGGCATTTCGGTGACGTCGTCGGTCATGACTTTCGAAAAGGACGGGCTCCTGTTCAACCTGCTCGACACGCCGGGCCACCAGGACTTTTCGGAGGATACGTACCGGACTCTGACCGCGGTCGACAGCGCGATCATGGTGATCGACGCCGCCAAGGGCATCGAGGCGCAGACGCGGAAATTGTTCGAGGTCTGCCGCCTCCGGAACATCCCGATCGTCACCTTCATCAACAAGGTCGACCGCGAGGGCCTGTCGCCCTTCGCCTTGCTCGACGAGATCGCCGAGACCCTTCAGCTCGACGTCCGCCCGATGAACTGGCCGGTGGGCATGGGAGGACTGTTCCACGGCCTGTACCACTTGTCCGATCACCGGCTCCTGCTCGCCGACCGTCGCGAGGGTACCGTACCTGGCCGGATCGTGCCCACGAGCGGGCTCGAAGACCCCGCGTTGGAGCGCGAGCTGCCGGCCGAGGCGGTTGAGCTTCTCCGCGAGGAAGCGGGGCTGGTCGAGGCGGGCTATGACCCGTTCGACCTCGCCGCCTTCCTGAACGGCGACCTCACCCCCGTCTTCTTCGGCAGCGCGCTTCGCGAATTCGGGGTCGCCGACCTGCTTGCCGGCCTCGGCGCCTTCGCGCCGCCGCCGGGCGCCCAGCCGGCGCGCGGCGGGCCGGTGGGGCCGGACGAGCCGCGCTGCTCGGGCTTCATCTTCAAGGTCCAGGCGAACATGGACCCCAACCACCGCGACCGCATCGCCTTCATGCGCATCTGCTCGGGCGCGCTGAAGCGGGGCATGAAGCTCACCAACCCGCGCGTCGGCAAGGCGATCGCGATCCAGAACCCGATCACCTTCTTCGCCCGCGACCGCGAGCTCGCCGAGCTCGCCCGGCCCGGCGACATCGTCGGCATCCCCAATCACGGCACCCTGAGGGTCGGCGACACGCTGAGCGAGCGCGGCGATATCGCCTTCACCGGCCTTCCCGACTTCGCGCCCGAGATCCTGCGCCGGGTGAAGCTCGGCGACCCGATGAAGTCGAAGCAGATGAGGAAAGGCCTCCTGGACCTCGCCGAGGAAGGCGTGATCCGGATCTTCAAGCCCGCGATCGGCTCGGCCTGGATCGTCGGCGTGGTCGGCGCGCTCCAGCTCGAGGTGCTGGAGACTCGGATGCAGGCCGAATACGGCCTCGCCCTCGGCTTCGAACCGAGCCCCTGGGAGATCGCCCGCTGGGTCTCCTCGGACGACCCGGCGGAGCTGAAGCGCCTCGCCGACACCCACCGCTCGAGCATGGCCGAGGATTCCGACCAGGCTCCCGTCCTCCTCATCCGCAACGCCTGGGAGCTCGGCCGCTTCGAGCAGGACTGGCCGAAAGTGAAGTTCGCGAGCGTCCGGGAGCGAAGCTAGAAAGCCTCCGCGGGCAGGGCCATCAGGCTGTCGGCGCCCGCTTCGATCTTGCGCCTGAGAGCGCCCGTCTCCGGGAGCACCCGCTCGGCGTAGAAGCGGGCGGTGACGAGCTTGGCGCGGTGGAAGTCGGGGTCTTCGGCGCCGTTGGCGAGGATGGCGGTGCTGGCTTTCGTCATGCGCAGCCACATGAAGCCGAGGCAGACGGTGCCGAGCAGAGTCATGTAGGGATAAGCGGCCGCGCCGGCGTTGTTCGGGTTGGCCAGGCCGTTCTGCATCAGCCACAGGGTCGAGGCCTGGAGGTCGGCGACGGCGGTCTCGAGTGCGGCGGATAGGTCCGCTCCCTCCCCACCCGCTCCTTTGGCCGCGGCGATTTCCTCGGCAAGGATCTTGAAAAAGGCCTGGACGGCGCGGCCGCCATTGGCGCCCAATTTGCGGCCGACGAGGTCGAGCGCCTGGATGCCGTTCGTGCCTTCGTAGATTTGAGCGATGCGGGCGTCGCGGACGAACTGCTCCATCCCCCATTCGCGGATATAGCCGTGGCCGCCGTGGATCTGCTGGGCGTCGACCGCGGCCTTGAAGCCCTGGTCGGTGAGATAGCCCTTGATGACGGGGGTGAGCAGGCCGAGCAGATCCGACGCGGCCTCGCGCTCCT
>DATAIU010000099.1:0-6444 GCA_036262495.1 Allosphingosinicella sp.
ACCCTAAGGCCTTCATCACTCACGCGGCATTGCTGGATCAGGCTTTCGCCCATTGTCCAATATTCCCCACTGCTGCCTCCCGTAGGAGTCTGGGCCGTGTCTCAGTCCCAGTGTGGCTGATCATCCTCTCAGACCAGCTAAAGATCGTAGCCTTGGTAGGCCTTTACCCCACCAACTAGCTAATCTTACGCGGGCTCATCCTTAGGCGATAAATCTTTGGACTTACGTCATTATCCGGTATTAGCTCAAGTTTCCCTGAGTTATTCCGAACCTAAGGGCAGATTCCCACGCGTTACGCACCCGTGCGCCACTAGACCCGAAGGTCTCGTTCGACTTGCATGTGTTAGGCATGCCGCCAGCGTTCGTTCTGAGCCAGAATCAAACTCTCAAGTTAATGTCCGACAACCGACCCGGGGGAAAACCCGAGAAGGAGGCCGGCATCTCTGGGAGCCGTTCCTGCACTTCACATATACTGTGGATATGTAACGAGACATGTAGGACCGACCGCCGAAGCAAGCTTCATACGATTGGTCCATGGAACGGCTTAGCTTTTTTCCCGATCCACCTGCACCCAGAGGCTGCTGGTAACCGGGGCCGCCGCCCACATGTCCCTTCATCTAAACCGACAATGTCAAAGAGCCGACGCGACTTCCTGCCCCTATGACCGGGGCAACCGGGTTACCGATTGAGAAGACGCAGACGGGTCGGGCAAAACCGCCCCGCCGGTGAAGGGCCATATATGGAGGCGATTTGCCGCCGTCAATGGCTTTTTTCCGAAACTTTCCGGAGCTTCGCGGCGGGCCTTGCGGCGCGCTCGGAAGGCTCGATCCCGGCAGGCTTCGAAAGAAACGGCGCCCCGTGGAGCGCCGCCTTCGGATCCTAGATGGGGAGCCGGGGGGAAGGTTCAACCCGCTCGCGGGACCATTTTCAGGCGCTCTGGATATAGGCGCGCATCGCCTCGGCTTCCTGCTCGATCCGGGCGAGCCGGTAGGCGACGAGGTCGCCGATCGAGACGATGCCGATCGGCCGATCCTTCTCGACCACCGGCAGATGGCGGATCCGCCGCTTCGTCATCTGCGACAGAGCGCCGAGCGCCGAGGTCTTCGGCTCGACCGTGATCGCCGGCGCGGTCATCACCTTGCCCACCGGCCAATCGAGGATCGCGGCGCCGTCGCGGCGAAGGCAGTAGATGACGTCGCGCTCGGACATGATTCCGGCGACGCGCCCGCCCTCCAGCACGGGGAGCGCGCCGATCCGCTTCTCGGCGAGGATCTCGACGGCGTCGCGCACCAGGGTCTCGGCCTCGACGCTGAAGACGTCCCGCCCCTTCCCCTCCAGGATCGCTGCGATCGTCATCGGACCTCTCCTTGCTGCCGACTCGGGCGATTGTCCCATCCCGGACGGCGAAAGGAAAGGCGTGGGCGCGCGGCCGCGGCGCCGGCCGGGGTTGATGAGAAGCGCGATCGCGGCCAAATGGCGTCCATGCCGCAGCACGATCCGCACCCGCGCGACCCCGAGGCGACGGCGCTCGCCTGGGCGCGCTACCGGCGGATGATGAAGTGGATGGCGCTGGCGGCGGGGATCGCGGCCGGGCTGGCGGTCGCCTATCTCAAGGCGACCAGCGATGCGATGCCGTGGCAGATGGTCGTCGCGACGATCGCCGGCGTCGGCCTTTCGGTGCTTCTCGGTACCGCCCTCATGGGCCTTCTCTTCCTTTCGGACCGGGCGGGGCACGACGAGGCCGCCTCGGGCCGCGAGAAGCGCCCGTGAGCGAGGCCAGGCGCGACCCGATCCTGCGCGTCGTTCCGCGCCCCGGCGACATCAATTCGAACGGCCACATCTTCGGCGGCTGGGTGCTCTCGCAGATGGACATCGCCGCCGGCATCGTCGCCGCGCGCGAGGCTCAGGGGGCGGTCGCGACCGTGGCGATCGAGGCGATGGAGTTCATCTCGCCCATCCTCCTCCACGACCTCATCTCGGTCTATGCCGAGGTCGAGCGGGTCGGGCGGACCTCGATCGCGATCCGGATCGAGGTGGTGGCGATACGCGACCGCGGCGCCCGCGAGGTGCGCGTCACGGAGGGTCTGTTCACTTTCGTCGCTTTGGACGAGAACAACCGGCCGCGGCCCGTTCATCCCCCGAATAAGGCTCCTGAATAGCGGCACTGAATCGCAGAATCCTCGTCCCGTTCGCGGGGATCGAGGTTTTCCAATAGGGCATGAACCCGTCGGGAATCCTCGCTTTCGCCTTGATGTCGTTGAACGCGAGCTGCGCCTCGAACGCGACCGGGGCCGGCGAGCTGTTCGAGAGGATCAGCTCATAGTCGGCGCGGCCGCCGGCCTGGCAGATGAAGCGGAAGCGGCTGGCGAGCATCGAGGCGCTGCCGAGATCGATCTCCAGCTCTTCGCCCACCGCCTTTTGCGGAAACACGCCCTCGCCGAGCAGGATGGTCCGGCCGCCGGCGCGGGCGAAGAGCGAGACTCCGCCCGAGGGAAGCGGGAGGCCGAGCCCCTCACCTGCCTTGTTGGTGGCGAGGAGGAAGTGGTGCGGGAGCTCCTGCTCTTCCTCGAACCCGTCCATCACGTCGAAGGTCGCGCGATAGACGTGGCGGACGGGGACGTTCGCGCGGCGGAGCAGGGCGATCTGCTTCTGGCTGTTCGCCGCCACCGTGACGGGCTCGGGGATATGGTAGAGCTTGAGGTCGCCGAGCTCGAACTGCTCGGCGGTGAGGACCGTGAGCGGGGAGGTCGACATCAGATTGGGCATGCGGCTGCCGGTCACCATGATGTCCTCGCTCGGCGCCATGGCCGGAGGCGGCGGCGGCGGATTGATCAACTGCAGGTCGCTGGTCGTCGTCCCCTGCGGCCAGCATTGCAGGTTGATCGGCTCGCGGCGGAGCTCGATCTCGTCGTCCTCCTCCTCGCGGTTGACCTTGCCGGAGACGGCCTGGGCGTCGGCTCCGACGAAGCTGGTCTCGTCGCCGTTCGCCAGGGTCAGCCAGGCGAAAAGGTCGATCTTCTTCCCGTCGGCCGAGAGGTCCGCGATGTAATTGGCGTCCCAGTCGAACCCCGAGGCGAGGTAGGAGAGCGTGACCGTGGCGCGGATCGACTGCCGGCTGCGCGTGCGGACCGACAGCGTCGGTCTGGCGGAAAGGCCCTCGGGAACCTCGCCGTAGACCAGGGTCTCGGGAAGGCCGGTGCAGCGCAGCGCCTCGATGCCGGCCGGGGTCTCGAGGACGACGGCGCCCTCGGCGCCCGAGCGGATCGCGGCTTCCGTCTCGGTGACCGCACCGGTCGCGCGCGAGGTGCGGCGGATGTGGACGCGCTTGCCGAGCGACGCGTCGAGCAGGCTCGCCGGGGAGAGCAGCCAGGCGTCGCGATTCTTCTCGACGATGCCGTCGGGAAGGCCCGTGACGATCGCGCTCTGCGGCAGCATGCCGCCGGCGACCCCCTCGAAGCGGATCACCGCCTCGCCGGCCGGGATCGAGACGGTGCGCCTCTCGCTGATCAGGGCGTAGCCGCCGACCCAGCCGAGATCGAGCGCGTCCTCCGGCGGACGGTCGGGATTGCGATAGACGGTGACCGAGACCGCCTCCGGCTTCGGCGAGACGGCGACGCCGTGCGCCAGCGCGGCGGCGGGCGCGAGTGCGGCCAGGGAAAGAAGGACAGGGTGCCGCACGGGCCGAGCCTCAGTAACGCGTCTCGAACGTCGCCGTGACTTCCGTCTCGCCATTGGCCGGCACCTCGACGTGCCAGAGCATCTCGTCCGCGGTCGTCCGCTCGCCGGGCTGGCTCTGCGCGACGACGCGGACGTCGCCCCAGAGGCCATCCTGGATCAGGTCGACGACGACCGGCGAGGGCCGGGCGTTGGTCAGCGTGTAGCGCATCGTGGTGCGCCAGCGGCCCTCCGCCAGCTTCTCGCGGCTGACGACGGTCGGCTTCACCTTGACGTCGAACGCCTCGCCGGTGGTGATCGCGATGTCGCTCCCCATCGGGGTGTGGCCGATCGCGTGCTCCCCGATGAACTGGGCGTTGCCGCGCGAGTCCTTCTGGTAGACCCGCACGGTGCCGGCCGGAAGCGCGTCGCCGAGCCCCTGGTCGCGCGCGCTCGAGAAACGCAGCACGCTTTCCGCGCTCGCCGCCTGGTCCTGCGTGCCGAGCCAGGAATTGCGGAAGACATAGGCCTTCCGGCCCGCCGCGCCGGTGACGTCGAGGAAGCTCACCTGCTTGGTCTGCTGGTTGGCGATCGTGGTCCGCTCCTTGAGCGGATAGAGATAGAATCCGCCGAGATTCTCCCGGTTCGCGGTCTGGGTTCCGGGACGGTTGCCGGGCGGCGGCGGTGGACGGCCGTAGCGCTCGTAATAATCGTTGCGGCGCGTCGAGAGATCGCCCGCCACCAGCAGCGTGTCGGCATTGGCGAAGGTCGTGCCGGTCGTGTTGGTGAGCGTGATCCAGCCCTGGACGTCGATCTTGCCGGCCTGCTCGTCGAACAGGGTGACGTAATCGGCCTTCCAGCTCATCCCCGGCGTCAAATAGCTCAAAGTCACCGGCCGGGCGCCGCCGCGCGCCGTCTCCAGCGTCACCGAAAGGGTGGGCCGGGCCCGCAAATTCTCCGGCACGCGGTCGAAGATGACTCGAACCGGCAGGCTGTCGTCGCGCAGCACTTCGATGCGGTTGCCGATCTGGAGGACGACGCCGCCGTTCACCGCAAGCACTTTCGCCCGCTCGCGCGTCTCGCCGCCGGTGGCGGGGTTGACCCGGACCAGGGTGATCTCCTCGCCGACGGCTTTCTCCATCAGCTTCGAGGGCGAGAGCAGGTCGAAATCGAAATTCTGCTCGACGATGCCGATGTCGCGGCCCGAGAGCGTCACCGTCTCGGGGCGGATCTGGCCGGAGACGTTGGGAAATTCCTGGCGCGAGCGGCCGGCCGGCAGATCGAGCTGGCGCGTGTCCTGCACCAGCGCAAGGTTCTGGTTGTAGATCGTGACGGAGACGTCGCCCGGCCCGGGCTGGGCGAGGGCCGGGGCCGCAAGGCACACGGAGAGCAAGAGGATCGGGCGACGCATGGACAGGCTCCCTGGGTTCTTCGTAGGGAGAATGTTACAATGTCACCTGATCGTCAACGCACTTAGTTCCCCGGCGAAGGCCGGGCCCGGCTTCCGAGGCGGTGCACGACTGGGTCCCGCCTTCGCCGGCGAACAGATACAGGAAAACGGCGGCCCCTTTCGGGACCGCCGCTCTCTCCACTCGGCTGTTGAAAGGCTCAGGCCGCCGGAGCGATCTCGTCGCCTTCGTCGCGCGGGCGGCGCGTGCGGCGCCGCGGCGCCTTGGCGGGCGCGTCGCCGTCGACGACCGAGATGGCCGGAGGGAGCACTTCGAGCGAGATCCGCTCCTCGTTGCTCTCGGCAGCCTCGCGGCGTGGGTCGTCGCGCTGCGGGCGGAAGCGGTCGGGGCGATCGCCCGCGTAGCGCTCCTCGCGATATTCGCGGCGCGGCCGCTCGGGGCGGTCGTTGCGGTCGCTCCGCTCAGGCCGATCGTTGCGCTCCGGGCGATCGTTTCGATCGGCGGGCGGCTGGCGGTCGGAACGATCGCGGACCGGCTCGCGCATGTCGCGCTCGTCCTCGTCGCCCTCGTCTCCGTCGGCGGAGACGCCCTCGTCCTGATCCTCGTCCTCGTCCTGCGCATATTCGTCGCGGCGCGGGCGCTGCTCCTCGAAGCGGGCGCGGCTCTCGTTCAAGACGCGGAAATAATGGTCGGCGAACTGCAGCCAATATTCGGACTGGACGCGGTCGCCCTGCATCTGGGCGTCGCGGGCCAGCGCCTTGTATTTCTCGTGCAGCTGGGCGGCATTGCCGCGCGAGCGGTTGTCCTGGCGGTTGCCGAGGTTCGGCGACTGGTTCGGCGAGCGGGGCCCGCCGCCGCGACCGCGCCGGCGGCCGTTCTGACGATTGTTGATCAAAAGTGCGTCCTCGTCCTCGTGGTCCTAATCAGCCACTTCGACGGCCAGGCCCCTCCCGGCCGCTTGTTCTGCACGACGCCCGGGCAGGCGGCCGCATGCGCGGCCTCCGCCACCTTACGCTGCGATCGTCCAAGGACGACTTAGCAATCAGGGGTCGGCGACGGCTGGCCTCACGCTTCGCTTTGCTGTGAAAGGCCCCGTCCCTGCGCCCTATGTAGCTAGTGCCGCAGGGAAATCCAAGCGGAAAAGACGATGACCTGGATCAAGCCCGAAGGACGAGGCACCGATCGATCCCGGCGAGGTCCCTGCGGGACGCGCTGGAGAAGCCCTCGCGGGCGAACAAGGCGGCCACCGCGTCCCGCTGTCCCGCCCCCAGCTCGATGCACGCCACGCCCCACGGCGCGAGCAGCGGCGCGATCGCGGGGGCAAGGCGGCGATATTCGGAGAGCCCGTCGGCGGCCGCGAACAGCGCCTCGTGCGGCTCCC